>NZ_JASHKW010000060.1:0-2328 GCF_030056915.1 Rhodococcus sp. IEGM 1307
ACCGGTCACCCCCACCGAACACACCATCGCCGACGTCTTCACCGACGTCCTCGGCGTCGACCGCGTCGGGGTTGACGAGTCGTTCTTCGCTCTCGGTGGCGACAGCATCGTCGCGATTCAGTTGGTCTCGCGCGCGAAAGCCCGGGGCGTGGTGTTCTCCTCACGCGATGTATTCGAGCGCAGGACCGTCGGCGGCTTGGCTGCAGTCGCGCAGCGTCCCGAGGACTCCGGACAGCCGGTGGCCCTCGAGGAGTTGCCGGGCGGCGGCATCGGGTGGATGCCGCTGACCCCGGTCGCGGCGGCGCTGATCGAGCGGGGTGGTGGCTTCGGTCGATTCTCGCAACACATGTGGGTGGAGTTGCCGCCCGGAATCGAGCGCGGTGGGTTGGTGGCGACGGTCGAGGCCGTGCTCGAGCACCACGACATTTTCCGCTCTCGACTTGTCGGCGACGAACGCGGGTGGGGTCTGGAAGTCGGTGGGTCGGATGCCGTCGATGTGGACGGCCTTGTTCGTCGGGTGGAGGTCACCGCCGATCTCGACGAGCAAGCCGCGGCGGCGTTGGCGGCGGCGCAATTGGATGCGGCGTTGGGGCGGTTGGCGCCGACGACGGGCGTGATGGTGCAGTTCGTGTGGCTCGATTTCCGGTCCGGATGCAGCACCGCGCAGCGGCCGGGCCGGCTGCTGATCGTCGCGCACCACCTGGTGATCGACGGGGTGTCGTGGCGGATACTCCTGCCCGACTTGGCCTCCGCGTGGGCGCAGGTGTCCGCTGGGCACACTCCAATGTTGGATCCCACCGGAACGTCGATGCGTCGGTGGGCGCACGCGTTGGTCGAGGAGGCATCGGCCCCGGCGCGGCTGGCGGAGTTACCGATATGGCAGGCACTGCTGCAAGCCCCCGACCCGGTAGTGGGCCTCCGCCCGTTCAACGCGGCTGTCGATGTCGGATCCACCCTCGACCGGGTCGAGGTGAGCGTACCGGCACCGGTGACGGCATCACTCCTGACGACCTTGCCGACACTGTTCCACGGCGGCGTCGAGGACGGACTGCTGGCGGCATTGGCATTGGCCGTCAGCCGGTGGCGGCGCACGCGACAGGTCTTCGAATCCTCGACGCTGATCCAACTCGAGGGACACGGCCGTCAGGAGCAGATTGCCGCGGGAGCGGATCTGTCTCGAACGGTGGGATGGTTCACCACCGTGTTTCCGGTGCGTCTGGATATCGGGGCCGCCGACCTCGACGACGCCTTCACCGGTGGCGCCGGCGCCGGTGTGGTGGTCAAGTCGATCAAGGAGCAGCTGAGGTCGCTACCGGACAGGGGAATCGGCTACGGGCTGCTGCGCTACCTGAATCGGGACACAACCGAGCAGTTGCGGTCACTGCCGGTCGGCCAGATCAGCTTCAACTACCTCGGCCGGGTGTCCGGCGGTGGTGTACCGAACGAGATGCCGCGGGCGGAGTGGGCACCGTGCGGCCATCTCGGCGACATCGCCGCTCCGGGAGATGCCGACATGCCGGCGAACGGCGTCGTCGACATCAATGCGATCGTCACCGACGGCAGCGAGGGTCCGGTGCTGGGCGCCACGTTCACGTTCCCGACCGGTGCAATCGGGCGGACCGATGTGCAGGACTTGGCGGAGAAATGGTGTGCTGCGCTCGCCGCCCTCGCCACCCATGCGCAGACCCCCGACGCCGGCGGGCTGACACCGTCGGATCTACCGTTGATCACCGCACAGCAACCGGACATCGACCGCTGGGAAGCGGCGTATCCGGCGGTCACGGACGTGTGGCCCCTGACGCCGCTGCAGTCGGGTCTGCTGTTCCACGCGCTGTTGGCCGCGTCGTCGGTCGACGTGTACTCGATGCAGGTCGTGTTCACCCTCACCGGCCGGGTGGACGCCACCCGGCTGCACACGGCGGCACAGGCGGTACTGAATCGGCACCCGAACCTGCGGGTGGCGTTCGTCGACGGAGCCGACGGCATACCCGTGCAGCTGGTCCTCGACAAGGTGCCGGTGCCATGGTCCGAGGTCGATCTCCGCGAAATCGACGACACCACTCGCCCGGACGCGTTGACGCGACTGCTGGCCGACGATCAGGCCACGCACTTCGACATGACCGCACCACCGTTGATCCGGTTCACACTGGTCACCGTCGCCGAGGACCGGTACGAGCTGGTCGTCGCCAACCACCACATCCTGCTCGACGGCTGGTCGATGCCACTGCTGATGACGGACATGCTCGCACTCTATGCCGCCGGCGACCAGGCATCGGCGTTGCCTCCCGCCCGTCCCTACCGCAATTATCTCGAATGGCGCGCCGAACA
>NZ_JASHKW010000061.1:0-2022 GCF_030056915.1 Rhodococcus sp. IEGM 1307
GCTCGGATTTTCAGGTGAAGATTCGTGGTTTCCGGATCGAACTCGGCGAAATCGACGCCGCGCTGACACGGCATCTCCACGTCGGATTCGCCGTGACACTCGGTCGCACCGCCCCGTCCGGGGACACCGTCCTGGTGTCGTACGTCCTGCCGTCCGGTGACGACGAACCCGACGTCGCCGAACTGACCGACCATGTGCGCGGCTTCGTGCCCGCCCACATGGTGCCCGCGACCATCGTCATCCTCGACGAGCTGCCCCTCACTCCGGTGGGCAAGCTGGACCGGCAAGCATTGCCGGCCCCGGATTTCGCGATCGTCCGCACCGTGTTCCGCGCGTCGACCAGTACGGCCGAGCACACCGTGGCAGACGTCTTCGCCGAGGTGCTCGGGCTCGACCGGGCCGGGCTCGACGACAACTTCTTCGACCTGGGTGGAAACTCGCTGAGCGCGACCCGCGCCGTCGCCCGCATCAACTCCGCGCTCGGCATCGCCTTGGGGGTCCGGGAGCTGTTCGAGGCGCCGACGGTGGCGGAACTCGCCGCCCGGGCCGCTACCGCGGATCGCAGCACTGCGGCGCGTCCCGCCCTCACGGCGGCCCCGCGCCCGGACCGGGTGCCGCTGTCCCTCGCACAGCAGCGGATGTGGATCGTCAACCAGGTCGACACGACCTCGCCCGCCTACAACGTTCCGATCGCGCTGCGCCTGACCGGCGAACTCGACATCGATGCTCTGCGCGCCGCGTTCGGCGACGTCGTCGAACGGCACGAGCCGCTCCGCACCGTCTATCCCGGCTCTGCAGACGGGCCGCATCAGGTGGTGCTGCCCGCGGACCGGGTGACCCTCGACCTCACCCCGGTCACCGTGTCCGACGAGGCGGCGCTGCGCAGTGAGCTGGTGCCCCTCGCGTCGGCCGAGTTCAACGTGAGCCGCGACGTCCCGATGCGCATTGCGGTGCTGCAGATCGGTCCGGACGAACACGTGGTGGCTCTCGTGTTGCACCATATCGCGGCGGACGGATCGTCGATGGCGCCGCTCGCTCGCGACGTGATGGTTGCGTACACCGCGCGTACACACGGACGTCCCCCCGGGTGGGCGCCGATGCCGGTGCAGTACGCGGACTTCGCGCTGTGGCAACGCCGCACCCTGGGCAGCGACACCGACCCGGACTCGCTGCTTTCGGCGCAGCTGGACTACTGGCGCCGGACCCTCGACGGGATGCCCGAGCTGCTCGAGCTGCCGACCGACCGGCGGCGCCCGCTGCAGCGGTCCGCACACGGCGCCACCGTGCCGTTCGCGATCGGTGCGGACCTCCACAAGAAGCTGTCCGACCTCGCCCGGGACCACGATTCGACGCTGTTCATGGTCGCGCACGCCGCACTCGCCGTCCTGCTCGGCCGGCTGAGCGGCGAGACGGACCTCGCGGTGGGAACGCCTGTCGCCGGTCGCGGCGACGCGGCACTGGACGAGATGGTCGGCATGTTCGTCAACACCGTGGTGCTGCGGACCCGGGTCGCGCCCGAGAGCTCCTTCACCGACCTGGTGGCGCACGTCCGCGAGACCGACCTCGGGGCATTCGGGCACGCGGAGGTGCCGTTCGACCGGGTGGTGCAGGCGGTCGACCCGGTCCGTTCGACCGCGCACACCCCGCTGTTCCAGGTGCTGCTCGAGTTCCAGAACACCGAGAAGAGCCGCCTCGAACTGCCCGGGCTCATCGTCGAGGTCGTCGACGCCGGTGTCGAGGTCGCCAAATGCGATCTGTGCCTGACCCTGAGTGAGAACGTCGACGAAACCGGCGAACCTGCCGGAATGTCCGCCGCATTCGGTTTCGCCACCGACATCCTGAACGCGAGCACCGTGCGCGGGTTCGCGGACCAGTTCGTCCGCATCCTCGACGCGGTCACGGCGTCGCCCGACCGTCCGATCGGCGACATCGCCGTGATCGGTGTGGCGGAGTTGGAGTGTTTGACTCCGGTGGTGGGTGGGGTGTCGGTGTCGGAGGTGTCGTTGCCGGAGTTGTTGGCGG
>NZ_JASHKW010000062.1:0-1712 GCF_030056915.1 Rhodococcus sp. IEGM 1307
TGGGCAGTGAGTGGCGACCTGTTGCTCGTCGCGGTTGTCAGAGTAGATCGTCCCTCTGACAGACCTCCGTTAGGAACTCAGAGACGATCAGGACTTCGCCGGGACGAGAAACTTCACCGCGACGCTGAAGGCGTATTTTCCCGGGTTATGGATAGGGTTTGACCGTTGACCATTAACCTCTGAGCTGACTGACTGGGCCCGTGCCGAAGGCGCCGTGTGGGTGCGCTGGAGGAGTCCCGGTTATCGCACGGAGATTTCTATCGGTCGTTGCAACACCTGCAGTGAGGTGGTGTTGCATTGGCGAAGTCGGCAGACGCTGCTGCTCGCGCACGGTTTCTGGGATTGGTCCGGCAGGGCCGCAGTCTCAAATACTCCGCCCGGACCGCTGGTGTCCATCTCCAGAGCGGTTATCAGTGGCTCCGGCAGTCGTTCTTCGAGCTACGTGAAGAGGGCCTGACCACGCAGCAAGCGCAGGCCAGGCTTGGGTGCGTGACCTCGAAGATTGAGGTTTGGGACGCGGCGTTCGAATCGGGCACGTATCGCCGTCATCACCTGCGGGTCGACGCGAACATCGAAAGCTCATTCTGGAGCGAGCACGATCGCGGCGTGACGGTGGAAGTCGCTGCTCAGCGGGCTGGTGTCGGTAGGTCAACCGCGTATCGGTGGATTGAGCGCCGCTTCCACCAACTCCGCGACCAGGACGCCAGTGTCGCGGACGTTCGTCGGCAGCTCCGGCTTGACCGGCGCCGGGCAGACGCCTGGGAGATCCAGCGGTTACACCGAAAGCGCCGCACCAGAAAGGCCGACGAAGCGGCGCTACGGGCGGCGGTGAAGAAATCAGCCTCCCGAATCGCTGCCGAGCTCAATCCCGCGCCGACCCCGGCTCAGCTCCAAAAGGCTGTCCGCGACACGCGGTACTGGGAACTGCGCAGACAGGGCGAATCCAATACCTCGGCCAGCAGAATCCTCGGAATGCACCGCAAGACCGGCACCAACATCCGGCTCGCGGCCCGGCGGAGCCGGGCCCTCCTCGCCGCGAAGCCACCGTCGGGACGGTACCTGTCGCTGGCCGAACGCCTGCAGATCGCAGATCTACGACATCTGGGGTGTTCGATCCGTCAGGTCGCCCGCGAACTCGACCGCGCACCCTCGACGATCAAGCGGGAGATCGACCGGCACACCAATGCGCACGGCCGCTACCTGCCGCGGTCCGCCGACGAAGCGGCGGCACAGAATCGCCGTCGGCCACGCGAGTACAAGCTGATCGCGGACTCGGCTCTGCGCAGGCTCGTGCAACGCAAACTGGACCTGCACTGGTCCCCGGACGAAATCAGCGGCTGGCTGAAGGTGACTTTCCCGGACGACCACCGCATGCGAGTGGGCCACGAGACGATCTATCGGGCGCTGTTGGTGCGGGGCGGCCAGGGCTTGGACAAGGGCTATTGCAGCAAGCTGCGCACCGGCCGGACTCAGCGCAAATCGCAGTGGTCACGCCGGCCCCGGGTCGGTGGCCCGGTGCAGAACATGACGATGATCGACCAACGCCCTGAGGAGGTCGAGACGAAGAAGGAGATCGGGCACTGGGAAGGCGATCTCGTGCTCGGGGAACGGTGCCGGTCCGCGATGATGACCCTGCGGGAACGGAAGACCCAGTAAGCCCGAATGCACCGATTCGTTGATGTTGTCGCTGTGAATTCCGTTGTGTGGCAGCG
>NZ_JASHKW010000063.1:0-1496 GCF_030056915.1 Rhodococcus sp. IEGM 1307
CACCTAATGGGTGGGTCGGCTTGTCCCGACACGGAAGAGGCAACCGGCAGGAGATCACTGCCCGTCCACGGATCCGGGTGCAGAATAGCTGGTGAGCTGCCGGCAGGTGATCACTGCATGTGATGACACGGAACGCACCGGAGATCTCGTATGTAGACGGTGACCCTGCCGGTCCGCCCACGAGGTATGTGTGAACGGCTGGTGAGATGCCGCGCCACAGAGCGCTGTCCATTAGGTTGCCGCACCCGCCTCGAGCTCAACGGAAGGTCACCGGCACAAGGAGGATGTATGGGCATCACCTGCGGGATCGACTGGGCCGAGGCGCATCACGATGTGGCTTTGGTCGATGCGAATGGCGATATCATTGCACGCACCCGAATCGACACCGGCGCAGCCGGATTCACTGATTTCCTGGCACTGATAGCGGAACACTGCGACAGCGTCGAGGACATCCCGATTGCCATCGAAACCGACAAGAATCTGCTTGTCGTCGCCCTCGCCGACGCCGGGTTCACCTTATACCCGATAAACCCGCGCGCGGTGGCCCGCTACCGCGAACGCCACGGGCAAGCCGGCGGGAAGTCCGACCCGGGCGACGCCGCGGTCCTCGCGCACGTACTGCGAACCGACCGGCACATGCACAGGCCGCTACCGGCCATCAGCGAGCAGGGGCGCGCGGTGAAGACGCTCGCACGTCAACATCAGGAGGCGGTGTGGGCGCTGAATCAAACGGTCAGCCGACTCCGCTCATTGCTACTGGAATTCTATCCACAAGCGGTGCAGGCATTCCCGAACCTCAAGCATCGCGCGGCGACGACTGTGCTCGCGGCGGTCCCGACACCCGCCGCTGCGGCCAAGCTGACAAGCCGCCGCGTCGTTACCCTGCTGCAACGCTCGGGTCGCGGCAACCACCCTGCCCTGGCCGAGCAGATCCTCACCCTCCTGCGGGCACCGGCTTTGCGGCAACCCCCGCAAGTCGAGGCCGCATACGGCCACACCGTCACCGGGCTGATCGCCGTCCTGGTGGCGATGCGAGAAGCCGTCGACGCCCTCGAGGCGCAGCTCGGGCAGCAGTTCGAAGCGCACCCGCAAGCCGCTATATTGCGGTCGGCGCCCGGCCTGGGCCCGGTCCTGGCCGCTCGAGTCCTCGGCGAAATCGGCGACGACCCTGAACGATTCACCCACCCGAACAACCTTCGCTCGTACGCCGGCACAGCGCCGGTGACAATGTCGTCAGGCCGATCGCACTACGTCAAGGCCCGCAAGGTCCGCAACAAACGACTGGCCGACGCCTGCCATTGGTGGGCCTTCTCGATGCTCACCAAATCAGCCGGCGCACGAGCCCACTACGACAAGCGACGAGCCGCGGGCGATCACCACAACGCGGCGCTGCGTAATCTCGCGAACAAGCTACTCGGGCGCCTGTGGTGGTGTCTGCAACACGACATACCCTGGGACGAGACCGCGGCATGGCCAGTCCTTACCGACGCCTTCAG
>NZ_JASHKW010000064.1:0-1357 GCF_030056915.1 Rhodococcus sp. IEGM 1307
CCTGTTGCCTCATGTCAAGATGCCCGCGAAGTCTGATTCGTTGACTCATCGAGAAGTGCCCGCGTGAGAGGGGCTCTCCTCGTGGGTGTGTTCTTGGCGGTGGCGAGGGCGATGAGCTCGGTGGTCAATGCCTGGATCTGACGCTGGACGGCGGCGGGGTTGATGGTCGAGTACGTGTCGGCGAGGATGGCCTTGTCCTCTCCGGTGACGGCCTCGTGCTGGTCTGCACGCCGATGCGGAGTGGTGGCGATGTCGTACTTCTTGGTCACCTTCGCGCCGTCACGTTCTTTCGACACCAATTTCTGCTGTGGGTAGAAGTAGTTCGTTAGCTGCGACTGCAGAACCCAGATCTGATTGAGCAGCAACAACTCTGCAGAGGTGTCATAGCGGAGATAGCCGACGATGGTGCGTACTACGGCCCAGTTCTTCTGCTCGACGTGTGCCCCGTCGTTGGAGTTTCCGGGACGCGAGCGGGTGAAGGTGATCTGCTGTCTGTTGCACCAGTCGAGCAGGTGGTGGTTGATGAACTCGCTGCCGTTGTCGGAGTCGACGCCGAGGAGTGGGAACGGCATGATGGCAGCGATCTCGTCGAGTGCGGCGATGACCCATTTGCGGGCCTTGTTGCGCACACTGCGGTTCTCGGTCCAACCGGTGGCGATGTCGGTGACCGTCAGCGTGTAAGCGTGCTCACCGACGGCGTTGCCGCCCTCGTGGCCGACCAGGTCGATCTCGACGAACCCCGGCGCCGCATCATCCCACTGCGCCCAGGTGCGGATCGGGATCTGGGACTTGAGCAGGGAACCGGGCTTGGTATGTGATCGGCCCTTGAGTTCATGGTTCTTGCGTTCGGGCGCCAGCCGTCGGTCGATGGTGGCTGCAGACATGCCGACCAGCAACAGTGCGGTAGCGTCGTCGATGTCGAGTTCACCGAACGCACGCAGAATGGGCACGAGGTCTGGCAGTGCCGGCGCAAGCCGCTTCCCGGCAGGCATCCCCAGCACCGCCCAGCAGAAGATCAACGCTGCAACAACGTTCGGCCCGTACGTCGGTGGGCGCCCGGTTCGGGGACGGACCACCTTCGGAATCAACGCTGCCCGCAATGCCTTGCGGGCGTGGTCGCGATGCCAGCCGGTCGTGGCGCACAGTTCGTCTAGGATCTTCGCTTTGCCCGGCTTGTCGGCGCGCTTGTAGCGGGTCGCGATCGCCGTGGTGACGGCTCTGCGTTCAGCCATGGTCAGTCCCATCCTCCGGCCCTACCCTCGACCACCACACCGACGTGATCGACACGCCGCTACGCGGGCGTTCTCACGTGAGGCAACGAAGGGGCTTACGCGGGCATTTTGGATGAGTCAACGCG
>NZ_JASHKW010000065.1:0-1111 GCF_030056915.1 Rhodococcus sp. IEGM 1307
CCGACGAAAAACGGAACCTGCTCGACCGCACCGGCGGCCCCGAACACCCCGCAACGACACTGCCACAACTGCTCACCACCGCCGCAGCACACAACCGCACCGCACCAGCGGTGACATACGAAGACCACCACCTGTCCTACGAACAACTCGACACCGCATCCTCCCAACTGGCACGGATCCTGATCGCCGAAGGCATCGGCACCGAAGACACCGTCGCCATCGCACTCCCCCGCTCCCTCGAAGCGACCCTCGCAATCTGGGCGACCACCAAAACCGGCGCCGCGTTCCTCCCCATCGACCCGAACTACCCGAAAGACCGCATCACCCACATGCTCTCGGACTCCCGAGCCGCACTCGGAGTGACCACCACCGAGCACGCCACCACCCTGCCCAAACCACTGCCCTGGCTCCTCATCGACACCCCCGACCTCGAAACCCGCTGCAACACCATGGATTCAGGTCCCATCACCGACACCGACCGACTCCGACCCCTACACACCACCAACACCGCCTACCTGCTCTACACCTCCGGCTCCACCGGCACCCCCAAAGGCGTCGTCGTCACCCACCAAGGGCTGGCCAACCTCGCCGCCGAACAACGCGAACGATTCACCATCACCCCCGACTCCCGCACCCTGGCCGTGGCATCCCCGAGCTTCGACGCCTCGGTCTTCGAACTACTCCTCGCCACAGGAACCGGCGCCACCATGGTCATCGCCCCACCCACCGTCTTCGGCGGCGACGAACTCACCCACCTCCTCCACACCACCCACGTCACCCACGCCGTGATCACACCGGCCGCACTGGCCACCATCGACCCCACCGACCTCCACACCCTGCACACCGTCCTCTCCGCCGGCGAGGCCTGCACCCCCGACCTGCCCACCCGCTGGGCCACACCCACCGACACCTCCCCCACCCACACACCCCGCCGCTTCTTCAACGGCTACGGCCCCACCGAAACAACCGTGATGAGCAACTGCAGCGGACCACTGCCACCCGGCGGCCCGGTCACCATCGGCGGCCCGATCCGCGGCACCCACGCCTACGTCCTCGACGACCGACTCCGCCCCGTCCCCACCGGCGTGACCGCAGAACTGCACCTCGCCGG
>NZ_JASHKW010000066.1:0-964 GCF_030056915.1 Rhodococcus sp. IEGM 1307
TGACGGATTCGGGTGTGGTGGTGGGGGTGACGGTCTCGGAGGTGCGGGATCGGTTGCCGGGTTCGGTGCGGTGGGTGGTGCTCGATGATGCGGCGGTTGTGTCGCGGTTGTCGTCGGTGTCGGCGGGGGTGGTGACGGATGTGGATCGGGGTGCGCGGGTGCGGGTGGGGCAGGCGGCGTATGTGATTTATACGTCGGGGTCGACGGGTGTGCCGAAGGGGGTGGTGGTGACGCATCGGGGGTTGGCGAATGTGGTGGCTGCGCAGCGTTCGGGTTTCGGGGTGTGTGCGGGTGCTCGGGTGTTGCATTGTGCGTCACCGAGTTTCGATGCGTCGGTGTTCGAGTTGGTGTGGGCGTTGGGGTTGGGTGCGCGGTTGGTGGTGGTTCCGCCGACGGTTTACGGTGGGGAGGAGTTGGCGCGGATTCTGGTGGGGGAGTCGGTGACGCATGCGGTGTTGACGCCGACGGCGTTGTCGTCGGTTGATCCGGTGGGGTTGGGGGCGTTGGGTGCGCTGGTGGTGGCGGGTGAGGCGTGCCCGCCGGAGTTGGTTGCTCGGTGGGCTGCGGGTCGGCGGATGTTCAATGCGTATGGGCCGACGGAGGCGACGATCATGTCGAATGTCAGTGGTGGTTTGGTGGTGGGGGAGTCGGTGACGGTGGGTGGTCCGGTTCGTGGGTTCGGTGAGTTGGTGTTGGATGGGCGGTTGCGGCCGGTGCCGTTCGGGGCGGCGGGGGAGTTGTATTTGTCGGGTCCGGCGCTGGCGCGGGGGTACCGGAATCGGTCGGGGTTGACGGCGGGGCGGTTCGTTGCGGATCCGTTCGGTGGGCCGGGGGATCGGATGTATCGGACGGGGGATGTGGTGCGGTGGCGGCGTTCGGAGGGTGGGCCGGTGCTCGAGTATGTGGGTCGCTCGGATTTTCAGGTGAAGATTCGTGGTTTCCGGATCGAACTCGGCGAAATCGA
>NZ_JASHKW010000067.1:0-956 GCF_030056915.1 Rhodococcus sp. IEGM 1307
GACGACCTCTACGGCGAGGACGATCCGGGCCCGGGACAGGTGCCGGCGGAGTTGGCCGATCCCAGCACCCGCTCGGCCCGGATCGCCGAGGCATTGGCCCAGCTCGACGCGGAGAAGGACGCCGAACGGTGCGAGCGGGACCAGAAGGCGCAGGACTATCTGGCCCGGCTCGACGCGGGCCAGACGGTGATGGGCCGGGTGCCGGTCGGGGCCGAGGTCGCCGCCGCCGAGCGGCGTCTGGCCGAGGCGGTCGCCGCCCAGCACGCGGTGATCGAGCGGTTCCAGGGTGGCACCGAGGCCGGGGGCGGGGGCACCCGGTTCGCACCGAAACCGGTCGAGAAGCACCACCTGGTCCGGCGCCGGCGCACCGAACTCGACACCGCCCTCCGCAAACAGGGTGAGCGCGCCGCCGCCGCCGGGCAGCGGCGCCGCAACACCACCGATCCCGATTCGCGGTTGCAGCCGCTGCGCGGCGGCGGCTGGGTGCAGGGCTACAACTGTCAGGCCTTCACCAGCGAGGACGGGTTGATCCTGGCCACCGGGGTCGGGACCGGCCCGGCGGACTACGACTATTTCCCCGAGATGGTCGACAAGGCCGGGGCGGCCGCGCACCTGATCGACACCACCCGACGTGGGAAGGAACCGACCGGCACGAGCCCGGAGGAGCTGATCGGGGTGATGCTCTTCGACGCCGGCTACTGCTCCCGCGAGAACCTCACCGCGCCGGGCCCGGACCGGTTGATCGCCACCGGCAAATCCCGTCACCTCGAGGCCGCCGCCACCGCTGATCCGGTCACCGGACCGCCACCGCCGCAAGCGGATCCGATCCAGGCCATGACCCACCGGCTGCGCACCGAGGCCGGTATCGCCACCTACCGCAAACGCTCACCCATCGCCGAAACCGTGTTCGGGCACGCCAAACACAACCTCGGATTCCGCCGCTTCACCAGCCGCGG
>NZ_JASHKW010000068.1:0-828 GCF_030056915.1 Rhodococcus sp. IEGM 1307
CGGCGTTGCCTCCCGCCCGTCCCTACCGCAATTATCTCGAATGGCGCGCCGAACAGGACCAGGCGACGTCGCGGCAGGTCTGGGCGGCGGCACTCGAGGGTGTCGAGGGCCCGACCCTGCTCGCCCCCGCCGACCCGGGCCGAGAAATCTCCTCGCGGGCCGGTGAAGTAACCACCGATCTCGGCGAACACAAAACACGTGCCCTGTCCGAGTTGGCCGCCCGACTCGATGTCACCGTCAACACGGTCATGCAGGCGGCCTGGGGAATTCTGCTGATGCGGATGACCGGCCGCGACGACACAGTCTTCGGCAGCACCGTGTCAGGACGACCACCCCAGCTCGCAGGCGTGGAATCGATGATCGGACTGTTCATCAACACGGTACCGATCAGGGTGCGCGCAGACCCGGACCAGTCGATCACCCAACTACTGACGCGGATGCACCGTGAACAGGCCGACCTGCTCGACCACCTCTACCTCGGACTCACCGACATTCAGCACGCCGCCGGAACAACCGACGCCCTCTTCGACACGCTGACGGTGTTCGAGTCGTACCCCGTCGAGCAGACCACACTTACCGAACAGGCCGACGCACTCGACGGCATAACCCTCGCCGGCGTCAGGGCCAACGACAACACCCACTACCCCCTCGCCCTGAAAATCACCGACGACACCCACATCCGACTAACCCTGACCTACCTCCACGACCTGTTCGACGAACCATACGTCCAAGCCCTGCACAACCGATACCTGCATGTCCTCGAAGCCATCATCGCCGATCCCGACAGCCCGGTCGGCGACCTCGACATCCTCGACCCCGACGAAAAAC
>NZ_JASHKW010000069.1:0-810 GCF_030056915.1 Rhodococcus sp. IEGM 1307
CGGCGGGTGGTCGAACCGGCCGAGGTAGTTGAGGGTGATTTGGGGTTGGGGGAGGTTGCGGAGTTGTGTTGCGGTGTGGGGGTTGAGGTATCGGAGGGGGCCGTATCCGGTGCCGTGGTCGGGGGTGGTGTGGAGTTGTTCTTTGATGGTGGTGAGGGCGTGTCCGGTGGTGGGTCCGCCGGTGAGTGCGTCGTGGAGGTCGATGTCGGTGAGGTCGAGGAGGGCGGGGTGGATGGTGGTGAACCAGCCGATTGTTCGGGTGAGGTCGGCGCCGGGGATGTGGGGGTCGGTGCGGCCGTGGCCTTCGATGTTGACGAGCAGGGTGTGGGTGGGGGTGTGGTGTCGGTGGCGCCAGGTGGTGACGGCGAGGGCGAGGGCGGTGAGGAGGGCGTCGTCGATGCCGCAGTGGTAGGTGGTGGGGAGGGTGGTGAGGAGGGTGTGGGTGGTGTGGGGTGGGAGTTCGGTGGTGGTGTGGGTGGTGGTGTGTTCGGTGTCGTGGGTGGGGTCGAGGGGTCGGGTGCCGAGTGGGGGGTCGGGGGTGGTGAGGATGTGGCGCCAGTGGGGGAGTTCGTGGGTGTGGTGGGTGGTGGTGTCGGTGAGGGCGTGGGCGTAGCGGCGGGCGCTGGTGGTGACGGGTGGGAGTGTGGGGGTGGTGCCGGTGGTGTGGGCGTGGTGGGCGGTGGCGAGGTCGGGGATGAGGATGCGCCAGGAGACGCCGTCGGTGGCGAGGTGGTGGATGGTGATGAGGAGGTGTCCGGGTTGGGTGCGGGGGTCGAGCCAGACGAGTTGGAGCATGATCCCGTTTTCGGG
>NZ_JASHKW010000006.1:0-434449 GCF_030056915.1 Rhodococcus sp. IEGM 1307
CTTCGACCCAGCGAGCGTACGAGTACGGTTTCGACGCGTAGACGGTGAGTTCGTCAGGCAATTGAGCGCCGATGTAGGCATATGCTTTGAGCGCTTTGTAGTACTTGGCACCGGGCGCGGATGCCCGATACGGGACGTCGAGGATCCAGATCTGCTCCCCGTGCCCCGGGGTGGGTATCAGGGGCTTGGCGCCGGCTCGTCTGGGACTGGAGCGTCGCTGGGTGGTCTTGCGTGCGGCCATGAGTGCAGGCTATTCCCAAGGCGGATCGCCGGGGTCGACGACGTCATCTGCGGCGCATGCGGTTGCGACCGCCGCGGCGGCTGGCACCGAGGAATCGCGGGCTGTCGCGGCGGGCGCGGGGCCCGGTGCAGGGCGATTATGTATATCGATAGTCTCCACAACCTCAGGTTCTGCGGACGGTTCCACTGCTCTCGACTCGGCGGTGCGCGCGGTGGCGTCGGGGATGTTGAGGCAATCGCCTTCGTCGTGCAGCCCGACCAGGCGTCGCGTTCGGCGGGCCCGGGACAACGCCCGCCCAGGCGGTTCGTGCGCCTACTCAGCAAGGCGGCGAATGTACCTGCCCGTATCTCGTCGTAGAAGGGGCTGTCGGACTGTCTCATTGGCCTTGCCCTCGCTTGTGGTAGGGGTCCTGTCTGTGCCTATTGACCTGTTTCGGTGGCCGTCCGCTGCGGCTGGCGCTGCAGGCGGCACATATCAGTTGTGCACGAATAGATAGTGTACGCTACATGTTGAGATGGACTCGGCCGAAGGAGCGATCGGCGGGTGTAGTGAGTTGGTGAGAGGTCCTGGCCTGGCGGGCGACCGGCAGGGCGGTCGTGTCATCGTCACCGATGTGGTCGACGACCTCGACCGCCGATCTGAAAGTCATTGTCCGGGATCAGGTCGCGCCTGCAGCGCCGGCGCGGCGGCGGCCAGCAGCGCGTCACGGTCTCGGTTCAACGGGGGATAGATGCGTTGGGTGTTGATGGTGACCTTGGTGGCTTTGGCTCGCGCGCCGCGCGACACCACCTGTCGATCCCACCCCTCGGTGTACACCGCTCCCGCCGGTCCCAGGTCGAGAATCGTTGCGTACCAGGGGATCCGGAGCGGGAGCATCGCCTCCCCGAGTAGATCGCTGATGACGTTGTATCCCGCGTAGCGGCCCATCGGTCGCCCGTGCTGGCACGACATCACCGACAGGTGGTCCTCGTCCACCCTTGCCGCGGCGACGTCGCCGGCGGCGAATACCTCGGGCGAGCCGATCACCCGCAGATAGTCGTCGACCGGCAGGCGACCGAGCCGGTCGTGCTCGGCACCGAGTTGTGCGGTCAGCGGGTTCGCCCGCATGCCCGCGCACCAGACGACGGTGCCCGCGGCCAGCACCTCTCCGGAGGAAAGCGTCACGCCGTGCTCGTCGACAGCGGCGACACCGACACCCGTCCTCGTCTCGACGCCGTTGTCGGACAAAGCCGCTTCGATCACCGGTCGCGCCGATGCCCCCATGTCGGAACCGACGTAGGGGTTGTGGTCGATCAGCACCACCCGTGGTTCGACGTTGCGTCCTGCGAATACCTTCGCCAGCATTCCGGGCAACTCGGACGCCGTTTCGATGCCCGTAAGGCCGGCGCCGACCACCACCGCGGTCGCCGCGCCCGCGTCCGCTCGGCCGCCGGACAGCGTGGCCAGGTGGCGCTGTAGCTTCATTGCGCCGTCGTAGGTGTCCACGTCGAAGCCGAATTCCCGCAAACCGGGGATATCGGGCTTCGCCACCCGACTGCCCAGCGCCATGACCAAGCGGTCGTACCTCTGCGTGGGTTGTGCCCCGTTACCCGAAACGGTGACGCTGTGCGCCGCGGTGTCGATCGCCGTCACCTCGGCGGCGATGTGCCCGACGGCGACCGGGTCGAGCACGTCGCTCAGTGGAATGCGGCAAGCGCTCAGGTCTGCCTCGTAGTTGCGGACCCGGATGTCGTGGAACGGCTGCGCACTGATCACCGTGACATCGACGGTGCCCGCCGCATCGAGTTCGTCGAGCCGCCGCGCAGCCCCCAGCGCGGCCCACAAGCCGGCGAATCCCGAGCCGAGGACGAGGACGCGCTTGGAATCCGTCACACCGCCATCGTGCCAGGTCTGCGCCGGGGCGACCGCTGGATCACGCGCGATCGGGCAGCACCGGACCGGAACGCCCGAACTCAGCCCTGCGTGAGACGGGCCACCAGGTCGATGTAGCTCTGCTTGGCATCGGCGCTGCTCGTACCCGCCACCTTGGCCCAGGCGTCGTACTTGGCGCGGTTGACCATGTCGAACCGACCGGGCCGCTTGCCTTCGACATCGCCCTTCGACCCCTGCTTGAACAGCGCGTACAGCCGCAGCAGCTCATCGTTGGCCGGCCGCGAGGTGAGCTTCGTGACGTTCTCCTGCGCATCGGCGAACGCCTGATCCAGATCCGACATGGGCACCCCTGGCTCTCGGACGAACTCTTCGACGCAATCGTAACGCCCGGAGCCGATGGCGTCTGATCCGTTCGGGCCGCCCATTCGATGACGGCGAGTCGGGGTTCGAGAAACAGGATGTCCCGAGCGGGAGTTGGTGTGAAGGTGTGCGGCGACGGGGGTTCCATCGATATGGTCGACGGGCGAGTGAGGTGAACTGAGCAGCCGCAGTGGTGGTGGGACCCCAAACTTCGACGGAGGTGTGTATGACGGTCGCTGACACGGTGGCGCCGCTGGTTCGCGCGGTGGTGGGGGAACAGGTCCCGGTAGGAATCCGGTGTTGGGACGGTAGTCGCAGTGGTCCCTCGGACGCGCCGTGGCAGGTGCACATCGTCAATCGGCGTGGTCTGCGGCGGTTGCTGTGGGCGCCCAACGACCTCGGTTTCGCGCGGGCCTACGTATCCGGCGACATCGACATCGAGGGTGACCTGCTCGCCGGGCTCGACGTGTTGGAGCAGGTGTCGGACCCGACGAGGGGCCCCGGCGTACGGATAGACAGGCAGACGAAGAAGGCGCTGGCGACAGCGGCGCTGCGTCTGGGGATCATCGGCCTCCCACCGAAACCACCGGCCGAGGAGATGAAACCGGCGCGCGGGCACCGGCACGACAAGGAGCGTGACGCCGCCGCGATCAGCCACCACTACGACGTCGGCAACGACTTCTATCGACTCGTGCTCGGCGAGTCGATGACCTACTCGTGCGCGTACTGGGCGGAGCCGAGCGACGATCTGGACGCAGCCCAATATGCCAAATGCGATCTGGTGGCCCGTAAGCTCGGCCTGACCGCGGGGATGCGGATCCTCGACGTCGGCTGCGGGTGGGGAACCTTCGCGCTGCACGCGGCACGTCACTACGGAGTGCACGTCGTCGGTGTCACCCTGTCCCAGGAGCAGGCGGACTACGCCGCCAAACGGATGGTCGCCGCGGGCGTGGGGGAGTTGGTGCAGATCCGAGTTCAGGACTATCGCGACGTCACAGACGGCCCCTACGACGCGATCTCGAGCATCGGCATGGCCGAGCACGT
The DNA here is from genome assembly GCF_030056915.1 of Rhodococcus sp. IEGM 1307. Classification (NCBI taxonomy): domain Bacteria; kingdom Bacillati; phylum Actinomycetota; class Actinomycetes; order Mycobacteriales; family Nocardiaceae; genus Rhodococcus; species Rhodococcus sp. IEGM 1307. Next base: position 3,518 of record NZ_JASHKW010000006.1, read on the forward strand.
CGGCGCCGCGATGCTGGCGACCTACGCCGCGGACCTGTTCGCGTTGCTACGCCCGCAGGGGCGGCTGCTCAACCACGCGATCTCGCGGCGACCCCGCAAACCCGCCGCCACGTTCTCCAAAACGTCCTTCATCGATCGCTACGTGTTCCCCGACGGAGAAATCGAACCGCTCGCGACGATGATCGAGGCGCTCGAAGGGGCCGGTTTCGAGGTGCGCGACGTCGAGTCGCTGCGCGAGCACTACGCGCTGACCCTGCGGGCCTGGGTGGGGAACCTGGAGGCGAACTGGGACGAGGCGGTGGCCTACAGCAGCGCCGGGCGGGCCCGGGTGTGGCGGATGTACATGGCCGGCGCGGCGTTGGCGTTTGCGGCGAATCGGCTCGGGATCAACCAAGTTCTGGCAGTCAAATCCTCCGATCGGGGTGACAGCGGCATGCCCGGCACCCGTGCCGAACTCTTGCAACAATCTGTACCGATACAATCTCCGTCGGCTCGCGAACGCTGAAAACCGTTCAGAAGCACTGAATTCGCGTTCGGTGTGTGCCGAGCGCTGCGCGGTAAACAGTGTGGTGATGAGACCCCGACGGTGAGGAGGGCGCGTGCGGTTCGCGCTGGACTATTTGCTGGCTGACGTGCCCGCGGAGCAGGTCGAGGAAGCTCGGGGTTTCTACACCTCGCGGGCAGCAGGCCGTGGCCCCCGCACCCCCGAGGAGTTGAGGGAAGTACGGGCGAGGCGGTCCGCTCCTTCTCCCGCCGATCCACCGGCGATCGAAGAGATGGTCGAAGCCGCGGGAGCGCATGTCCCGGTGAGGATCTCTACCCCCACCGGCGGTCGAGCGCGGGGCGTCTACCTCGACATACACGGCGGCGGCTTCTACATGGACTCCGCGGCGCGCGACGACGTGCGTAACCGTGAGCTCGCTGACGCTCTCCGCATCGCCGTCGTCAGCGTCGACTACCGGCTGGCACCCGAGCACCCGTGGCCGGCCGCACCCGATGACTGTGAAGCGGCGGCGCTCTGGCTCGTCGAACACGCCGATGCCCGCTTCGGATCATCCCGACTGGCGATCGGCGGGCGATCGGCGGGAGCGACACTCGCGATGGCAACCCTGCTCCGGCTGCGGGACCGGGGGGCCGTCGACGGGTTCACCGGCGCCGCACTCCAATTCGGCACCTTCGACTCGAGCGCGCAGACTCCGGCCGGACGTCGGATCGCCGACGAATACTTCATCCAGGCCTACGCCGGCCATGTGGAAGATCGCACTGCTCCAGACATCTCTCCTCTCTACGGCGACCTCCACGGCCTTCCCCCGGCGCTGCTGGTCGTCGGAAGCAAGGACGTGTTGTTGGAAGACAACCTCGCGATGGCAGGCCGGCTCTCCGCCGCCGGCAATGACGTCGAGCTCCGGATCTATCCCGACGCGCCCCACGGGTTCACGGGCCACCCCACGGCAATGGCCAGGACTGCGCTCAGCGGCGTCGAATCATGGCTCCTCGAGCGGCTCGCCCAACCGTAGGACTACTCGGCCGTCCAAGCCTGGGAGGTCGAGGCGGCAAGCTCGGCCAGGTGGTGCAGCGAGTTGGTGAGATGCTCAGGACCGAACGGCGGGAACTGGATGTACTCGCGGATGAACTGGGGCACCGCAGACCAGTCGTAGGTGAGCGTGACCTCGGTCTCGGCCGGGCCGCGCGGCACCAGGTCGTAGCGCCAGATCCAACCGCCGAACTCCAGGCGACCGCCGTCCTTCTCCTGCCCCGTCCTCCAGCCGATGGCGCGCGGCGGGTCGATCACGTGGACCTCGTTGGCCACCTGATACTCACCGTTCGGATGGTTGGGGTGATACATGTCCATCCGGAAAATCTGCCCCACCTCGGTCAGCGGCGCCCGGTCGGCGGCTTGCTGAACCCAGCCGGTGCCGTCGATCGCAGAATGGGTCGTCGGGTCGGCCAATACCGCGAACACCCTCGGGGCGGGCACGGTGACCGTCACAGTGGCGTTCACGTTGTCTTGATCCACTGTATGCACGCTCCTTGTTGCCTCATCTCACACCTCCCGCAGGTGCGGAAGCGGACACTCATCAATACAGACTGCGTGGCGAGGCGGAATTCATCGGTCGCCGACGCCACACGGTGGCCACGGTTATCCTGCGTCGGCGCGGTGTGCGGTGCCGAAGCGGCGTTGGTAGGCCGTCGGTGACATCGACAGCTCTCGCACGAAGACTCGTCGCAGGCTTTCGTAGCTGGGAAATCCGGCGAGTGATGCTGCCTGGGTTGCGTTGTGTCCCTGGTCGAGCAGCGCCTTTGCCAGGTCGAATCGGACCAGCTCGACATACCGGGCAGGCGTGGTGGACAGCTCGGTGCGGAAGAGTCGGGTGAGGTGGCGGGCGCTCATGTGGAGGTGTGTGGCGAGTTCGGCGAGCGAATGCTTCCCGGAGGGGTCCGCCGTCACCAGATCCACGATTCGGCGGAGGGCTGGTGTGCGCGGCGGTGGGCCTTGGAGTGGCGCGGAGAATTGCGATTGTCCGCCCGCGCGCTGCAGGTAGACCACGAGGCGTCGGGCGACGTCGCGTGTCAGTTCGGGGCCGTGGTCGTCTTCGACGAGGGCCAGCGCTAGGTCGATGCCGGCGCTGACGCCTGCGGAGGTGTAGGTGGTGCCGTCGCGAACGTAGATCGAGTCGGGTTCGACGTGGGTCGTCGGGTGGCGGGCGGCGAGTTCGTGGGCGACTTTCCAGTGCGTGGTCGCGCGTTTGCCGTCCAGGAGGCCTGCCGCCCCGAGGATGAATGCCCCGGTGCAGATGGAGCCGACCCGGGCGGCTCGGGTGGCGAGGGTGTGTGTGGCGTCGAGGAGGTCGCGGGCGATGGCGGTTCGGGGGTAGATGTCGCCGCCGGCGACGAGGAAAGTGTCGGGGGACGGTTCCGATGCTGCGTCGCCGTCGACGGAGATCGTGATGCCGATGGACGATGCCACATTGGCCCCGGTCGGTGACAGCAGCACGATCTGGTAGTCGGCGCCGCATAGGTTCGCCTCGGCGAACACCTCGGCGGGGCCGGCGACGTCGAGCAGTTTCACCCCGTCGTAGACCAGGATCGCGACCCGGTGGGGGTGGGGGCTGGTGTGCATGCTCATCGCCTGTCCGGATTCGAGTGGTTCATGGCCGGACCGAGGCGGCGCCGGAGGCCAGGTGTGCGGCACCGTTGGGGGACGGACACATCGTCTGTTCTACAACATCGAAACCTGAAAGTGCAGGGCTCATGACCGAGATCATCGCAGGAGTGGAGATTCCCGAGACGCAGGCGGCGGCTGAGGCCACGGTTCTGATCAGGGAGACGACGAACCCGCTGATCTTCCATCACTCGCGGCGGGTGTTCCTCTTCAGCACGCTGCGGGCTCGCGAGCTCGGCCTGCGGCCGGACCCTGAGCTGCTCTACCTCTCTGCCCTCTTCCACGACACGGGTCTACTCACGCCCTTCTCGGATGTGGAGCAGCGGTTCGAGCTCGATGGCGCCGATCGTGCTCGCAAGTTTCTGCTCGATCGCGGTTTCTCCGATGCCGCCGCTGAGTTGGTGTGGACGGCGATCGCGTTGCACACGACGCCGGGGATTCCCGGCCGGATGGGGGATGAGGTCGCTGCCACGAACTTCGGTGTTCTCACCGATGTGGTCGGGTTGGGTTTGGACGGTCTGGACCCGGATCAGGTGGGGGAGATTACCGCTGCCCATCCGCGAGGTGACTTCAAGAACGAGTTTCTGCGTGCCTTCGTCGACGGGCTCAGCTATCGGCCGGACACGACCTACGGCACCGTCAACGCCGACGTGCTCAAGCACTTCGTTCCGGGCTTCCGCAGCGTGAGCATGGTCGATCGGATCACGGGGTCGGCGTGGTCCGCGTGACCGGAACGCACGCACGACCATTCGTCAGTCCGGCACACTATTCGAAGGAAACATGATGACCAGCGTGAATCTCGGTAAGCAGCACCCGTCCGTTTACCAGAGCCTGACGAAGTTGGACGCGGAGGTGAAGGCAGCTCTGGAGGCGGCGGGGGTGGGCCCGCTGCTGGTGGAGTTGGTGAAGATTCGGGTCTCGCAACTCAACGGCTGCGCGTTCTGTCTTCGCTTGCATACCCGCGACGCGCTGGCCAAGGGGGAGAGCGCGGATCGACTTGCGGTCGTGGCGGCGTGGTGGGAGTCGCAGTACTTCAGCGACCAGGAGCGGGCGGCGCTCGGGCTCGCCGAACAGGTCACCGCGCTCGCTGTCCCGGAACGGCGGACCTGGGACGACGGCTCACTCACCGACGTGCAGGTGTCCGCGATCAGCTGGCTGGCGACCGTGATGAACGCCTGGAACCGGGTCGCGATCACCAGCCACTATCCGGTTGCGCCGTAGAGTTCTCGGTCCTCGCGGCACGAGGCAGACGGTGACGGCGAATCGGGCCGGCGCAAGTGCGGGAATCGCGGTGGTTGTCCATGGCGAGTGTCACCTGGTTGGATCCGGCGTGCTGTTGACGTTGGCCTGGGCTTCGATTGCCAGCGAAACATGGTCTATGACCCGGCTTTTGGAAATTTTCGAGTTGCCGGTGAGCCAATGCTGGTACAGGAACGCGAGAGCGCCGAACATCGTTGCCGTCCGTGCCCATGATTTCCAGGCCTGCTTCGATCAGTTGTTCCCGGCGCGTGGCCCGTCGGTCTTCCGGCTCCTGTCCACGCCATCGGCGGGGTGCGCCGCGGCCGGTCTCGGTCATGTCCTCATCCTCTCACTGCGGCGTGCAGGTCGGATGCCGGTGTGATCCTCTCCCTAATGTTGACATCGATCGCTGTTGACAGCGTGTGATGTCAGTTCTAGTGTTGCCGGCATGCGCGGCATCAACGAGGAGGGCGCCCGAATGGTCAGGTCTGCAACACCGGTGGAACTTCCGGTCGACAGCGTCGATGACCCACCCGAAGTGGTCGACGTACTCGTCGTCGGAGCGGGATTCGGTGGGCTGGGAACTGCGATCAGACTGAAACAAGCCGGCATCGACGACTTCGTCGTGCTCGACCGCGCGGAGGACATCGGCGGGACGTGGCGGGTCAACACCTACCCGGGAGCGCAGTGCGACATCCCCTCGATCCTCTATTCATTCTCTTTTGCGCCCAACCCGAACTGGACCAGGCTTTACCCGCTGCAGCAGGAGATCCACGACTATCTCCGCGCCTGCACTGAGAACTTCGGCATCGTCCCGCATCTGCGGATGGGTCACGACGTGCGGGACGCGACCTGGGACGACGACTCGCAGGTGTGGCACGTGACCACCAGTCGTGGAACCTGGGAGGCGCGGATCCTGGTCGGGGCGATGGGCCCGTTCAGTGAACCGGCGGTACCGAACCTCCCGGGACTTGCGAGCTTTCGAGGCGCTGTCTTTCACTCGGCCGCCTGGGATCACGAGCACGATCTCGCGGGGGAAAGGGTCGCGGTGATCGGAACCGGTGCCTCTGCGGTCCAGATCATCCCCCGAATCCAGCCGATCGTCGGTTCGATGACAGTGTTCCAGCGGACCCCGACGTGGATACTTCCGCACCCCGACCAACCGATGACCGGATGGCCCCGGAAACTGTTCGCGCGGGTACCTGTTGCCCAGCGGCTGGCACGGACCGGTCTCGATCTGGTCCAAGAGGCGATGGTTCCCGGATTCGTGTACAAGCCGGCGCTACTGAAAGGGCTGGCGGCACTCGGCCGCGCCCACCTGCGCCGCCAGATCCGCAACCCCGAACTGCGGACAAAACTTACGCCCACCTATGCGTTCGGTTGCAAACGACCAACGTTTTCCAACTCCTTCTATCCGGCGCTCGCGCAACCGAACGTGGACGTGGTCACCGACGGAATTCGGGAAGTGCGATCGAATGGGATCGTCACCGAGGACGGCGTTCTGCACGAGGTCGACACGATCGTGCTGGGAACGGGCTTCCGGTTGACCGACAATCCCGCGTTCGATGTGGTGCGAGGCCGAGACGGTCGTACCCTCGCCGAGGCGTGGAACGGCAATGCCCGCGCCTATCTCGGCACCACTATCAGTGGTTTCCCCAACTTCTTCATGTTGCTCGGTCCCAATTCGGTCGTCTACACCTCGCAGGTTGTGACAATCGAAGCGCAGATTGCGTACATCCTCAGTTGTCTGCAGGAAATGAACGCGCAGGGGGCGGCGAGTATCGACGTCCGCCCCGATGTTCAGCAGGCATTCGTCGACGAGGTCGACGAGAGGTTACAGACCTCGGTATGGAACACCGGCGGGTGCAACAGCTATTACCTCAGCGGCGAGGGCCGCAACTTCACCTTCTACCCGGGGTTCAACCGCCGCTTCCGCGCGCGGACCCGCCGGGTGGACCTCGACCACTACATCGTCAGCGGGGCCGGAGCCTCGGCAAAGTCGACAGTGAGGACAGCAGGATGATGTCGTTTCCCCGAATCGGCCGAAACCCTGTGGTCGATCCTGTCGGTGCGCGGCGGTACATGGACGAGGCACACGCGATCGCCGCTCGTGACGTCGAGTTCTCCTGGGATGGAGTGCCATTGCACTATGTTCCCGGCGAGCCGATGGCCACGCACGTCATCAACTTCATGCATCTGGTTCTTCCCGAAGGTGAGCGCGCGATGTCCGCGACGTTGGCGGAGGCACTGCCGTTGATCGAGGACGAGCGGCTCCATGAGGAAGTGGTCGGGTTCGTCGGCCAGGAGGCGACTCATGCCGCTTCGCACAAGGGTGCCCGTGAACACCTCGCGGAACTGGGCATGGACATCGAACCGATGGCGAAGAAGATGGACTGGCTCGTAGACCGGATTCTGGGAGATCGAGGGCTGTCCGGCCGCGCGAAACGGGCGTGGCTGTGCGAACGGCTGGGCTTGTTCGCCGCCATGGAGCACTACACCGCCGTGGTGGGGGAGTGGCTCCTGACGGACCCCGCGCTGGAGAAGGCGGGCATGCATCCGGTGATGCTCGACATGGTCCGGTGGCACGGCGCCGAGGAGGTCGAACACCGGAACGTCGCCTTCGACGCCTACATGTACGTCGACGGCAGCTATGCCCGCCGCGTACGAACGGCGCTGATCGCCAGCCTCACGCTCAGCTTGCTGTTCCTGACATCGATGAACTACCTCTTCTGCACCGACCCGTCGACGGACAAGGGTCGCTTCTGGCCGCTGCAGCTGATCCGTGCAACCAGGCGGGGGCTCGTGCCCAACATCAAATTCCTGATCACGGAGATTCCGCCGTACCTCCGTCCCGGCTTCCATCCCTCGCAGATCGGTGACATGGATGTGGCGATGCGATACCTCGCACAGTCGCCTGCCGCCAACCGTTCCCACCGAGAAAGTCACTCATGACGATGACGACGTCGGACAGGTCCGCAGGTTCGGACTCCGATACGCCCCATTTCGAACCCTCCAGGGTTCTCCGGCTGGTCGCGCGGGCGACGGTCGCGTACCGGCACGTGTTCGCCGCCAGCCGTGCTGCTCCATGGCTGTCGAGGCCGAAGCCTGTGCGCAACTGGGGGTTCGATAGGGATCTGATTGTTGCGGAGGTGCGGACCGAGGCTGCTGATGTGGTCAGCCTGAAAGTGGTGTCGCCGGACGGGCGCGATCTTCCGTCCTGGATCCCGGGCGCTCACCTCGACCTGATCCTCCCGTCGGGAAAGCAACGGCAGTACTCTCTGTGCGGCGACCCCGACGACCTGTCGTCCTACCGCATCGCGGTCCGCCGGATCGACACCGGTCTGGGTGGCTCGATCGAGGTACACGACTCCCTGCGGGCAGGGACGTCGATCACCGTGCGGGGGCCGCGCAACGCCTTCCCGCTGGTGGCCGCGGACTCGTATCTGTTCGTCGCGGGCGGAATCGGAATCACTCCGATCCTGCCGATGCTGAAGAGATGCCACGACCGTGAACTGCCATGGAGGCTGGTGTATCTCGGCCGCTCCCGAGCGACCATGCCGTTCCTCGACGAACTCGCCCGGTACTCCCGTGGCCAGGTCGAGATCCGGCCGGACGACGAACTCGGCCCTCCCGACATCGCCGGAATCGTCGCCACGGCTTCACCGGGTGCCGCCGTCTACATGTGCGGCCCGACACCGTTGATGACGACCGCACGTCGGGTGATGCGCGAGATCGACCCGACCGGATCGCTTCACACCGAACGCTTCTCACCACTTCCGGTGGCCGATGGCCGCGAGTTCGAGATACACCTCGCCCGCCGAGGGACGACCGTGTCCGTCGGGCCGGACGAGACCGCGCTGGCCGCGATCCGCCGGGAGGTCCCCGGCGTCGCCTACTCGTGTCAGCAGGGCTTTTGTGGCACCTGTCGCGTACGTGTTCTGGCCGGCGAGGTCGATCACCGCGACAGGATCCTGACGCACAACGAGAAGGAGGATTCGATGCTGATCTGTCTGTCCCGCTCGGCCGGTGGGTCACTGGTGGTCGACCTGTGACGCGCTGGTACCCACTCGCCGCGACCGACGACGAGTTCCTGCAGACCGCCCGATTCCGGATCGTGCACGTCGAGAATCTCTCGACGGACACCGGCCACGTGTGGAGTGTGTTGACCGCACACGACGCACTGGTGTCGTGGGCGCGGCTGATCACGGCAAGCGAGTGGACATCGTCGCGGTCGTTCGGCGTCGGCACCACCAGGACCGTGACGCTCGGACACGGGGCCGCAGCGCTGAGGGAACGCTTCTACCGCTGGGACGAGGGCAGACGGATGACCTTCACCGCCGAGGCAGCCAGCAGACCGGGATTCCGCCGGTTCGCCGAGGACATCACCCTGGAGCCGACGCCGGACGGAACCCGCCTCACCTGGACCTTTGCGGTGGACTCCGCGCCCGGTTTCGCCCCCATTCTCGCGCTGTCCCTGCCACTCCTTCGTCGGGTGACACGGGGATGGGCGAACGCGCTCGCAGACACGGCGCTCGACGACACGGCGCTCGACGGACCGAAGGGCACCACCCGATGATCAGCACCTCGGCTGCGGCCGACACGTTCGATGTGATCAGTCCGGCGAACGGGCAAGTGGTCGGTACTCACCCACGCGGGTCGGCCGACGACGTCGACGACGCGGTGCGCCGCGCGCGTGAGGTCGCCGGATGGTGGGCGGAACTGGGATTCGAGGCACGCGCCCGGCGACTCGATGCGTGGCGGGGCATCATCGCCCGCCGGGCACCGGAACTCGCGGAACTCACCCACCTCGAGATGGGCAAGCCGCAAGCGGACGCGATGCTCGAAATTGCGATGGCCTTGGAACACCTCGCGTGGGCAGCGAAGAACGCCGCCCGGGTACTGGGTCGTCGCACGGTCCGCCCAAGCCTCCTCACCGTCAACCAGGCGGCCGGCATCGAGTATCTCCCCCTCGGAGTCGTGGGGGTGATCGGACCGTGGAACTTCCCCATTTTCACCCCGCTCGGTTCTCTGTCCTTCGCGCTCGCAGCCGGGAACACCGTGGTCCACAAGCCCAGTGAGTACACCCCGGGAGTCGGTGTGTGGTTGGCCCAGACATTGTCCGAGGTCGTGCCGGAACACCCGGTTCTGCAGGTGGTCACGGGTGACGGCTCGACGGGAGCAGCGCTGTGCCGATCGGGTGTGGACAAGATCGGGTTCACCGGTTCCACCGCCACCGGAAAGCAGGTGATGATCGCGTGCGCGGCGACGCTCACCCCGGTCCTGATGGAGTGCGGCGGAAAGGACGCCTTGATCGTGGACGCTGACGGCGACCTCGACGCCGCGGCCGATGCGGCGGTGTGGGGTGGGTTCTCCAACGCCGGTCAGACCTGCCTCGGGGTGGAGCGGGTGTACGTGCACGAAGAGGTATTCGACCTCTTCGTCGATCGGGTGGTCACCCTCGCAGGCACGATCCGGGCCGGTACCGGCGGGGACGCCCAGATCGGTCCCATCACGATGCCCACGCAGATCGACGTCATCCGTCGCCACATCGACGACGCGATCGGAAGGGGCGGCCGCGCCGTGCTCGGAGGACCGGACGCCATCGAGGGCAACGTGGTGCAGCCGACCATTCTTGTGGACGTGCCGGAGGACAGTGTCGCGGTCACCGAGGAGACATTCGGGCCGACACTGACCGTCGCCAGGGTGCGGGATATGGACGAGGCGGTCGAACGGGCCAACGCGACCCGATACGGGTTGGGGCTGAGCATCTTCTCCCGCCGTCACGGCGACGAGATCGCGACACGAATCCGCACCGGCGCGGTGTCGGTCAATTCGTACGTCATGTACGCCGCCGTCCCGAGCCTGCCGCTGGGTGGTGTCGGTGATTCCGGATTCGGCCGGGTTCACGGCGCTGACGGGTTGCGGGAATTCACGTTTCCGTGTGCGAAGACGAGGCAGCGATTCCCGTCGATTCTTCCGCTCACCACGTTCCGGCGCACACCACGCATCGACGCTCTGGTCCGCGTTCTCGTCCGACTGCTCCACGGAAGGCATTGATGATGGCCACGTTCAGAACCCGGTCGACAATTGCGCGCACCCTGAGAGACCTGGGCCTCCCACTTCCCGGTCGAGGCGCCGAGTACAACGTTGCCGGCAAGGTGGTCCTGATTACCGGCGGAGGCGACGGTATCGGACTGGCATCGGCGCGAGCGCTGCATGCCCGCGGCGCAACGGTCGCACTGCTCGACGTCAATCAATCATCGCTGGCGGCAGCCGAATTCGCGCTCGGCCGACGGCGGGTCCTCACCCTGGTCGCCGATGTCCGCGACCGTCCCGGCATGGATTCGGCCGTGCACGCGGTGATCGAGCGGTATGGGCGGATCGATGTGGTGATCGCGAACGCCGGAGTGACCCCGTCCCCGTCCACCCTCCGCCAGATCGATCCGGCGGGCTTCGACCGCGTCATCGACATAAATCTCACCGGTGTCTTCAACACCGTCCATCCTGCGATCGACGAAGTGATCGCGCGACGCGGCCACATCGTGGTGGTGTCGTCTGCGGCGGCCTTCGCACCCGGTCTCGGTGGCGCGTCCTACATGATCAGCAAGGCCGCCGTCGAACAACTCGGCCGGGCGCTCCGTCTCGAACTCGCCGGATACGGCGCCTCCGCGGGTGTGGCGTACTTCGGGATGGTCGACACCCAACTGGCTCGGGCAACACTCGACGACGACGAGATCGGCAGAAGGCTCGATGCGCGCCTTCCGCGTCCGCTGCGCCGCCGCATCAGCCCGGAGGATGCGGCGAGGGTGATCGCAGACGCTATCGCCCGCCGCGCGGGACGCACCCTCGCTCCAGCGGCATGGCAACCGTGGGCCCTGGGACGAGGACTGGTGAACGTGCTCGCCGACGGCTACCTCGCGGCCGACGCCGAATGCCACCAACTGATCCGTGAGCTCGAAGAACGCCCCATCACCACACATGCGAGTGGATCCACGACAGCCGGTCCCGACGCGAGGAGAACACCATGACCATCGAGGAAGCGCCCCACACCCTGTGCGCAGCTTTTCAACGCACCGCCGCCATCGACCCGGACGCCATCGCGCTGCGAACGGTCGGTGATGCACAGACCTTGACCTGGCGGCAGTACTCGAGCCAGGTCCGCGACGTGGCAGCCGGATTCGCCGCACTCGGAGTCCGCCGCGGCGACACCGTCGCCGTGATGATGGCCAATCGTGTGGAGTTCTACCCCATCGATGTCGGAGCCCAGCATGTCGGGGCGACGTCGTTCTCGATCTACAACACGCTTCCCCCCTCTGCCATCGCATACGTTCTCGGCAACGCCGAAGCCAAGGTCGTGGTGTGCGAGGCCCAGTACGTGGAGCGGATCAGGGAATCCGGCGCACAGCTGGAGCAGATCGTCGTCATCGACGCCGAGGGAGGAATTGCCCCGGCCGGGACACTCACCTTGAACCAGATGAAGGCACTCGGCTCACCGGACTTCGACTTCGACGCCGCGTGGCAATCGGTGCGGCCCAACGATGTCGCAACCCTGATCTACACCTCGGGCACCACCGGCAACCCGAAAGGCGTGGAGTCGACTCATGCCGCATTGCTGTTCGAGGCCGGCGCGGTGTGCTGGATCCTCCCGATCGAGTTCGGAGACCGCATCACCTCCTTCATGCCGTCGGCACACATCGCCGATCGGATGACGGCGCTGTACTTCCAGATGGTGTTCGGAACTCAAGTCACCGTCGTCGCGGACGTGCGGGAGATCGCTGCCGCACTTCCCGACTGCCGGCCGACCATCTGGGGCGCGGTGCCGCGTGTCTGGGAGAAGCTGAAGATCGCGGTCGAGCGGGCGGTGGCGAACGAGCCGGACGACGCACGACGGCACGCGTTGCAGTGGGGACTCGATGTCGGCGCACGCCGGATCGAGATGCTCCGGGCAGGGCTGCCGGTACCGGAGGAACTGGAACACGAGTTCGTCAAGGCAGAATCGATGGTGTTGGCGCCGATGCGCGCCGAACTCGGATTCGACAAGCTCAGATGGGCCGTGTCGGGGGCGGCACCGATACCCGCCGACACGTTGGCGTTCTTCTCCGGGCTCGGGCTGCAGATCTCCGAGATCTGGGGGATGTCGGAACTGACCTGCATCGCCAGCGCGGCCCCGGCCGATCCCGCCAAACTGGGAACGGTCGGCAAGATCGTGCCCGGCATGGACATGCGGGTCGCGAACGATGGTGAGCTTTTCGTTCGTGGCCCCCTCGTCATGAAGGGTTACCGGGGGGAGCCTGCCAAGACTGCCGACGCCGTCGACGCCGACGGATGGCTGGCCACCGGTGACGTGGTGTCCATCGACCCGGACGGATACCTCGCCGTGATCGATCGGAAGAAGGAACTGATCATCAACTCGTCGGGGAAGAATATGTCCCCCGCCACCATCGAGAACGCACTCAAGGCCACCTCCTCGCTCATCGGCGGCGTGGCCACCATCGGAGATGCGCGGCCGTACAACACGGCCCTGATCTCACTCGATCCCGAGGCCGCAGCCAATTTCGCTGCGACGAAGGACATCCTGGTCGACGCCGCTTCCCTGGCACGAGACCGCGACATGATCGCGATGATCGCGACCGCCGTCGCGATGGCCAACACGTGCCTCTCTCGCGTGGAGCAGATCAAGCGCTTCCTGATCCTCCCCACCTTCTGGGAGCCGGGCGGTGACGAACTCACCTTGACGATGAAGCTGCGCCGCAAACCGATCGCCGAGAAGTATGCATCCGAGATCGAGCTGCTCTACCGCGAACCACTCGCCCAAGGTGTGTATGAGCCCGCCGCCCGGACGTCGGGAGTCCCGGTGGGGAGCTGAGACACCTGATCCCTCATGACTCGTTCGCAACAACTGTGGAGACGAACCCTTGACTGCTCACCCTGCCATCACCGACATCGCATCCCCATGGATGGACGACGAACTCGGCGCGGTTGCCGAACTCGCCCGCAACTTCTTCGCCAAGGAGGTCACCCCCCACCAACGCCGGTTCGCCGCACAGGGCTTTCCGGACAAGGGGGTCTACGGCACCCTGGGCAAGCTGGGCTTGTCGGGTATGTCGATTCCTACGGAGTTCGGCGGAGGGGGAGGAACTTTCGCTCACGATGCCGTGCTGTTCCACGAACAGGTGATGGCGGGTGACCACTCGTTGCAGCTCGGTGTGCACTCGGGAATCGTTCCGCACTACCTGAACGCGTACGGAAGCCGCGAGCAGAAATCGCGATGGCTTCCCAAGCTCACCAGCGGTGAATGGGTCGGTGCCATCGCCATGACCGAACCGGGCGCCGGCTCGGATCTGCAAAATATCACTACCAAGGCCGTGCGTGACGGGGGTGACTATGTCATCACCGGCGGCAAGACCTTCATCTCCAACGGTCGCAACTGTGACCTCGTGATCATCGCGGCCAAGACCGATGCCACGCTCGGGGCGAAGGGTGTGTCTCTCGTTGTCGCCGAGGTGAACGACGACACTCCCGGATTCTCGCGCGGACCGATCTTCGACAAGCTGGGCCAGAAGGGGCAGGACACCACCGAACTGTTCTTCGACGGACTTCGCGTCCCGGTGGACAACCTCCTCGGAGAACGCGAGGGTGCCGGCTTCGTCCAGCTGATGCAGCAACTACCACAGGAAAGGCTGATCTGCGGCGTCGCTGCCGTCGCCGCGATCGAACGCGCAGTAGCACTCACGATCGAGTACACCAAATCGCGGACAATGTTCGGAAAGACCCTGTTCGACCTCCAGAACACGCGCTTCGAACTTGCCGAATGCGCCTCCCTCGCGAGGGTATCGCGCACCTTCATCGACGACTGCATCGACAAGCACCTTCGCGGCGAACTCGATGTCACTACCGCCGCAATGGCGAAATACTGGTTGACCGACCAGCAGTGCGCCGTGATCGACCGCTGTCTCCAACTGTTCGGAGGATACGGTTACATCCTCGAATACCCCATCGCCCAGATGTACGCCGACGCCCGCATCCAGCGCATCTACGCCGGATCCAACGAGGTCTTGAAAGAACTGATCTCGAGAGCGCTATAGCAAGCAGGCAGCTCAGCGTCGTCGCATGGTGGGTGATTCCGCAAGTGCCTACCAATATGCACACGATCGGCTCGGCCTAGTCTGGGGACTTGCCGGGGCGGAGAACAGATCTGACAGAAGAGCAATCGGCTCTACTGGACCGTTGGTTCGGGCAGTGGCAGGTTCTCGCGGATCATTCGTGGCCATTGCAGGACACGACCGTACTGAGAGTGCGGACAGCTTGCAACGACTTCATCGTGAAGGCATCACGGTCGAGGGGTCGCCAGCGGAATGGGGCCCGGCCACCTACCTGCAGGCGGGGCAGGCACTCGCTGGCCTGCTGTTGCCGGGCGAGGTGTCTGCCGTGTACTACGCAAATCTGATCGAGCGCACGCATGGGTACATCGAGCGGGCGGACGATCTGGTGTCGGCTGACCAGCTGGAGGCATTGGACAAGTGATCTGGTGAGGTTGCAGTCTCAGCAGTTCATGGGCCGACCCGATTTGGAGGAGGCCTTCCTTGCCGGTCTCGGGCGTGATCTCACCGCCTCGGACGTCGAAACCTTGGACCTCGAGTGGATGCATCAGGCGATAGCGACTGTGGTGTGGGCTCACAACATTGGTGACGCAGAGTTCGAGCAACACGGCCGCTGGATGCTCGACAAGAGCGTCGGCCCGGGTATCCCAGGTTGATCTTTGAAAACGTAGAAACGCGACGCATCTACCGATCGGCGGAATCCCGCAGATCATGACCGCAGGCAGATCGCCGGTCGGGCAGTGAGTGTCGCTCAGGCGTGCCCACACCGGGTGCGGACCCACCCATCTCGGATTCCGACCGGGCGCCCACTACGGTGGCGACCCGGTCGGAAGTCGAGGCGGTGCTCAGTACGCAAATGCGTGCGTCGTGAACGGGTGGGTGAGGTGCCGCCTCCCCGCGTCGGTCAGTCGCCGATGACGGCGTCGGCCTCGATCTCGATGAGCAGGCCGGGGGCAATCAGCGCGCTGACCTCGAGGATCGTGGTGGCGGGTCGGATTTCGCCGAAGACCTCGCCGTGCGCGATGCCGGCCTCTTCCCACCGGCTCATGTCGGTGAGGTACATGCGGGTGCGGATCACATCGGTCGTGCTCGCGCCGGCCTCCGTGAGTGCTGCCTCGATCCGGCGCAGGGCCTCCCGGGTTTGTTCGCCGAGATCGTTTCCGCCGACGGGGCCGTCGGGACCCGACGCCGTGGTGCCCGACACGGACACGAGCTGGCCGATGCGCACGGCGCGGGAATAGCCGATCTTGGCTTCCCATTCGGAACCGGACGAGACGTTGTTTCTGTTCGACATGGGCAACATTGTCGCAAGCCCCGATCCGGCGCTCACCAGCGCGGTCTTTCCCCACGATCCGGTCTCCGCGCGGGTCGAAGTCTTGACACCGGTTAGAACAAATGTTCGCATGTACTCATGAGGTGGGATGGGCAAGCGGTCGACGCCGACGACGGTGCATTGCCGGGGCTGGAGCGCGCCGGGCTCGTGCGCAGCGTGCAGACACCCGAGTTCGACGGCATCACCTTCCACGAGGTGCTGTGCAAGAGCGCGCTGAACAAGATGCCCGAGGAGTCGCAACTGCCTTTCCGATTCACCGTCAACGCTTTTCGCGGATGCTCACATTCCTGTCGCTACTGCTTCGCGCGGCCCACCCACGAATACCTCGACCTCGACGCGGGCCGCGATTTCGACAGTCAGATCGTCGTGAAGACCAACGTCGCGGCGGTGCTGCGCAAGGAACTGGGGCGCCGGTCGTGGAAGCGGGAGCACGTGGCGCTCGGCACCAACACCGATCCCTATCAACGAGCGGAGGGCCGGTACCGTCTGATGCCCGGCATCATTCGAGCGCTGGCCGAATCCGCCACCCCGTTCTCGATACTGACCAAGGGGACGTTGCTACGGCGCGACCTCCCGCTGCTGACGCTCGCGGCCCAGCAGGTGCCGGTCAGCATCGGCGTGTCGCTGGCGATCCACGATCCCGACCTCCAGAAGTCGATCGAGCCGGGCACACCCACTCCGAAGGCGCGCCTCGATCTGATCCGGGCGATCACCGACGCCGGCCTCCCCTGCAATGTGATGGTGGCCCCCGTCATTCCCTTCCTGACCGATTCGGTACGGCATCTGGACGGACTACTCGAATCCATCGCCGATGCCGGGGCCTCGGGTGTGACCGTTTTCCCGATGCACCTGCGCGGCAGTACCAAGGGCTGGTTCATGAACTGGCTGTCGACGGAGCATCCGGCTCTCGTCCGTCAGTACCGGCAGTTGTACGGGCGGGCGGCCTACGTTCCGCCCGAGTACACATCGTGGCTGAAGCAGCGCGTCGACCCTCTCGTCGACCGGTACGGTCTGGGCGGCGCGGCGAACCATCGGGAGGCCGGACAGACCGAGGCCGTCGAGCCCGCTCGCGGTGAACTGGTCGGAGTCGGTCGTCCCGGACCGGCGCTCACTCTGTTCTGACGTGAACGGTCCGCCTCGGCTCGTACCATTCGGCGCCGGCAGGTTCTCCCGCCATGTTCCAGCTCCACGAGATGGTCGGCGCGATGCGCACATAGAGGCCGGGGCCGACCATTCCGTCCCGTTCCACCGGCTGATCGGCCGTGCCGTAGACCCGGATGGACCGCGCGACGAACGGTTCGAACGACACCAGGTCGTCGACGACCAGCGACACCTTGTCGTTCCCGGCCCGGATGTTCCGGAACTTGCGGGTACCGGCGACGGACGGACCGGAACCTCCCACCCAGAAGTCCGTTCCGTCGAACTCGAAGGCGAGTGGAACCACGTCGGGTTGCCCGTCCGCGCCCACGGTGGCGACGCGGGCGATCGGCTGTGACCGCAGGTAGGCGATCTCTTCGTCCGTGAATGACATGGAAATCTCCTCGTCGATGTCGACCGATGTTTCTGCGTCGACACTAGCCAAGCGCACGAGTAACGCTCCCCGCATTCCCGGAGACAAGGGGGAGAGAGGTTCGCCCGACGCACAACGACCGAGGAGCGCCATGCCTGTGGGAAATCTGGTTGTCCGATCGGCGGTGGTGGGTTCGCTCGCCGCGGCCGCACTACTCGGTGCACCGGCCGCCGCCGGGGCGGATGCTGCGACGCTGACCCCCACCTACACGATCGGGCACGGTCTGAACCCCGGCGACCTCAGCGTGTGCGGAGGGCGGATCGACGCCCACGCGTCGTCCGATTACCCGGAGTCGTACGGTCCGAACTACGTGCTGTTGACGACGTACTTCGTGGGCCCCTCCCGGGTCTGCATGGTCGACGGCACCCTGCATTGGCGCAACCTCGACACCGGCGCCTCCGGAACGAAGCAGTGGGCGTTGAGCGGATGGGACGGTCCGGGCGCGCCGACAGCCGTGTACTTCGATCCGGGGGCGGGCCGGGTCAGCATCGAGATCGCCACGAGCACCCCGAACATTCCGGGGAGGGGCGAGTTCACGGCGTCCTGAGCGGAGGTGTGCCGGGTTCAGGCGAAGGCGTTGTCCAGCCAGGACTTCCACGCGTCCTGCGACTTCTTTTGGTCGGCACCCGCAGTGAACAGGTGGTGCGCCGCGTCGACCGTTCCGCCGAACGCGTTGCGGCCGTAGAACCGGTACAGCGCATCGGCGGTCCGGATGCCGATGAAGTGCGGCGTCAGGTAGTCGACGACACCGTCGACGGTGCCGAAACCGGGCACGTCGACGGACACGGCGTCGCCTGCGGCGGAAGTGTCGGTCAGCCCCAGCGCGCCGCGGAGTGTGGCCATCGCGCCCGGACCGGTGGACGTATCCGGGCCGGCGGTCGTGATGAAGGTGGCCGCGCGGCCTGCGAAGTACTGGACGTACTGGCCGAGGCTGTGGAGGTAGAACGTGGTGTGCTTGTCGGCGCCGTCGTACTGCGCGTCCCAGTCGTCGGTGAAGATGCCGCTGTGGACGTAGCGCAGCGCCGCGGTGCCGCCCTCGCGGGCCTCGATGAGGTATTCGAGGGCGTTGAACCATCCGTCGGGACCTTCCTGGCGCACGGCGAACTTCTGCGGCGGCTCCCACGCGACGACGGTCGGGTCGTCCGGTCCCTCGCTGCCGACGCCGGGATCGAGATCGGAGGGGAACATCCACCCGCCGGTGCCGCTGGTGACGGCGGCGAACACCTCTTCCGGGGTGGCGTTCAGGACGACCTCGCGGCGAATCTCGAAGTTCTGGGACATGGCTAGCTCTCCTCGTGACAGTTGTCGGGTGACTTCGCTTGCTCGGACGGTGTTTACAGGCTGGGGTGCAGTGCGACGACGAGTCGGTGTCTGCGGCCGTTCGGGGCGTTCTCGTCGTGGTATCGGGCCACCAGGTGCTTCACGGACTCGCCGAGTTCGTCGGCGAAGGCGGACCGGTCGGCCGCGGACGCGAACCGGATCTCGCTGTCGATCGCGTAGGTGGCCAGCGGCTGACGCGCCGCGGTGGCGCCGGCGATCAGCTCGCCGACCTCACGCACCAGGCGCGCGGCCAGTGCCACCAGCCAGCGGGCCGACAGTTGGTCCGGCGACCGGTCGGGATCGGGGGCGAGGGCGGCGAACGCGGCGGGGGAGATGACGTACGACGCCGCGGTGGCCTGGAAGACCCGTTCGGTGACGTTGCCCTTCCTGCGTTCCTCGACGAGTTCGACGAGGCCGTGCTCCTCGAGTGCCCGCAGGTGGTAGTTGGCCTTCTGCCGCGTCAATCCGACCGTCGCGGCGATGGAACTCGCCGAACCGGGTTCGGCCAGCGCCGCGAGCAACCGCGCCCGGACCGGGTCCAGGGAGATCTCCGCGGCGGCCGCCTGATCGATCACTGCTACGTCCAACATGCGTCAACTCTCACACTGACAGTAAATTCTGTCAAGACAAAAATAATTGTCGGTGAGTCGGGTGGTCAGCGCAGCGCGGGTGGGTTGTTCAGATCGCGCGCCGAATAGGTGTCGCAGGCCTGGACCTGACCCGTCCGGTACCCGGTGGCGAACCACTTCTGGCGCTGCTCCGAGGAGCCGTGCGTCCAGCCCTCCGGATTCACCCGGGCGCCCGCGGACTGCTGGATCCGGTCGTCACCGACCGACGAGGCGGCGGAGAGGGCGTCGTCGATGTCGGTGCCGGTCAGGGTGTTCAGGAACGGCGGCCCGCCGTCGGGGCCGGGGAGGCTGTCGGCGTAGTGGGCCCACACGCCCGCGTAGCAGTCGGCCTGCAACTCGGTTCGGACCGCGGCCGAGTCGGCGCCCCGCGGGTCGGCCTGTGCCCGCCCGATGTCGCCGAGCTGATTCTGGATGTGATGGCCGAACTCGTGCGCCACGACGTACTCCTGCGCGAGCGGTCCGCCGCTGGACCCGAAGCGGTCGACGAGAAGCTGGAAGAAGCTGGTGTCGAAGTAGGCCGTCGAGTCCGCCGGACAGTAGAACGGTCCGACCTCGCTGGTGGCGTTGCCGCAGCCGGTGTTGACCGAACCGGAGAACAGCACGACCTCCGGCGGCACGTACGCGGTGCCGGTCTGTTTCGCGAGCTCCTGCTCCCACACGGAGTCGAGACTGCCTGCGGTGAACACCACCCGGCAGTTCACGTCGCGGTTGGCGTCCGCGCCGGTCTCGCATCCGGCGAGGCCCGCGCCGGAATTCTGGGCGGAGGAATCGGTGGTGCCGCTGAGGCCGCCGAGTAGCGAGCCGGGATCGCCGCCGAGGAGCAGTGCGAGGACCAGCACGATAAGACCGCCGGCGCCGCCGCCCATCGCGAACTTGCCGCCGAGGCCACCGCCGCCCCCGCCGCCGACCGACACCCGGCCGGAGTCCATTCGGGCGCCCTCGTTGAAGGTCATGTGTCGTCGCTTTCTCTGCAGTTTTCCGGTGCGTGCCGATCGAGCCTCGCACGTGAAGCGGGTATGCGTTTCCGCTCACGCCCGGTGTCTCCGTAGGATCTCAGCCAACGAAGTAGCTTGCCCCATGTTTCGAAAGGAATCCCGTGCTGCGCACACATCTCGCCGGTTCATTGCGAGCCGAGCAGGCCCAGCAGACCGTAACCCTCACCGGTTGGGTTGCCAGGCGTCGTGATCACGGCGGGGTGATCTTCATCGATCTACGTGACGCGTCGGGTGTCTCCCAGGTGGTGTTCCGGGAGGGCGCCGCCGCCGAGCAGGCTCACCGTCTGCGCGCGGAGTACTGCGTCAAGGTGACCGGTGTGGTCGAGGTGCGTCCCGAGGGCAACCAGAACTTCGAGATCCCCACCGGGGCCATCGAGGTCAACGTCACCGACCTCGAGGTCCTCAACGAGAGCGCGCCGCTGCCGTTCCAGCTGGACGACCATGCCGGTGAGGAAGCGCGCCTCAAGTACCGCTACCTGGACCTGCGCCGTGAGGGCCCCGGCCACGCCATCCGGTTGCGGTCCAAGGTCAATGCCGCGGCCCGCGCCGTGCTCGCGCACCACGAGTTCGTCGAGGTCGAGACGCCCACGTTGACGCGGTCGACGCCGGAGGGCGCCCGCGACTTCCTGGTTCCCGCGCGACTGCAGCCGGGCAGCTTCTACGCGTTGCCGCAGAGCCCGCAGCTATTCAAGCAGCTGCTCATGGTCGGGGGCATCGAACGCTACTACCAGATCGCGCGCTGCTACCGCGACGAGGACTTCCGCGCGGACCGCCAGCCCGAGTTCACCCAGCTCGACATCGAGATGAGCTTCGTCAACCAGGACGACGTCATCCTCCTCGCCGAGGAGGTTCTGTCGTCGCTGTGGAAGCTGGTCGGGCACGAGATCAAGACGCCGATCGCGCGCATGACGTACGCGGAGGCGATGCGTCGCTACGGCTCCGACAAGCCGGACCTGCGCTTCGGCGTCGAACTGGTCGAGTGCGCCGAGTTCTTCAAGGACACCACGTTCCGGGTATTCCAGCAGGAGTACGTCGGCGCGGTCGTCATGCCCGGCGGTGCGAGCCAGCCGCGTAAGCAGCTCGACGCCTGGCAGGAATGGGCGAAGCAGCGCGGGGCAAAGGGTCTGGCGTACGTGCTCGTCGGCGAGGACGGCACGCTCGGCGGACCGGTGGCCAAGAACCTCACCGACACCGAACGCGAGGGCCTCGCCGCGCACGTCGGGGCGAAGCCGGGCGACTGCATCTTCTTCGCCGCCGGCACCACCAAGTCGTCGCGTGCGCTGCTCGGTGCCGCGCGTGGCGAGATCGCCCGCAAGCAGAACCTCATCGACCCGGACGCGTGGGCTTTCGTGTGGGTCGTCGACGCACCGCTGTTCGAGCCGACGGCGGACGCCACCGCGAGCGGCGACGTCGCGCTCGGCTACAGCGCCTGGACGGCGGTGCACCACGCGTTCACCTCGCCCAAGCCGGAGTCGATCGACACGTTCGACACCGACCCGGGGTCCGCGCTCGCCTACGCCTACGACATCGTCTGCAACGGCAACGAGATCGGTGGCGGCAGTATCCGTATCCACCGCAAGGACATTCAGGAGCGAGTGTTCAAGGTGATGGGCATCTCCCACGAGGAGGCCGAGGAGAAGTTCGGCTTCCTGCTCGACGCGTTCGCATTCGGCGCCCCGCCGCACGGCGGCATCGCGTTCGGCTGGGACCGCATCACCGCCCTGCTGGCCGGTGTCGATTCGATCCGCGAGGTCATCGCGTTCCCGAAGTCGGGCGGCGGCGTCGATCCCCTGACCAATGCTCCGGCTCCGATCACCGCGCAGCAGCGCAAGGAGTCCGGGGTGGACGCCAAGCCGGAGCCGAAGGGCGATGCCGCTGCGGCCGAGCCCGACGCACCCGCAGCCAAGTAGGCGGGCCCGCCGGCGCGATCTGCCGGCAGGACTCGATTGACCGGACGACGCGGAACAGCCGGGGGACACGATGTTGCACCTGCGAGTGATCTGTCCGGCCGAGCGCACCGAGGACGTCCTCGGTGTGCTCGCCGCGGAACCCGGGGCCACCCACGTGGTGGTGCTGCGCGCCGCCGCGATCGACCCCGCCGGCGACGCGATCCAGACCGACGTGGCCCGCGAGTCCGCGAACGACGTGATCGACGCGCTCGAGGCCCTGGGAATCGATCGCACCGGCGCGATCACGGTGGTGCCCGTCGAAACGGTGCTGTCGAAGTCCGCACACGACGCGGAGAAGGCGGCTCCGGGCGATCCCGCGGACAGCGTCGTGTGGGAGGAACTGGTCAGCCGGACGCGCGAGGAGTCGACACTCAACGGCACCTTCCTCGCGTTCCTCACCATCGCCTGCCTGCTGGCCGCGGTGGGTGTGGTGACCGACTCGCCGATCACCGTCGTCGGGGCCATGGTGGTGGGGCCGGAGTTCGGTCCGCTCGCCGCGCTCGCCGTCGCGCTGATGCGGCGCAAGCTCGGTCTGGCCCGGCGATCGCTGATCGCCCTGCTCTTCGGTTTCCCGTTCGCGATGGCGGCGACGCTGGTCGCGACGCTGCTGATGGAGCGGGTCGGCTGGATGGACTTCGAGAGCATCGAGTCCCTCGACCAGGTCGACTTCATCTACCGGGTCGGACCGCTCTCACTGATCGTCGCGCTCCTCGCCGGCGCGGCCGGCATGCTCGCGCTCGTGTCCGCGAAGTCGGCGGCACTCGTCGGCGTCTTCATTTCGGTCACCACCGTCCCCGCGGCGGGATTCGCCGCCGTCGCGGTCACCGTGGGCGAATGGCGCGTCGCGGCGCTGGCGGCGCTGCAACTCGGTGTCAACATGGTGGGCATCGTGATCGCAGGCGTCCTGGTTCTGGCACTGCGATTGCGCAGCGGCGGCGATCCCCGCCGGCTCCTCGAGCAGGCGCGGAAAGAGCGGTCCGTGGCACAGAGGCGGAGGGCCTGATGATCGTGTCGCCCCACGACGGCGCGGGCTACGACGAACTCTTCGACGACGGCGGCGACGTCCGGGACCCGTGGGCGGAGCTGGCCCAGGACTTCACCGGAGGCGGGCCGGACTCCGTCCGCCGCCTGCAGTCCCGCATCCGGCTTCTCGTCGACAACCACGGGATCACCTACAACCCCCTCGACGGATCGGACGCCCCGACCGTGCCGCCGCGGTGGGAGATCGACGCGGTCCCGCTGATCGTGGCGGCCGAGGAATGGGAGCAGCTCGCGGCGGGCTTCGTGCAGCGCTCCCGCCTCCTCGACGCGGTACTCGCCGATCTGTACGGAACGATGGCGCTCGTCCGGAGCGGCGCCGTGCCGGCCCGCACGGTGTTCGGACACCCGGGGTACGTCCGTGCGGCGCACGGCATCACGGTGCCGGGCCGCCATCAACTGTTCCTGCACGGACTCGACGTCGGCCGCGGGGCCGACGGCACGTTCCACGCGCTGCGCGACCACACGCAGTCGCCGGCAGGCGCCGGCTACGCGATGGCGGATCGCCGCGTCGTCGCCCGGGCGATGCCCGGCATCTACGAGAGCGTGGGCCCGCGTCCGCTGTCCTCCTTCGCCCAGTCGATGCGGCTGGCGGCGATCGACGCCGCCCCCGCGGGCACCGAGGACCCCCTGGTCGTGGTCCTCAGCCCCCGTACTCGGTCCGAGGCGGCATTCGATCAGGCGTATCTCGCGACCGTCCTCGGCTTCCCGCTCGTGGAGAGCGCCGACCTGGTGGTCCGCGACGGCCACGTGTGGATGCGCTCGCTCGGCAACCTGGAACGCGTCGACGTGATCGTCCGGCGGGTGGACGCCGACCTCGCCGACCCCCTCGACCTGCGCCCCGACTCCCGGTCGGGCGTGGTCGGGCTCGTCGAGGTGCTGCGACGGGGAGCGGTGACCGTCGTCAACCCTCTCGGCAGCGGAATCCTCGAGAACCCGGCCCTCACCCGGCTGCTCCCGGACCTGTGCCGTCGTCTCCTCGACGAGGACCTACTCCTGCCGTCGGTGCCGAGTTTCTGGGGTGGCGACCGGTCGGAGCTGTCGCACATCCTCGCGAACGTCTCGTCGATGGTGCTGCGCGCGGTGCACGGGGGGTCGCCGATCGTGCCCGCCGAGCTCGGTGCCGCCGACCGGGACACCCTGCTGGACCGGGTGCGGGCCGAACCCGAGCGGTGGGTCGGGCAGATCGTCCCGGACCCCTCGTATGCGCCGGCGGCCGACGGATCCGGGGACGTCTTCCTCGCACCGGTCGGGGTGCGGCTGTTCAACGTCGCGCAGCAGGTCGGATTCACCCCCATGGCCGGAGGTCTCGGCACGTCCCTCGTTCCCGGGGCCGAGCGCGGCGACCGGCGTCACGCCGGCGCGAAGGACGTCTGGATCCGGCTGGCCCAGCGCACCGCGTCCACCGATCCGGGGGACGCCGCCGACCGCGACGGGGAAGCCCTGCCCACGTATGCGGCGACGACGTCCGACCTGATGACGTCGCCGCGCGCACTGACCGAACTGTTCTGGATGGGCCGGTTCGCCGAGCGCGCCGAGGGTGCGGCACGCCTGATGATCGCCGTCGGCGAGAAGTACCGCGACTACCGTCTGCGACCGTGGCTCGCGGGCGGCGGAAGCCTCCCGATCCTGCTCGACACGGTCCTGCGGGTCGCCGACGCCGGGAACCGCCCGCAAGGGCCCGATCGCGGTGCCGAGGCAGGCTCGGATCCGGTCGCCGACCAGCCGCGGGTGCGCTCGGAGTTCCGTTCGCTGACGGTCGACCCCGACCGGGACGGGTCGCTCGCGCATGCGGTCCGCGGCGTCGAGCAGGCCGCGCGGGCCGTGCGCGGGCAACTGTCGAACGACATCTGGGCCGTCCTCAGTTCCGTCGAACGCGCACTCGGGCAGGTCGCCGCCGACACGGCCGACGACGGTTCCCTGCTGTTCGAGGCGCAGTCCGCCGTACTCGGCGGGATGCTCGCACTGTCCGGAGTCGCCGCGGAATCGCTGGTGCGGGACACCGGCTGGCACGTCATGGACATCGGCAAACGGATCGAGCGGGCATCCACCCTGATCGCGCTGGTGGAGTCCACGCTGCGACGGAGGACGGACCCGGCGACCGAGCGGGCGGTGATCGAATCGCTCCTCGTCGCCACGGAGAGTTCCGTCGTCTACCGCCGCCGCAATCGGAGCATCCGCCCGGCCGCCGTGGCCGAGTTGCTGCTGTTCGACGTGAAGAACCCGCGGTCGCTGGCGTTCCAGCTCGAGGCGCTCCGTGCGAATCTGGCTGCACTGCCGGACGCCTCGGGTGCGTCGCGTGCGGAGCGGCTCGTCGAGGACATGGTCAACACCGTGCGACGCGTCGATCCTGCTCGACTCGAATCGGTCGACGCGAACGGGTCCAGGAAGGAGCTGGGTGAGCTGACGACCACGATGCGCGCACTGCTGAGCGAACTGTCCGACGTGATGCTGAAAGGTCAGCTGTCGCTGCCGGGCGGCACCCAGCCGCTGTGGGGTAGCGGGACCACGTGGAGCGCCGCGCAGGGCGGGGTTCCCGCATGACCGATGTGTCGCCCCGCGCGGACGAGGCAGCGGAACGGCCGGTGCTGCGCCGATACAAGATCACCCACCGCACCACGTACACGTACTCGGGGCCGGTGTCCTCGTCGTACGGCCGGGGTTATCTCCTGCCCCGCGACACCGAGGAACAGCGATGCGTGAGTTCCGTCGTCGACATCTCGCCGGCGCCCGCAGACCGTTCCACCGGGTCCGACGTGTACGGCAACCGGGACCTGTACTTCCAGGTGAGCACGCCGCACGAGGAACTGGTCGTGGCGGCCGAATCCGAGATCGAGGTCTACGGACCCGACAAGACCCGACTCGCCGCCGCACCCGCGAACGCGCCGTGGGAGTTGTCCCGCCCCGTGGGAACCGAGGGAGCGATGGCGCAGGAGTTCGTGCTCGACCTCGAACCCCCCGAGATCAGCGACGCGGTCCGCGAGTACGCGGCGCCGAGTTTCCCGCCGGAACGGCCCCTCGCCGACGCGGTGGTCGATCTCACCACGCGCATCCATCGCGACTTCCAGTACAAGTCGGGGTCGACGTCGATCTCCACGCGCGTCGCGGAGGTGCTCGAGAAGCGGTCGGGGGTGTGCCAGGACTTCGCCCGGCTCGCCATCGCCTGCCTGCGCTCGCGCGGACTGGCGGCCCGGTACGTGTCCGGCTATCTGGCGACGCAACCGCCGCCCGGCAAGGAACGGATGATCGGCGTCGACGCGACCCACGCCTGGGCGGCCGTGTGGATGCCGGGGGACCGGTGGCTCGCCTTCGACCCCACCAACGACCAGCTGGTCGACGAGCGGTATACCGTGGTCGCGTGGGGCCGGGACTACGCGGACGTGCCGCCGCTGCGCGGTGTCATATACACAGAGGCACGAAACAGCACCATTGCGGTGTCGGTTGACGTGGCGCCGATCGAAGTGCTCGCGCCGGATCAGCCGAAATGCTGAAATTCATCCGGGCTTCCGGTGGAGGACTCGATGATCCGTGTCACTAGCAGGTAAGTTGGTCCGCGATGACTGCAATACTGGCAGACCCCGTTTCAGAGGTAGTTGCCGCAGCCGAGAAGCTGCTCACCCGTCGCACAGGGGCACCCGTGACACTGGTGGATCCCGTGGATCTCGGCGGTAGTGGCCGCACCATCGTGCTCCGCGTGCGCGTGGCGGAGAATCCGTTCTCCCTTCCACGGACGTTGGTGATCAAGCAGGTCCGCGAGGAGTCCGGGGTGTCCGGCGCGCGGGCCGTCGATCCCGACGATCTCACCGGCGACAGCCGCAGCGCCTTCCTCCGGGAGGCCGTCTCGTACCAGTTCGCCACGGCGCTGGCGACGGACAGCCGCCCCGGAGCCGAACTGCTCGCATCCGACCTCGACGCCCGGCTCCTCGTGCTCAGCGACCTCGGGGACGCCACCCCGATCAGCGCCCTGCTCGAGCACTCCGACTCCGACACCGTCACCAACACCCTGATGGCGATGGCCCAGGCGCTCGGCCGCATGCACGCGGCCACCGTGGGCCGCGAGGAGGACTTCACCGCGCTGCTGCGCCGCGCCGAGGTGGCGCACTGCGACGACACCGTGGCCGAACAGGTGGAGCGCGCGGTGCCCGCCGTGCCCGGCCTGCTGTCCGAGATCCTCCGCGTCGATGTCTCCCCGGACCTGACCGATCAGGTGGCGCGTGCCGCGAAGCTGTTCGAGAGCGGCCGGTTCCGGGCGTTCAGCCCCTCCGACCTGTGCCCGGACAACATCATCGTCAACGACGAGGGCGTGCGGTTCCTCGACTACGAGTGGGGCGGTTTCCGCGACGCCATGCTCGACATCGCGTACGCGCTGGTCTCGTTCCCCGGCTGCCTGTGCAGCATCGAACTGTCCGAGGACCGGACGCAGGCGATGATCGAGGCCTGGCGTGCGGAAGTCGTGGGGATGTGGCCTGCGCTCGCCGACGACAACGTGCTCGCCGCCCGCATGGTCGAGGCGCAGCTGATCTGGGTGTGGCTCAGCACCTACCTGTTCCTACCGGAGAACCACACCCGCATCGCCGCCGTCCGCGAACACCACCTGTCCGTGCCGCGGTCCGAGGCGCTGACCCAGCGCTGGGACAAGCTGGCCCGCTCGGCCGATCACGCCGGGAACACGGTGGTCGCCCACCACGCCCGCGTCATCGCCGACAAGATCCGGGGACTGTCCGTCGGCTGACCCACGGTCCGGCCGGACTGGGTCGGACGGTGCGGTTCCAGTAGCGTCGAACTTGTGAGCGATCTTTTCGGTTCGGATGTCGGCGAGGACGAGTCGGCAGGCCTGTTCGAGACGGCGCAGCCCGACGAGGCGGCATCGGCCCCGCGATCGGTTCCCGGTCCCGTGTCGGTCGACCACCACGCACCGCTGGCCGTGCGGATGCGTCCCCGCACGCTCGGCGAGGTGGTCGGGCAGCAGCATCTCCTGGGCCCCGGCGCGCCGCTGCGGCGCCTCGTGGAGGGGTCGGGGGCCGCGTCCGTCCTCCTGTACGGTCCGCCCGGCACCGGCAAG
The DNA here is from genome assembly GCF_030056915.1 of Rhodococcus sp. IEGM 1307. Taxonomy (NCBI): domain Bacteria; kingdom Bacillati; phylum Actinomycetota; class Actinomycetes; order Mycobacteriales; family Nocardiaceae; genus Rhodococcus; species Rhodococcus sp. IEGM 1307. The sequence goes on from NZ_JASHKW010000006.1 coordinate 31,916, forward strand.
ACCACGCTGGCGTCGCTGATCTCGGGGGCCACCGGCCGCCGCTTCGAGGCACTGTCCGCGTTGTCCGCCGGGGTGAAGGAAGTGCGCGGCGTCATCGAACTGGCCCGCCGCCGCCTGCTCGCGGGCGAGCAGACGGTGCTGTTCATCGACGAGGTGCACCGCTTCTCCAAGACCCAGCAGGACGCCCTGCTAGCGGCGGTGGAGAACCGGATCGTGCTCCTCGTGGCCGCCACCACCGAGAATCCCTCGTTCTCCGTGGTGTCCCCGCTGCTGTCCCGCTCACTCGTGCTGCAACTGCAGTCGCTGACGGCGGACGACATCGAGAACCTTCTGGAGCGGGCGCGCACCGACGAGCGGGGTCTCGGCGGGGAGATCGAGATCGCGGGTGACGCGATGGACCATCTGGTGCGCCTCGCGGCCGGCGACGCCCGCCGGGCGCTCACCGCGCTCGAGGCGGCGGCGGGCGCTGCGCTCGACCAGGCCGGCGACGCGGACCGTCCGGTGCTGCTGGACCTCGCGACCGTGGAGGCGAGCGTCGACAAGGCGGCCGTCCGCTACGACCGTGACGGCGATCAGCACTACGACGTGATCAGCGCCTTCATCAAGTCGATCCGCGGTTCCGACGTCGACGCCGCCCTGCACTACCTGGCCCGGATGCTCACGGCGGGCGAGGACCCCCGCTTCATCGCGCGGCGGCTGGTGGTCCATGCCAGCGAGGACATCGGCATGGCCGACCCCACCGCGCTGCAGACCGCGACCGCCGCCGCGCAGGCAGTACAGCTGATCGGTATGCCCGAGGCCCGCCTGGCCCTCGCCCAGGCCACGATCCACCTCGCGACCGCGCCCAAGTCGGGGGCCGTCATCGCCGCGCTCGGTGCCGCGATGGCGGATGTCGCGGCCGGAAACGCCGGGCTCGTCCCGCCGCATCTGCGCGACGGCCACTACGCGGGGGCGGCGAAACTCGGCAACGCCGTCGGATACCGCTATCCCCACGATCACCCCGACGGGGTACTGGCGCAGCAGTATCCGCCGGACGAGCTGGTCGGTGTCGACTACTACCAGCCCACCACTCACGGCGGTGAGCGGGACATCGCGGGGCGCGTGGACAAATTGCGCGCCATCGTCCGCGGCACGAACCGTCAGGGTGGCCGGTTAAGCTGAATGTTGCCGAACTGCGCGGTGGACGCGTGGTTCGCTCCGCTTGTTCGACCCATCGTTGCCCTCGAGACAGACAATAAGGATCACTGACGTGCAGACCCACGAGATTCGCCGGCGCTTCCTCGACCATTTCGTCAAGGCAGGCCACACCGAGGTACCCAGCGCCTCGCTGATTCTCGACGATCCGAACCTGCTGTTCGTCAACGCCGGGATGGTGCAGTTCGTGCCGTTCTTCCTCGGCCAGCAGACGCCGCCGTACCCGAGGGCGACCAGTGTCCAGAAGTGTGTGCGCACCCTCGACATCGAGAATGTGGGCATCACCACACGGCACAACACGTTCTTCCAGATGGCCGGCAACTTCTCGTTCGGCGACTACTTCAAGCGCGACGCGATCAAGCATGCGTGGGCGCTGCTGACCTCGAGCGTCGACGACGGGGGTTACGGCTTCGATCCCGAGCGCATCTGGGTGACGGTCTACCTCGACGACGACGAGGCCCGCGACATCTGGCGCGACGAGGTCGGCGTTCCCGAATCGCGGATCCAGCGCCGCGGCATGGCCGACAACTACTGGTCCATGGGCATTCCCGGCCCCTGCGGCCCGTGCTCGGAGATCTACTACGACCGCGGCCCCGAGTACGGCAAGGAAGGCGGCCCCGAGGCCGACGAGGACCGCTACATCGAGATCTGGAATCTCGTGTTCATGCAGAACGAGCGTGGCCTGGGCATCAGCAAGGACAACTTCGAGATCCTCGGCCCGCTGCCGAAGCAGAACATCGACACCGGCATGGGTGTCGAGCGCGTCGCGTTCCTGCTCCAGGGCGTCGACAACGTGTACGAGACCGACCTCGTGCGTCCGGTCATCGCGAAGGCCGAGGAACTGTCGGGCCGCAAGTACGGCGCCGTCCACGACGACGACGTGCGTTTCCGGGTCATCGCCGACCACGCGCGCACCGCGGCGATGCTCATCGCCGACGGCGTGAACCCCGGCAACGACGGGCGCGGCTACGTCCTGCGCCGCCTGCTGCGGCGCATCGTCCGGTCCGCGAAGCTACTCGGTGCCGACAAGCCCAGCATGCGGGAGTTCATCACCGTCGTCCGCGACACGATGGCGCCGTCCTACCCGGTCCTCGACACCGACTTCGGCCGCATCGAGACGGTCGCGGTGGGGGAGGAGACCGCGTTCCTCAAGACCCTCACGTCCGGCTCGAAGCTGTTCGAAGGCGCCGCCGAGTCGGTGAAGGCGTCCGGCAAGTCGACGATCGGCGGCGACCAGGCGTTCGCGCTCCACGACACGTACGGCTTCCCGATCGACCTGACCCTGGAGATGGCGGCCGAGGCCGGCCTGACCGTCGACGAGGAGGGGTTCCGCACGCTGATGGCGGAACAGCGGCAGCGCGCGAAGGACGACGCCCAGGCCCGTAAGCACGCGCACGCCGACCTGACCGTCTACAAGGAACTCCTCGACCGCGGACCCACCGAGTTCACCGGATTCCACGAATTGGTCTCCGAGGCACATGTTCTCGCGCTGATCTCGCAGGGGCAGCGGGTCCCCGTCGCGACGGCGGGCCAGGACGTCGAGGTCATCCTCGACCGCAGCCCCCTGTACGCGGAGGCGGGTGGCCAGATCGCCGACCTCGGTACCCTCACCGGCCCGGGCCTGCGGGTGAAGGTCAACGACGTCCAGAAGATCGCCAAGAAGCTGTGGGTCCACAAGGTGACCGTGCAGGAGGGTCAGCTCACCGAGGGCGACGTCGTGCTCGCGCAGGTCGACGCCGCGTGGCGCAAGGGTGCCACGCAGGGTCACTCCGGCACCCACATGGTGCACGCCGCGCTGCGACAGGTGCTCGGCCCCAACGCGGTTCAGGCCGGCTCGCTGAACAAGCCGGGCTACCTGCGTTTCGACTTCTCCTGGCAGGGCGCGCTGACGGAAGCGCAGAAGCAGGACATCGAGGTCGTCGCGAACGAGGCGGTGGCCGCCGACTACTCGGTGAACACGTTCGTCACCGATCTCGACAAGGCGAAGTCGATGGGCGCGATGGCGCTGTTCGGCGAGAACTACGGCGACGAGGTGCGGGTCGTCGAAATCGGCGGACCCTTCTCGATGGAGCTGTGTGGTGGAACTCACGTGGGCAGCTCCTCGCAGATCGGCAACGTCACGCTGCTCGGTGAGCAGTCCGTCGGTTCCGGTGTGCGCCGCGTCGAGGCGTACGTCGGGCTCGATTCGTACCGCTACCTGGCCAAGGAACGCGCGCTCCTCGCCGGTCTGTCGTCGTCGCTGAAGGTGCCCTCGGAAGAAGTGCCTGCCCGCGTCGAAGCGCTGGTGGAGCGACTCCGCGTGGCGGAGAAGGAACTCGAGCAGACCCGCGCGCAGGCGGTTCTCGCCGCGGCGGGCACGTTCGTCGACAAGGCGCAGAGGGTCGGGCCGGTGCTGCTGGTCGCGGATGCCGCCCCGGCCGGTGTCGGCGGCAACGACCTGCGTGGTCTCGTCACCGACATCCGCGGCCGGTTCGGCACCCAGCCCGCCGTGGTCGCGCTGCTCGGCGACGTCGACGGCAAGGTTCCGTTCGTGGTGGCCGTGAACAAGGCGGCACAGGAACTCGGCCTGGCGGCCGGCGACCTCGTGAAGGGATTCGGTCCGAAGATCGGCGGCCGCGGAGGCGGAAAGGCCGACATGGCACAGGGTTCCGGTTCGGACACCAGCGGAATTGCGGCCGCCCTCGACGCTGTCCGGGGACAAGTGGCGGACAAGGTGGGGAGCCAGTAGCGGTGGATCACGCGGAACAGGGTCCGGATCGACCGGGAGCCGACGACCCTGGGCGTGGTCGGCGCATCGGCATCGATGTGGGCAGCGTCCGGATCGGGGTCGCGTCGAGCGACCCCGACGGGATCCTCGCCACCCCCGTGGAGACGGTGCCCCGGTCCAAGGATCGGGGACCCGACGCGCCGGATATCCGGCGCATTGCCGACATTGTCGAGGAATACGAGGCCGTGGAGGTTATCGTCGGTCTGCCGCAGACCTTGCGGGGTGAACGGGGGAAGGCCGCCTCGATCGCTACTGTGTTCGCGAAGCGATTGCGAAGGAAGGTCGACCCGATACCGGTGCGGATGGCGGACGAACGTCTGACGACCGTCACTGCCGCACGGGCGCTTCGCGAGAGCGGTGTCAGTGCGAGGGGCCAGCGTCCTGTGATCGACCAGGCTGCGGCGGTGGCGATCTTGCAGGGATGGTTGGACGAGCGGAGCAGGTCGGTGAATGCAGGGGATTCAGGTGGGGACGTGCAGCTACCGGAGGGGGGCCAGTGAGCAATCATCGGCGACCCGCAGGTGAGCGACCCGAATTCGAGTACGTCCCCCGCGAACCCCGACGGCACCGCTACCTCGACGAGGACGACGACCACGTCGACTACGCGCCGCCCCCCGAGGACGACGACGTCGTCACCACGGGGCGCCACGCGGTGGTGTACGACGACCGTGAATTCGACGAACCCCACGCCGACTACACAGAGCCGGTGTACGAGCAGCCCGCGTACGAGAACCCGGTGTACGAGCAGCCGTTCGACCCCGAGCCCGTCTACGAAGACGGATACGGTCCCCGTTCGTACGGCGACGCCCGCGCCTACCGGGCACCGGCAGCCGACGAGCACGCGTACGACGAGCCTGCCTACGCCGACGAGCCGGTGCACGTCGACGAGCAGTACGAGGCCCACACCTATGCCGACGACCGCTACGACACACCGCCCGACGAGCCCGATGTCGCGTTCGCGGAGGCCGAGACGCAGATAATCTCCGCGATCCCCGAGGAGATCCCGCCGACGCGCGCCCACGCCCGCACGCAGGCCCGCCGGCGCAAACAGGCCACGGGACGCGCACGCAGGGGCAAGCTGTTCGGCGCCCTCGCCGCCGCGACGGTCCTGATAGTGCTGGTCGGCATCGTGTTCGTCGGCGGCAAGATGTTCTTCGGCGGTCCCGACGCGCCCGCGGACTACGCGGGCCCCGGTGGTCCCGAGGTGGTCGTGCAGGTTCATCCAGGCGACACCGCCGAGGAGATCGCCTCCACTCTGGCCGAGCGGGACGTCGTCGCCAGCGGATCGGCCTTCTTCAACGCCGCGGTCCAGAGCAACGCGATGAACTCGGTGCAACCCGGCTTCTACAGCCTCTCGACCCAGATCCCGGCAGATGACGCCGTGCAGGAACTGGTCGACCCCACCTCCCGCGTCGGGCAGATGATCATCTCCGAGGGCAGGCAACTCCACGACACCACCGATGTGCAGACCGGGGCCAAGAAGAAGGGGATCTACACCCTGATCTCCGAGGCCAGTTGCATCGGTGAGACCGGCCAGGAGCAGTGCATCAGTTACGACGATCTCAACGCCGCCGGCGCGGGCGACCTGTCCGCGCTCGGGGTACCCGACTGGGCGAAGGACGCGGTCGCCGGCGTTCCGGACCGGGACCGCCAGCTCGAGGGGCTCATCGCCGCGGGCAGCTGGGATTTCGACCCGACCGCCGGTCCCGCCGCCATACTCCAGAGGCTGGTCACCGAGAGTTCCGCGAGCTACGAGAAGACCGGCATCCTCACCGCGGGCAACCAGGTCGGACTCACGCCGTACAAGATGCTGATCGCCGCGTCCCTGGTGGAACGGGAAGCGATGCCGGACGACTTCTCGAAGGTCGCTCGCGTCATCCTCAACCGGCTCGCCGTCAACCAGGCGTTGCAGTTCGACTCGACGGTCAACTACGCGCTCGACACGACCGAACTGGCCACCACCGACGCCGACCGCGCACAGGTGACACCCTGGAACACGTACGCCAGCCCCGGTCTGCCCGCGACGCCGATCTCCTCGCCGAGCATCGGGGCGTTGCAGGCGGTCGAACAACCGGCGCCCGGCGACTGGATCTACTTCGTGACGGTCGATTCGAAGGGCACCACACTGTTCACGAAGAGCTACGACGAACACCTGGCCAACATCGACCAGGCTCTGAACAACGGGATTCTCAACAGTGGACGATGAAGTGGTGACCGCACGCAAAGCTGCGGTGCTGGGCAGCCCGATCGCGCATTCGCGCTCGCCGCACCTGCACCTCGCGGCGTATCGGGCGCTCGGTCTCACCGGGTGGACGTACGACCGGATCGAGTGCGACGGGGCGCGACTGCCCGGCCTGGTGTCCGGGCTCGGCCCGGAATGGGTCGGACTGTCCGTCACGATGCCGGGCAAGATCGCCGCACTCGAATTCGCGTCCGAGCGCACCGAACGGGCCGTGGTGATCGGCTCCGCGAACACCCTCGTCCGTATCGAGGGTGGCTGGCGTGCCGACTGCACCGATGTCGACGGGGTCAGCGGTGCGCTCACCGCGGGTGGTGTCGGAACCATCGCGGGCGCCGAGGCGGTCGTCGTCGGCGCCGGGGGAACGGCCAGACCCGCGCTCGTGGCGCTCGCCGACATGGGCGTGAAATCGGTGACCGTGGTGGCACGCGACGCGGGTCGCGCGGCAGGCGCACTGGGGTGCGCGGAATCGGTGGGGCTCGACGTCCGGTTGCTCGGCTTCGACAGCCCGGAACTCGGTGCCCGGTGCGCGGCGGCCGCCGCGCTCGTCAGCACCGTTCCGTCCGCCGCGATCACCGAGTACGCGGACATTCTCGGGCGGGCGCCGTTCGTGCTCGACGCGATCTACGACCCGTGGCCGACCCCGCTGGCAGCGGCCGTCGAGGCGGCGGGCGGCACCGTCGTCGGCGGTCTCTCGATGCTTCTGCACCAGGCGTTCGGGCAGGTGGAGCAGTTTACCGGTCGCCCGGCGCCGCGCGAGGCGATGGTGGCCGCTCTGGGCTAGTTGTCCACAGGCCGGACCGCTATCCACAGGTCGATTGTCGTGCCAGGTCATGGCGATCCACACGGTGATCCGGTCACGCATGCTGCTCGGCATGTGGTGGCTGATCGCGGCGAGTGTGGTGGCAGGTGCGGGTGCGGGCTGGGCAGCCCGCCGGACGGCCGGTCTGTTCGTGGGCACGGTGCGGGCGGGCTGGTGCGAGGCGGTGTGCGCGGTCGGCGTCCCCGCCACGGTCTGGGCCGGTACCACCGCATCCGCACTGTGGGTGCTGCCGTGTGCGCTCGTGTTCTGGTGGTGGTGTGTCAGTCTCGCCGCCACCGACCTGTGTGCACGGAAGCTGCCGAACCCGCTGACCCTGCCCGGATTCCTCGCGATCGTCGGCGTAGGCGCCGCGACCGGATCCGCGGCCACAGCCGTGATCGGCGGGTTCCTGTTGGCGTCGGCGTATCTCGCCCTGTACCTCGGCGCACCCGGGGCGGTCGGTGCGGGTGACGTGAAACTCGCGCTCGGGGTGGGCGCCGCCGCCGGGCTTGCCGGGGGAGAAGCCTGGGTGCTCGCGGCCGGGCTCGCGCCGGCGCTGACAGCGCTGGCGGGCTGCATCGTCCTCGCCGCCCGGCGTTCGCCGAAACCGCTCCCGCACGGCCCGGCCATGTGTGCCGCGACACTGGTTGCGCTGTTCGCCGTGCACATCGCGTGAACGAGTCCACGCCCGGCACACGGTTGGGAGGACCACCGTCACTGCCGGGCGCGGCGACATGGAAGGATATTGGGCGTGCTGCGCTGGATAACTGCCGGAGAATCCCATGGTCCCGCCCTCGTCGCGATGCTCGAGGGGATGGTCGCGGGCGTCGAAGTGACGTCCGAGGACATCTCGACCCAACTCGCGCGACGCCGACTCGGCTACGGCCGCGGCGCGCGGATGAAGTTCGAGGCCGACAAGGTCACCATCGTCGGTGGTGTACGCCACGGGCGGACACTCGGCGGACCGATCGCCGTCGAGGTGGGCAACACGGAGTGGCCCAAGTGGGAAACCATCATGTCCGCGGACCCGGTGGACGCCGAACTGCTCGCCGACCAGGCGCGGAATGCGCCGCTGACCCGCCCGCGCCCCGGTCACGCCGACTACTCGGGCATGCTCAAGTACGGATTCGACGACGCCCGCCCGGTTCTCGAACGCGCGAGCGCACGCGAGACCGCGGCCCGGGTCGCGGCCGCGACGTTTGCCCGTAGTTTCCTCCGCCAGGTGTTCGGTGTGGAGGTGCTGTCCCACGTGATCTCCATCGGCGCGTCCGATCCGTACGTCGGTCCCGAACCCACCGCGTCGGATCTGGCGGCGATCGACGCCAGCCCGGTACGCGCCTTCGACAAGGCCGCCGAGGAATCGATGATCGCCGAGATCGAGGCGGCCAAGCGTGACGGCGACACCCTCGGCGGGGTCGTCGAGGTCGTCATCCACGGTCTCCCCGTGGGTCTCGGATCGTTCATCAGCGGCGCGGACCGTCTCGACGCCCGTCTCGCGTCCGCCCTGATGGGCATCCAGGCCATCAAGGGTGTGGAGGTCGGCGACGGCTTCGAGACCGCGCGCCGTCGCGGCAGCCAGGCGCACGACGAGATGCGTCCGGGCCCGGACGGAATCCTGCGTTCGACCAACCGCGCGGGCGGCCTCGAGGGCGGCATGACCAACGGGGAGGCGCTCCGCGTGCGTGCGGCGATGAAGCCGATCTCGACGGTCCCGCGCGCGCTGGCCACCGTAGACATGTCGACCGGTGAGGAAGCCGTGGCCATCCACCAGCGGTCCGACGTGTGCGCGGTGCCCGCCGCCGGTGTCGTGGCCGAGGCGATGGTGGCGTTGGTCGTCGCCCAGGCGGCACTCGAGAAGTTCGGGGGCGACTCGGTTGCCGAGACGACCGCCAACTACGAGCGCTACGCGTCGGGCGTCGCAGCCCGGCTCGCGCGATGACCACCCGGTCTGTCGTCGCATCGGGGCGGTGACGGATGATGGCACCGAAAGCCGTGCTGGTCGGCCCCCCGGGAGCGGGTAAGTCCACGATCGGGCGGCGCCTCGCGCAGGCCCTGGACCTTCCGCTGTTCGACACCGACGTGGCGGTCGAGGAGGAGGCGGGACGCACGATCGCCGAGATCTTCGTCCAGGAGGGCGAACCCGCCTTCCGCGCCCTCGAGGAAGAGATCGTCCGGAAGGCCATCGAGAGCCACGAGGGGATCGTGTCGCTCGGCGGTGGATCCATCCTCTCCGAGCGGACCCGGGAATTGTTGAAGGGCCACACCGTGATCTATCTCGAGATCAGCGTGGCCGAGGGGCTCAAGCGCACGGGGACCAACACCGCGCGCCCCCTTCTCGCCGGTGGCGACCCCCGCCAGAAGTACACCGAGTTGATGCGCAAGCGCCGACCGCTGTACCGGCAGGTGGCGTCCATCCGGATACGCACGGACGGGCGGAGTCCCGCCCGCGTGGTGCAGCAGCTGGTGGCGAAACTCGCCGAGTGATCGGCGACCCCGGCGGAGTCGCCGAGTGATGGGCGACCCCGGCGGAACAGAGACATCCGAGAATCTCGGACAAGACGGAGCGGAGCAGCAGACAGTGACCGAACCGGTACGCGTACAGGTGCAGACGGCGAACCCCTACCCGGTCATCATCGGGCGCGGATTGCTCGGCGAGCTGGTGGACGAACTCACCGGCACGAGGACGGTGGCGATCTTCCATCAGCCGCCGCTGGCCGAGACGGCGGAGGCGGTGCGCGCGGCACTCGCCGAGAAGGGAATCGATGCGCACCGCATCGAGATTCCGGACGCGGAGGACGGCAAGGATCTGGCCGTGGCCGGATTCTGCTGGGAGGTCCTCGGCCGCATCGGGCTGACCCGCAGCGACGCCGTGGTCTCCCTGGGCGGCGGCGCGGCCACCGACCTCGCCGGGTTCGTCGCGGCGACGTGGATGCGCGGTGTGCGCGTGATCCACGTGCCCACGACATTGCTCGCGATGGTGGATGCGGCGGTCGGCGGCAAGACCGGCATCAACACCGAGGCCGGCAAGAACCTGGTGGGCTCGTTCCACGAGCCGTCGGCGGTGCTGATCGACCTGGCCACGCTGGAGACGGTGCCCCGCAACGAGATCGTCGCCGGAATGGCGGAGGTCGTGAAGACCGGCTTCATCGCCGACCCGGTGATCCTGGACCTCATCGAGAAGGATCCCGAAGCCGCCCTGGACCCGACGGGAACCGTTCTGCCCGAACTGATCCGGCGGTCCGTTGAGGTCAAGGCCAAGGTCGTGGCCGCCGATCTGCGCGAATCCGATCTGCGGGAGATCCTGAACTACGGGCACACCCTCGGGCATGCGATCGAGCGGCGTGAGCGCTACCGCTGGCGCCACGGTGCGGCGGTCGCCGTCGGGCTCGTGTTCGCGGCGGAGCTGGGGCGTCTGGCGGGACGCCTGGACGATGCGACGGCGGACCGGCACCGCACCATCCTGGAACTGGTGGGTCTGCCCACCACGTACGACGCGGACGCGTTCGGCCAGTTGGTCGAGGGGATGCAGACCGACAAGAAGAACCGGGCGGGCGTCCTGCGGTTCGTCGTGCTCGACGGGCTCGCGAAGCCGGGACGGCTCGAGGGCCCGGACCCGTCTCTGCTCGTGGCCGCGTACTCCGCGGTGGCGCGGGAGGAGAAGCCGGGCGCCGGCGGTGCCGTCCTGCTGTGACGTAGCGGCACGAAGTGAGACGCGGCGGTGTGAGCGAGTGCGCTCACACCGCCGCGTCGTCTGTCGGTGTGGTGAAGCCGAGGCTGTTACTCGCCGCGGCGCTGGTCGTCGGTGGTGCGCTTCCCGAGGTCGACGGGGTCCTGCCACGCGGTGTCCCCACCCTGCGGCTGATCGAGGTCGGACGTGTCCTCGCGGTAGTTGTGCACCGGTTCGAACACGGCCGTGTCGGCGTCGGACCCGGCGTAACCGGTGTCCGCGGTCTGCTCGTAGGCCTGGCCGGGATAGTTCTGTCCGTAGCCCTCGTCGTCGGCGACGGCTGCTGCTGCGGTTCCCCCCGCTGCGGCCCCTGCGGCCGTTCCGGCGCCGCGCGCCGTCGGGTGACGCTCGCCGCGGTCCTTCTCCGTCTTCCTGGACTCGCGGCTGACGAAGAACCGGCCGAGGAACACGGCGAGCATGGCAGGCACGAAGATCAGCAGGACCGTGAACGCGGCCCCGGACGTGATCTCGAAGAAGAACGAGTTCTGGGTGACGTTGAGGGACGGAATCAGGTTGGCCAGCCAGCTCCCCACACCCGCCACGATGCCGCCGAGCAGGGCCGCCTTCAGCCACAGCATCGTCAGGTCGGCGCCGTCCTCCGGCTCGGGGTTCCGGCGACGGTCCCGGATGCCGTCGATGCCGGCCCAGATCAGCGCCACGAACACGACGATCAGCAGTGCGAGCCATCTCAGAGCGGATCCCTGAAGGGGCCACTGTGTGATCGACACACCGAGGATCACACGAACGAAAACATGTATCAGGGCCATGCCGAGGCCGCGTACCACCCACGCATTCATGGGCACAGCGTAACGAGCGGGTTTTCACCCGTGTGGTCTAACCCACACGGCGCGCTCTGAAACCTGTTCTCGCCACCGGACGGGTGCCGTCGATCCGCGCCCTCCGGGCGGCGATTTGCCGGTACGTTTGACGACATGCCTGCTGATCATGGTTCGCGGCGCGCGGCGCTGCGCGCGGCCCTCGCCGCCCGGGATCTCGACGCACTTCTGGTGACGAATCTGGTGAACATCCGCTATCTCACTGGGTTCACCGGATCGAACGCCGCCCTGCTCGTGCACGCCGCCGACGCCGAGGGGGCCGAGGAGCGCACCGTCATCTGCACCGACGGCCGCTACCTCACGCAAGTCGGGGAACAGGTTCCCGATCTGCGGGCCGAGATCGCCCGCGCCAGCGCCGCGCACCTCATCGAATCGGTGGGTCGGCGGAGCCCGTCCTCGCTGGCGTTCGAGAGCCACGTGGTGACGGTGGACGAGTTCGCGGCCTGGTCGGTGCTCGCGCCGGACGCGCGCCTCGATCCCGTTCCGGGTCTCGTCGAGGAACTGCGGATGGTGAAGGACGATTTCGAGGTCGGATTGCTGCGGGCGGCGTGCACGGCCGCCGACTCCGCGCTCGCCGACCTGATCGAACGGGGTGGCCTCCGCCCGGGACGCACCGAGAAGGAGGTGGGCCGGGAACTGGAGGCGCTGATGCTCGCGCACGGCGCCGACGGCATCTCGTTCGAGACCATCGTCGCGGCCGGCGCCAACTCGGCGATCCCGCACCACCGCCCCACCGAGGCGGTCCTCGCCGGCGGCGACTTCGTGAAGCTGGACTTCGGCGCCGAGGTCGGCGGATACCACTCGGACATGACCAGAACGTATGTCCTGGGGCAGGCCGCCGACTGGCAACGGGACGTGTATGCGCTGGTCGCGCGGTCGCAGGAGGCCGGGCGGGACGCGTTGCGCCCGGGCGCCGAGGTGTCCGCCGTGGACGGTGCCGCCCGCCGGGTCATCGAAGACGCGGGCTACGGGGAACTGTTCCTGCACGGGCTCGGACACGGCGTCGGCCTGGAGATCCACGAAGCTCCGGGAATCGGCAAGCTCGGCACCGGTACACTTCTGGACGGTGCGGCGGTGACCGTCGAGCCGGGCGTGTACTTCTCCGGGCGCGGAGGCGTGCGGATCGAGGACACGCTCGTGGTTCGTGAGCAGGGACCGGAGCTGCTCACACTCACCACCAAAGACCTGACTGTCGTGTAGACGGTTTCGACCTTATCGAGGAGACGCGAAGCAAGTGGCTTCCACTAGTGATTTCAAGAACGGCCTGGTCCTGCAGATCGAGGGCCAGCTGTGGACGATCATCGAGTTCCAGCACGTGAAGCCCGGCAAGGGTCCCGCGTTCGTGCGCACCAAGTTGAAGAACGTGCTCTCGGGCAAGGTCGTCGACAAGACGTTCAACGCCGGCGTCAAGGTGGAGACGGCCACGGTCGACCGCCGCGACATGACGTACCTGTACCACGACGGCACCGACTACATCTTCATGGACGGCGACACCTACGACCAGATCTCGATCAGCGAGGCCACCGTCGGCGACGGTGCACGCTTCATGCTCGAGAACATGGCCGTGCAGGTTGCGACGCACGAGGACGTCCCGCTGTTCGTGGAATTGCCCGTCACCGTCGAACTGGTGGTCAAACACACCGATCCCGGTCTGCAGGGCGACCGCTCCACCGGTGGCACCAAGCCCGCCACCCTCGAGACCGGTGCCGAGATCAACGTGCCGCTGTTCATCAACACCGGTGACAAGCTGAAGGTCGATTCCCGCGACGGCAACTACCTCGGGCGTGTGAATTCCTGAGTGTCCGGTACGCATAAGAAACTCGGCGCACGGCACAAGGCCCGCAAGCGCGCCGTCGATTTCCTCTTCGAGGCCGAGGCGCGAGATCTCGATCCGGTCGATCTCGCCACCGAGCGCGCGGAGCTGTCCGGCAAGGACGACTCCGTGGCGCCGGTTGCTCCGTACACCGTCACCGTGGTGACCGGGGTGGCGGAGAACCTGGACCGCCTCGACGAGGTGATCAGATCCCACCTGCAGGACTGGACGCTGGAGAGGCTGCCCGCCGTCGACCGCGCCATCCTGCGCATCGCCGTGTGGGAGCTGTTCCACGCTACCGACGTGCCTCCGGTCGTGGCCGTGGACGAGGCGGTGGAGCTGGCCAAACAGCTGTCCACCGACGAGTCGCCGGGGTTCGTGAACGGCATCCTCGGTCAGGTCGTGCTGGTGGCGCCGCAGGTGCGGTCGGCTGCGGCCGCGACGTCGCGGCGCACCGAGACCGCCGGCGGCGAGTCGAACGACGCCGGTTCGTAAGTTCGTGTCCCGCTGCGGGCCCGCGACTGCGGGCCCGCAGGTCAGGGGTCCGGGCCTGGCGCAGTCGACGCGCTGATAAGCTGTCCGCGTCAGGCATCCTTTAACGATCCGTCCAGTGAGGCGGAGAAGGAGGTCGTTGTATGCGCGTGCCCGAAGGGTCTCGCCCCGCCGGGGAACCGGCGGATTCAACACCAGAGTCGTCTCCGTCCGTCGAACCCGCACGCGAGCTGCTGTCCGCGGCCGATGTGGGACGGACCATTGCGCGAATCGCGCACCAGATCATCGAGAAGACCGCGCTGGACGCCGCCGACGGTGACGCGCCGCGGGTCGTCCTGATCGGCATCCCCACCCGGGGCACGACGCTCGCCGCCCGCCTCGCCGCGAAGGTCGAAGAATTCTCCGGGGTGCGCCCATCGGTCGGCTCCCTCGACATCACCCTGTACCGCGACGACCTGCGCACCAAACCGCACCGTCCCCTCGAACGCACGTCGGTGCCCGAGGGCGGCGTCGACAACACCCTGGTGGTGCTCGTCGACGACGTGCTGTTCTCCGGCCGCACCGTCCGCTCGGCACTCGACGCCCTCCGCGACCTCGGGCGGCCGCGCGCCGTTCAGCTGGCCGTCCTCGTCGACCGCGGCCACCGCGAACTGCCGCTGCGCGCCGACTACGTGGGCAAGAACGTGCCCACCGCCCGCACCGAGGACGTCAAGGTGCTCCTGAGCGAACACGACGGCCGCGACGCGGTCATGATCTCCGGGGGGAAGAGCTAAGTGAAGCACCTGTTGTCGATCGCGGACCTGACACGGGAATCGGCTGTCGAACTCCTCGACGAGGCCGAACGCTTCGAACAAGCACTCCTCGGACGTGAGGTGCGGAAGCTCCCGACGCTGCGGGGCCGGACGGTCATGACCGTGTTCTTCGAGAACTCGACCCGGACCCGGGTGTCGTTCGAGGTCGCCGGGAAGTGGATGAGCGCGGACGTCATCAACGTCAGCGCCTCCAGTTCGTCGGTGTCCAAGGGTGAATCCCTCCGGGACACGGCGATGACACTGCGCGCGGCCGGCGCCGACGCCCTGATCGTGCGCCACCCCGCCTCGGGTGCGGCCCACCAGATCGCGAAGTGGACCGGGCATCAGGACGACGGCGGGCCGGCGGTCATCAACGCCGGCGACGGTACCCACGAACATCCCACCCAGGCGCTGCTCGACGCGCTCACGCTGCGTCAGCGTCTCGGCGACATCGAGGGCAAGCGCATCGCCATCGTCGGCGACATCCTGCACAGCCGGGTGGCGCGGTCGAACGCACTGCTGCTGTCGATGCTCGGCGCCGAGGTGGTTCTCGTCGCGCCGCCCACGTTGCTCCCCGTGGGGGTGTCCACCTGGCCGGTGTCGGTGGCGCATTCGCTGGACGCGGAGCTTCCCGGCCTCGACGCCGTCCTCATGCTGCGGGTGCAGGCGGAACGGATGAACGGCGGATTCTTCCCGTCCCAGCGGGAGTACTCGATCAATTACGGCCTGTCGGAGAAGCGGCTCGCGCTGCTTCCCGACCACGCGGTGGTGCTGCACCCCGGCCCGATGCTGCGCGGCATGGAGATCGCGTCGGCGGTTGCCGACTCGACGAGGACCGCCGTGCTGCAGCAGGTGACCAACGGTGTGCACATGCGGATGGCGGTGCTGTTCCGGCTGCTGGTCGGAGCGGAGGAAGTTGCGGGATGAGTGGTAGCGGGATGAGTGACAGTGCAGTGACAGGAGAGACAGTGCTCATCAAGAACGTGTTGCTGTACGGCGAGGGCGAACCCACCGACGTGCTGCTCGGGGACGGCGTCATCGCCGCGATCGGTGCGGACGCGGGCGAGGACAGCGGGCCGGACGTCGACGTGATCGACGCGGCGGGGCAGATCCTGCTCCCCGGTTTCGTCGACCTGCACACCCACCTGCGGGAACCCGGCCGCGAGGACACCGAGACCATCGATTCCGGTTCGGCCGCCGCCGCGCTCGGCGGGTACACCGCGGTGTTCGCGATGGCCAACACCAGCCCGGTCGCCGATTCGGTGGTCGTCACCGACCACGTGTGGCGCCGCGGCCAGGAAGTCGGACTCGTCGACGTGCATCCCGTCGGCGCCGTCACCGTCGGGCTCGAGGGCAAGCAGCTCGCCGAGATGGCCACGATGGCGTCGGGGGTCGGCCGGGTGCGGATGTTCTCGGACGACGGCCACTGCGTCTACGACCCGCTGATCATGCGCCGGGCGCTCGAGTACTCGAGCTCGCTCGGGGTGCTCATCGCGCAGCACGCGGAGGAGCCGCGGCTCACCGTCGGCGCCGTCGCACACGAGGGCCCCACCGCCGCCCGGCTCGGGCTCGCGGGCTGGCCGCGCGCCGCCGAGGAGTCGATCGTCGCCCGCGACGCGCTGCTCGCCCGCGACGCCGGGGCGCGCGTGCACATCTGCCACGCCTCCACCGCGGGGACCGTCGAACTGATGAAGTGGGCACGCGGCCAAGGCATTTCGATCACCGCCGAGGTCACCCCGCACCATCTGCTGCTCGACGACTCCCGGCTCGAGACGTACGACGCCGTCAACAAGGTGAATCCGCCCCTGCGGGAGGCGAGCGACGTCGCCGCGCTCCGGGCCGGACTGGCCGAGGGGATCATCGACTGCGTCGCGACCGATCACGCACCGCACGCCGAGCAGGACAAGTGCTGCGAGTTCGCGGCCGCCCGACCCGGAATGCTGGGACTGGAGACGGCACTGTCGATCGTCGCGCAGACGATGGTCCGCACGGGCCTGCTCGACTGGCGCGGCGTCGCGCGGGTGATGAGTGAGCGGCCCGCCGAGATCGTCGGACTCGACGACCAGGGTCGCCCGATCGAGGTCGGCGAGCCCGCCAACCTGGTGCTGATCGATCCGGACGCCGAATGGACGGTCCACGGCCCCGATCTCGCCAGCGTCGCCCACAACACGCCGTACGAGTCGATGACGCTGCCGGCGCGGGTGACCACGACGATCCTCCGTGGCCGGGTCACCGCGAGCGACGGCCAGGCCCGCGTCCCGGTGCGGAACGGTAGGGGATGACGGTGGAGAGAATTCTGTGGATAGTCGGCCTCGTCGCGTTCTGGGCGCTGGCCATCTTCCTCATGTACATCGGGTGGCGCGGTCGTGCCCGCCGTCAGGCCGACCGGGTCGGGCAGCTTCCCGCCGTGCCCGCGCACCTCGGCGAGCAGACGATCGCCCCGGCCACCGGACTGTATGTGGGCAGCACCCTGGCCCCGAGCTGGCAGGACCGGATCGCGGTCGGCGACCTCGGTTTCCGGGCGACGGGAGAGATCTCCCGCTACGCGGCCGGGATCCTGCTCGAACGTGACGGGGCGTCGGCGATCTGGATTCCGCAGGACGCGGTCCGCGCCGTGCGCACCGAGCGCGGTCTTGCGGGCAAGGTCATGAGCAAGGACGGCGTCCTCGTGATCCGGTGGGAACTGCCGACGGGCACCGAGATCGACACCGGTTTCCGGAGCGACGACAAGTCCGTGTACCCCGCCTGGGTCGGCGCAGGGGAGCCGGACGGCAAGACAGACAGTGAAGATTCAGCGAATGCGGCGAGCTCTGGTGAGGTCGAGCAGAACGGAGAGAACGCATGAGCGGCTACGACACCGACTCTGCAGTACTGGTCCTCGAGGACGGACGGGCATTCCGGGGCACCACGTTCGGTGCCGTCGGCCAGACCCTCGGTGAGGCCGTCTTCAGCACCGGCATGACCGGCTACCAGGAGACCCTCACCGACCCCAGTTACCACCGCCAGATCGTCGTGGCCACCGCGCCGCAGATCGGCAACACGGGATGGAACGACGAGGACGACGAGTCCGTCGGCCCCACCGGCAGCAGCGCCGAGGCGAAGATCTGGGTGGCCGGGTACGTCGTCCGCGACCCCGCCCGCCGCACCTCCAGCTGGCGCGCCACCGGGTCCCTGCAGGATGAGCTCGTGAAGCAGGGGGTCGTCGGGATCGCCGGCATCGACACTCGCGCACTGGTCCGCCACCTGCGCACCCGCGGCTCGATGCGCGCCGGGGTGTTCTCCGGCGACGCACTGGCCGAGACCGACGTGCTGCTCGACCGGGTGAAGAGCCAGCCGTCGATGCTCGGCGCGGATCTCGCCGGCGAGGTCAGCACCACCAGCGGGTACGTCGTCGAGCCGACCGGGGGAGACGCGCGCTTCACCGTCGCGGCGATCGACCTCGGCATCAAGACCAACACCCCGCGCATGTTCGCCGAGCGCGGCATCCGGGTGCACGTGCTCCCGTCCAACGCGACGCTCGAGCAGATCCTCGACCTGAAGGCCGACGGCGTCTTCCTCTCCAACGGTCCCGGCGACCCGGCGACCGCCGACGGCGCCGTGCACCTCACCAAGGAAGTCATCGGGCAGGGCCTGCCCCTGTTCGGCATCTGCTTCGGCAACCAGATCCTCGGGCGGGCTCTCGGTCTCGGCACCTACAAGATGAAGTTCGGTCACCGAGGCATCAACATCCCGGTCGTCGAACACGAGACGGGACGCATCGCGATCACCGCGCAGAACCACGGGTTCGCGCTCGAGGGCGAGGCCGGGCAGGAGTTCGACACCCCGTTCGGCAAGGCCGTGATCAGCCACACCTGCGCCAACGACGGTGCCGTCGAGGGGGTCCGCCTGCTCGACGGATCCGCGTTCTCGGTGCAGTACCACCCCGAGGCCGCGGCGGGCCCGCACGACGCCGCGTACCTGTTCGACCGCTTCACCAGCCTGCTCGAGGGAGTCAAGAACTAATGCCACGCCGTACAGATCTCTCCCACATCCTGGTGATCGGCTCCGGGCCGATCGTCATCGGCCAGGCCTGTGAGTTCGACTACTCCGGAACCCAGGCCTGCCGGGTGCTGCGCGAGGAGGGCCTGCGGGTCAGCCTCGTCAACTCCAACCCGGCCACGATCATGACCGACCCCGAGTTCGCGGACGCCACGTACGTGGAGCCGATCACCGCCGAATTCGTCGAGAAGGTCATCGCCCTCGAGGCGGAGAAGGGCCACCCGATCGACGCCGTCCTCGCGACGCTCGGCGGCCAGACGGCCCTCAACACCGCGGTGGCGCTGCACGAGCAGGGCATCCTCGAGAAGTACGACGTCGAGCTGATCGGTGCCGACTTCGACGCCATCCAGCGCGGCGAGGACCGGCAGAAGTTCAAGGACATCGTCGCCAAGGTCGGCGGCGAGTCCGCGCGCTCCCGTGTCTGCTACACGATGGACGAGGTCCGCGACACCGTCGCTGAACTGGGCTTCCCCGTCGTGGTGCGGCCGTCGTTCACAATGGGCGGCCTCGGCTCCGGCATGGCCTACGACGACGAGGACCTGACGCGGATCGCCGGCGGCGGTCTCGCCGCGTCACCCACGGCCAACGTGCTGATCGAGGAGTCGATCCTCGGGTGGAAGGAATACGAGCTCGAGCTGATGCGCGACGGCCGCGACAACGTCGTGATCGTGTGCTCGATCGAGAACGTCGACCCCGTCGGCGTGCACACCGGCGACTCGATCACCGTCGCCCCCGCCATGACGCTCACGGACCGTGAGTACCAGGCGATGCGCGACCTCTCGATCGACATTCTCCGCGAGGTCGGCGTCGACACCGGCGGCTGCAACATTCAGTTCGCCATGGATCCCACCGACGGACGCCTCGTCGTCATCGAGATGAACCCGCGCGTGTCGCGGTCCAGTGCACTCGCCTCCAAGGCGACCGGCTTCCCGATCGCGAAGATCGCCGCGAAGCTCGCGATCGGCTACACGCTGGACGAGATCGTCAACGACATCACCAAGGAAACCCCGGCGTGCTTCGAGCCGACCCTCGACTACGTCGTCGTCAAGGCGCCGCGGTTCGCGTTCGAGAAGTTCCCCGGCGCCGACGACACCCTCACCACGACGATGAAGTCGGTCGGTGAGGCCATGTCGATCGGCCGCAACTTCACCGAGGCGTTCGGCAAGGTGCTGCGCTCGCTGGAGACCAAGCGGGCCGGGTACTGGACCGGACCCGACGTGGAGGCCACCGACCTGGACAGCCTCCTGGCGGAACTGAGCATCCCCCGCGACGGCCGCGTGTACGGCCTCGAGAAGGCGTTCGCTCTCGGCGCCACCGTCGAGCAGCTGTTCGACGCCACGAAGATCGACCCGTGGTTCCTCGACCAGATCCTGCAGATCCACGAGCTCGGCGACACGCTGCGCGAGGCGCCCGAGGTGACCGAGCGGGTACTGCGCCGCGCCAAGCACCACGGCCTGTCGGATCGGCAGATCGCGGCCCTGCGCCCCGAGATCGGCGGCGAGGACGCCGTCCGGGCGCTGCGTGAGCAGTGGAACGTCCACCCCGTGTACAAGACGGTCGACACCTGCGCCGCCGAGTTCGAGGCAAAGACGCCGTACCACTACTCCACGTACGAACTCGACCCGGCGGCCGAGTCCGAGGTGGCCCCGCAGACCGAGCGTCCGAAGGTCCTGATCCTCGGTTCCGGACCGAACCGCATCGGTCAGGGCATCGAGTTCGACTACTCCTGCGTCCACGCCGCACTGACGCTGTCGGAGGCCGGCTACGAGACGGTGATGGTCAACTGCAACCCGGAGACCGTCTCCACCGACTACGACACCGCCGACCGCCTGTACTTCGAGCCGCTCACGTTCGAGGACGTGCTCGAGGTGTACCGGGCCGAGACGCTGTCGGGCACCGTCGCCGGCGTGATCGTGCAGCTCGGCGGACAGACCCCGCTGGGTCTGGCGAAGCGGCTGAAGGCCGCGGGCGTGCCGATCGTCGGCACCAGCCCTGAGGCGATCGACCTCGCGGAGGATCGCGGCGAGTTCGGCAAGGTGCTGGTCGAGGCCGGTCTGCCCGCTCCCAAGTTCGGCACCGCCACCACGTTCGCCGGGGCCCGCGAGATCGCGGCCGGCATCGGGTACCCGGTGCTGGTGCGCCCGTCGTACGTCCTCGGTGGCCGCGGCATGGAAATCGTCTACGACGAGGCATCGCTGGAGAGCTACATCTCCCGCGCCACCGAGATCTCCGACGATCGGCCCGTCCTGGTCGACCGGTTCCTGGAAGACGCCATCGAGATCGACGTCGACGCGCTCTGCGACGGCTCCGAGGTGTACCTCGGCGGTGTGATGGAGCACATCGAGGAGGCCGGCATCCACTCGGGCGACTCGGCCTGTGCGTTGCCGCCGATCACCCTCGGCCGCGCCGACCTCGAGAACGTCCGCCGCTCCACGGAGGCGCTCGCCAAGGGCATCGGCGTCAAGGGCCTGCTCAACGTCCAGTACGCCCTGAAGGACGACATCCTCTACGTCCTCGAGGCCAACCCCCGCGCCAGCCGCACCGTGCCGTTCGTGTCGAAGGCGACGGCGGTGCAGCTCGCCAAGGCGTGCGCCCGCGTCATGCTGGGCGAGTCCATCGCCGATCTGCGTGCGAGCGGTGTGCTCCCGGCCACCGGCGACGGCGGCTCGACCCCGGCGGACGCACCCGTCGCCGTCAAGGAGGCCGTGCTGCCGTTCAACCGGTTCCGGCGCGCCGACGGCACCGGCATCGACACCCTGCTGAGCCCGGAGATGAAGTCGACCGGCGAGGTCATGGGCATCGACGCCGACTTCGGCACCGCGTTCGCGAAGAGCCAGACGGCCGCGTACGGCTCGCTGCCCACGTCGGGGTCAGTGTTCGTCTCCGTCGCCAACAAGGACAAGCGATCGCTGATCTTCCCGGTCAAGCGGCTCGCCGACCTGGGTTTCCGGATCCTGGCCACCGAGGGCACCGCGGCGGTTCTCCGCCGGAACGGGATCACCTGCCAGGAGGTGCACAAGCACTCCGGCGAGAAGCTGGAGGAGGGTGAGCGCACCATCGTCGAGATGATCCGCGACGGCGAGGTCGACATGGTGATCAACACGCCGTACGGCAACTCCGGACCGCGCGTCGACGGTTACGAGATCCGCAGCGCGGCCGTCGCCATGAACATCCCGTGCGTCACCACCGTGCAGGGTGCGTCCGCCGCGGTGCAGGGCATCGAGGCCGCGATTCGCGGCGACATCGGTGTCCAGTCGCTCCAGGCGCTGCACGAGCGGCTGCGGTCGCCCGCCGTCGTCGTGGCTCCCGCGAGCGGTTCCGCGTCGTCGTGAGCGGACACCATCACCACCACTCCTGGGTGCATCGGCTGACATCGGCGGTCGAGCACCGGGGGCGGTTGTGCGTCGGGATCGATCCGCATCCGGGACTGCTCGAGGCGTGGGGGCTGCCCGTCTCCGCCGAGGGGCTGGAGACGTTCGCGGAGATCTGCGTGGAGGCCTTCGTCGGTGAGGTGGCCGTCGTGAAGCCTCAGGTGGCGTTCTTCGAAGCGTACGGCTCCGCCGGGTACGCGGTGCTCGAACGCACCATTTCGGTCCTCAGAGAGGCAGGGACGCTCGTCGTCGCCGATGCCAAGCGCGGGGACATCGGGTCGACGATGGCGGCGTACGCGCAGTCCTGGCTGGGTGCGGAGTCGGCCCTGTCCTCCGATGCGGTGACGGTGTCGCCGTATCTGGGATTCGGTGCGCTCGACCCGGCGCTGTCGCTGGCGGCGGAGCAGGGCCGCGGGCTCTTCGTGCTGGCCCGGACGTCCAATCCCGAGGGCGGCGACCTGCAGGCGGCGCAGACCGCCGGGGGAGCGTCCGTGGCCCAGTCCGTGGTGGACGCGGCGGTCCGGCACAACGACGCGCAACCCGGTCTGGTGGGTCTGGTGGTGGGCGCGACACGCGGACACGGCCTGGATTTGTCGAATTTTTCCGGACCGATTCTCGCGCCCGGTCTCGGCGCCCAGGGCGCGACTCCCGGTGACCTCGCCGACATTTTTCCCGATTCTCGAAAACTGTTGTTGCCGAACAGTTCTCGTGGTGTTCTCCGTGCCGGACCGTCGGTGACGGCACTGCGTGAGGCGGCCGTGAAGGTCCGCGACGAGATCGAGTCCGCACTCTCATAGCCCACCCGAATCCGGCTCTGACCTCGGGGGGTGGGTTCGCAATCGGCGCCGGGCGTGAGTACGGTCGCTATCGCTGCTGGTTATCCAGTGGTTTGGACTATTTGCCAACGACGAGACGGAGGAACCGTGGCCCTTCCCCAGTTGACTGATGAGCAGCGCGCTGCTGCTTTGGAGAAGGCAGCTGCTGCCCGCAAGGCCAGGGCTGAGCTCAAGGAGCGCCTGAAGCGTGGTGGCACCGACCTCAAGCAGGTTCTCAAGGACGCCGAGGACGACGAGATCCTGGGCAAGATGAAGGTGTCGGCACTGCTCGAGGCGCTGCCCAAGGTGGGCAAGGTCAAGGCGCAGGAGATCATGACCGAGCTGGAGATCGCTCCGACCCGTCGCCTCCGTGGCCTCGGCGATCGGCAGCGGAAGGCCCTGCTCGCCAGGTTCGACTTCGAGGCCTGAGCACGACAGTGGTAGCTGACGCACAAGTGTCAGAGAGCAAGACCGCAGTGCGGAGGGGTCGGCTGGTAGTTCTGGCCGGCCCCTCGGCCGTCGGTAAGTCCAGCGTGGTGCGACTCCTGCGTGAACGGATGCCGGAGCTCGTCTTCAGCGTGTCCGCGACGACGCGCGACCCACGCCCGGGCGAGGTGGACGGCAAGGACTACCGGTTCACCTCTCGCGACGAGTTCCAGCGGATGATCGAATCCGGTGAGCTGCTCGAATGGGCCGAGATCCACGGCGGACTCCAGCTGTCGGGAACCCCGGCCGCACCCGTACGCCGGGCCATCGAGCAGGGCAAACCGGTGCTGGTCGAGGTCGATCTCGCCGGTGCGCGGGCCGTCCGCGCCGCGATGCCGGAGGCTCTGCTCGTCTTCATGGCGCCCCCGAGCTGGGACGTGCTGGTCGAGAGATTGACCGGCCGGGGCACCGAATCCGCCGAGGTGGTGGAGCGGCGTCTCGCGACCGCGAGAGTCGAGCTGGAGGCGCAGGACGAGTTCGACGAGGTCATCGTGAACGAGGATGTCAGCCGATCGTGCGACGAGTTGGTAACCTTGTTGGTTGGACGACCGGAACAGTCCGAGTCGACCCACTAGATCTCACATCAACTAGCCAGAACTATTTCAGGAGATACCGAGTGAGCAGCACCCCCGCAGTAGCGTCCGCAACTCCCAGCCACGGCGCCCTGCCGGCTTACGACACCCCGCTCGGCATCACCAATCCTCCGATCGACGAGCTTCTCGCCCGCACGTCGTCGAAGTACGCGCTGGTGATCTACGCGGCCAAGCGTGCGCGTCAGATCAACGATTACTACAACCAGCTCGGTGACGGCATCCTCGAGTACGTCGGCCCCCTCGTCGAGCCGGGCCTGCAGGAGAAGCCGCTGTCGATCGCGCTGCGTGAGATCCACTCCGATCTTCTCGAGCACACCGAAGGCGAGTGAGCGGAGGATCTGCCGTGCCTGAACAGGCAGCGGGCCCGGGCACCGGGCACGTGACGGATTCACCGGAACCGGTTCTGGCGGGGGCAGCCCGCAAGCGGATCGTCGTCGGTGTCGGCGGCGGCATCGCCGCGTACAAGAGTTGTGCCGTCATCCGGGCCTTCACGGAGGCCGGTCACCACGTGCGGGTCATCCCGACGGAGTCCGCGCTCGAGTTCGTCGGCAAGGCGACGTTCGAGGCGCTGTCGGGCAACCCCGTGCACACGGGTGTGTTCACCGACGTTCCGCAGGTTCCGCACGTCCGTCTCGGGCAGGAAGCGGACCTCGTCGTCATCGCGCCCGCCACCGCCGACCTCATGGCGCGGGCCGTGGCGGGACGCGCGGACGACCTCCTCACCGCGACGCTGCTCACCGCACGATGTCCCGTGGTGTTCGCTCCCGCGATGCACACGGAGATGTGGGAACACCCGGCCACCGTCGCCAACGTCGCCACGCTGCGCGCACGCGGCGTGACCGTCATCGAACCCGCATCCGGCCGCCTCACCGGCAAGGACACCGGCGCCGGCCGGCTGCCGGAACCCGACGAGATCGTCGGGTTGGCGTCGTTGCTGGTGGAGCGTCCCGACGCCCTGCCCCGTGATCTCGAGGGCCGGCGGATCCTCGTGTCCGCGGGCGGCACCCGCGAACCGCTCGATCCGGTGCGGTTCCTCGGTAACCGCAGTTCGGGCAAGCAGGGATACGCCATCGCCCGGCTCGCCGTGCAGCGCGGGGCCGAGGTCACCCTCGTCTCCGGCTACACCGCCGGCCTCGCCGACCCGGCCGCCGTCGACATGGTGCACGTCCGCACGGCGGAAGACATGCGGGTCGCGGTCGGCAAGCACGCGCCCGGATTCGACGCCGTGATCATGGCCGCGGCGGTGGCCGACTTCCGGCCGTCGACGATGGTGGCGAGCAAGATCAAGAAGGGTGCGGGCGAGCCCGACTCGATCGCACTCACCAAGAACGAGGACATCCTCGCCGGGCTGGTGCAGTCCCGGCGGGACGGCGAGATCCCGTCCAAGACCGTGATCGTCGGATTCGCGGCCGAGACGGGCGACGCCGACGGCGACGTCCTCACCTACGCGAGGGCCAAGCTCGCGCGTAAGGGCTGCGACCTCCTCGTCGTCAACGCGGTCGGCGAGGGCAAGGCGTTCGAGGTCGACCACAACGACGGGTGGCTGCTCGGAGCCGACGGTTCCGAGTCTGCGCTCGAGCACGGATCGAAGGCGTTGATGGCCAGCCGGGTACTCGACGCCGTCGACCAGCTGTTCCGAACACTCTGACGGCACATCCGGCAGAGTTTCGGTGATTCGAAAGGTGTCACTCCCGCCGGGGTGGCGCTAGGGTCGTTCGCGGTATTACGCAGCTAAGCTGTTTTCACGTGCTGTTCAGGACAACTGTCGAGAGGGAATTCTGTGAGCCAGTCCGGTAGTCGGCTATTCACCAGTGAGTCTGTGACCGAGGGGCACCCGGACAAGATTTGTGATGCGATCAGCGACTCCATCCTCGACGCGCTCCTCACCGACGACCCGCGCGCCCGCGTCGCCGTCGAGACCCTGGTGACCACCGGACAGGTCCACGTCGCCGGTGAGGTCACGACCACCGCCTACGCCGACATCCCCAAGATCGTGCGCGACACCGTGCTCGAGATCGGGTACGACTCCTCGGCCAAGGGATTCGACGGCAACTCCTGCGGCGTCAACGTCGCGATCGGTGCACAGTCCCCGGAGATCGCCCAGGGCGTCGACCACTCGCACGAGGTCCGCACCGGCGAACTGAGCGACGACGAGATCGACCGTCAGGGCGCCGGCGACCAGGGACTGATGTTCGGGTTCGCGACCACCGACACCCCGGAACTGATGCCGCTGCCGATCGCGCTGGCGCACCGCCTGTCGCGGCGTCTCACCGAGGTCCGCAAGTCCGGTGTCCTGCCGTACCTGCGCCCGGACGGCAAGACCCAGGTCACCATCGAATACGACGGTGACAAGGCGGTTCGCCTCGACACCGTGGTCATCTCGACGCAGCACGCCGCCGATATCGACCTCGACAACCTGCTCACCCCGGATCTGCGGGAGAAGGTTCTCGGATCGGTTCTCGCCGAGATCGACATGCCCGAACTCGACGTCTCGAACATCCGTCTGCTCGTCAACCCCACCGGCAAGTTCGTGCTCGGCGGCCCGATGGGTGACGCCGGCCTGACGGGTCGCAAGATCATCGTCGACACCTACGGCGGCATGGCCCGCCACGGCGGCGGCGCGTTCTCCGGCAAGGACCCCTCGAAGGTCGACCGGTCGGCGGCCTACGCCATGCGCTGGGTGGCCAAGAACGCGGTCGCGGCGGGCCTCGCGGACCGGATCGAGGTTCAGGTGGCGTACGCGATCGGCAAGGCGGCGCCGGTGGGTCTGTTCGTCGAGACGTTCGGTACCGAGAAGACGGATCCGGCGCGGATCCAGCAGGCCATCACCGAAACGTTCGACCTGCGGCCCGGCGCCATCATCCGCGACCTCGACCTGCTGCGTCCGATCTACGCGCAGACCGCGGCCTACGGCCACTTCGGTCGCACCGACATCGACCTCCCGTGGGAGAGCATCGACCGGGCGGAGAAGCTGCGGGCAGCCGCAGGCCTCTGATCGGTAGTCACGGCGCGACGGGCGCCGCTCCGGTAGGGGCCGTCGCGTGAGCGCGGAAAAGGTTGCGGCAGAAGTAGATCCGGTTGCCCGGGTGCTGCCGCTGCTTCCGCTTGCCCACCTCGACCGCGAATTCGACTACCTCGTTCCGCAGGACCTCGACGAGCAGGCGCGGCCCGGGGTCCGGGTGCGCATCCGGTTCGCCGGGCGTCTCGTCGACGGGTTCGTCGTCTCCCGGAACGCGACGAGCGACCATCAGGGCCGTTTCGGCTGGCTCGAACGGGTGATCTCGCCCGAGCGGGTCCTGACCGAGGAGATCACCCGGGTGGTCGACCTCGTCGCCGGCCGATACGCCGGAACCCGCGCGGACGTCCTGCGGCTCGCGATCCCGCCGAGGCACGCGCGGGCGGAGTCCGAGGCCGCGTCCGATCCCCCCGAGGTGCCGGACACCGCAATCGAGACCGAGGCGTGGGACCGGTACGTGCACGGCGGCGCATTCCTGACCGCACTGTCGGGGGAGCGTGCCCCGCGCGCGGTCTGGCAGGCGCTCCCCGGCGAGGACTGGCCTGCGCGTCTCGCGGAACTGTCGGGGCTCGTTGCCGCCACCGGGGCGAGCACCGTCGTCGTCGTGCCCGATCAGCGTGATCTCGACCGTGTGGTCGCGGCGGTGGAAAAGCTCCTGGGCAAGGACGCGGTCGTCGGACTCGCCGCCGGTCTCGGCCCGGCGCTGCGGTACCGGCGTTGGCTGGCTGCGCTGCGCGGGACGGCCAAGGTCGTCGTCGGGACCCGGAGTTCGGTGTTCGCGCCGACTCCGCGCACCGGGCTGATCGTGGTCTGGGACGACGGGGACGACAACCATTCCGAGCCGCGCGCACCCTATCCGCACGCCCGCGAGGTGGCGCTGCTCCGCGCGTACGCCAGTGGCTGCGCGGTGGTGCTGGCCGGACACGCGCGAACCGCGGAGGCGCAGGCCCTGGTCGATTCGGGGTGGGCGCACGACCTCGTGGCCTCCCGGGACTCGGTGCGGGCGGCCGCCCCGAAGATCACCGCACTCGCGGACAGTGACCACGCCCTGGCCCGCGATCCCGGTGCACGCGCCGCCCGGTTGCCCGCGATCGCGTTCGCGGCTGCCCGGGAGGCGCTCGGCGCCGGCCGGGGAGTGCTCGTCCAGGTGCCCCGGCGCGGCTACGTGCCCAGCCTCGCGTGCGGCAAGTGCCGGGCGCCCGCGCGATGCCGGCGATGCAACGGACCTCTCGCGCTG
This sequence comes from Rhodococcus sp. IEGM 1307, assembly GCF_030056915.1. NCBI lineage: Bacteria > Bacillati > Actinomycetota > Actinomycetes > Mycobacteriales > Nocardiaceae > Rhodococcus > Rhodococcus sp. IEGM 1307. The sequence goes on from NZ_JASHKW010000006.1 coordinate 60,133, forward strand.
CCGTCCGCGGCCGGCCCGGACGGGGCGGGGACCCCCGCGTGCCGATGGTGTGGCGTCGCCGACGCCGCACACCGCTGCCACGCGTGTGGAGCGAAGGCGCTGCGGGCCGTCGTGGTCGGTGCCGGACGGACCGCCGAGGAACTGGGTCGCGCGTTTCCCGGGGTTGCCGTCCGGATGTCGGGGGGCACGGACGTCGTGGACGAGGTGAAGCAGGGTCCCACCCTCGTGGTGTCGACGGTCGGGGCCGAACCGGTGATGCCGGGCGGCTATGGCGCGGCGTTGCTGCTCGACGGCTGGGCGCTGCTGGGCCGTCCCGACCTGCGCGCCGCGGAGGAGACGCTGCGGCGATGGATGACGGCATCGTCACTCGTGCGGCCGTTCGCCGAGGGCGGTCAGGTGGTCGTGGTCGCCGATTCGGGGATTCCGACCGTGCAGGCGCTGGTTCGCTGGGATCCGGTCGGTCACGCCCGTGCGCAGTACGAGGAGCGAGCGGAAGTCGGATTTCCGCCCGCCATCCACCTTGCGGCGATCGACGGCAGTGCGAAGGCGATCGCCGACCTCCTGGACCTCGCCGATCTGCCGGCGAATGCGGAATTGCTCGGCCCGGTCGAGTTGCCTGCCGGGGAGCGGCTGCCGTTCTCCGGCGACGCGCCCGAGCCGGCGGACGTGGAGCGCATGCTGATCCGGGTGCCGCGGGGCGAGGGGAAACCACTGGCCAAAGCGCTCGGAGAGGCGCAGTCGGTGCGTAGTGCGCGCAAGGACTCGCAGCCTGCCCGGGTCCAGATCGACCCCATTCGGATCGGCTAGCTCCACCCCGGGGGTGACAAAGGAATGGCAAGGAGGTTATGCACTCCCTGCCACTCTCAACATATAACGCACCGGGGGCCTTGCGGCAAGACCCGGGTCGTGCCGCAGAATCTCCCACCGAAGTCAGGACCAGCGGAAATCAGTATTCGCGGCATACGTGTGGGGGTTTCATGATCGACGTGATCGTTGCAGGCAGCGGACCGACCGGGCTGATGCTGGCCTGCGAGTTGCGGTTGCACGGCGTGCAGGTGCTCGTGGTGGAGAAGGAGGCGGAGCCGACGAGGGTTGTCCGTTCGCTGGGCCTGCACGCGCGCAGCATCGAGGTGATGGACCAGCGCGGTCTGCTGGAGCGGTTCCTCGCGCTCGGTACGCAGTACCCGCTCGGTGGCTTCTTCGCCGGCATCAGAAAGCCGGCACCCGAGCGGCTGGACACCGCACATCCGTACGTTCTCGGCATCCCGCAGACCACCACTGAGCGACTGTTGACCGAGCACGCCACCGAAGTCGGCGTCGAGATACGGCGCGGCTGCGAACTGGTCGGCCTGAATCAGGACGAACACGGGGTGACCGCCCTGCTGGCCGACGGCACCCAGCTGCGCTCGCGCTACCTCGTCGGCTGCGACGGCGGCCGCAGCACGGTGCGCAAGCTGCTCGGCGTCGATTTCCCCGGCGAGCCCAGCAGAGTCGACACACTGCTGGGCGAGGTGGAGCTGACCGCGCCGCAGGAGACGCTGGACGCCGTGGTGGCCGAGGTCCGCAAGACCCAGCTCCGGTTCGGCGCCATGCCGCTCCAGGACGGGGTGTACCGCATCGGCGTCCCCGCCGCAGGGGTGGCTGAGGACCGCACGGTCGCGCCGACCCTGGACGAGTTGAAGCAGCAGCTGCGGGCAACCGCGGGCACCGACTTCGGCGTGCACTCGCCGCGGTGGCTGTCCCGCTTCGGCGACGCCACCCGGCAGGCCGAGCGGTACCGGGTCCGCCGGGTGCTGCTGGCCGGCGACGCGGCGCACATCCACCCGCCGGTCGGCGGTCAGGGGCTGAACCTCGGTATCCAGGATGCGTTCAACCTCGGTTGGAAACTGGCAGCCGAGGTCGGTGGCTGGGCGCCGGAGGGGCTGTTGGACAGCTACCACACCGAACGGCACCCGGTCGCCGCCGACGTGCTGACCAATACCCGCGCCCAGATGGAGCTGATGTCCCTCGATCCGGGGCCCCAGGCGGTGCGCCGGCTGGTGTCGGAACTGATGGATTTCGAGAACGTGAACCGGTACCTGACCGAGAAGATCATCGCGATCGGGGTCCGCTACGACTTCGGCGAGGGGCATGAACTGCTCGGCCGGCGCCTACGGGACGTGGGGCTGAAGCGGGGACGACTCTACGAGCTGATGCACGACGGCCGCGGCTTACTGCTCGACCAGACCGGCCGGCTGTCGGTGACGGGCTGGGCGGACCGGGTCGACCACGTCGTCGACGTCAGCGAGGAACTCGACGTGCCCGCAGCGCTGCTGCGACCGGACGGGCATGTGGCGTGGGTCGGTGACGACCAGCAGGATCTGGTCGGCCGGCTGCACGAGTGGTTCGGCGCCGCCGCCGACTGAGCGCGAACGCCTCCGGACTCGGCCGGCGCAGCGCCCGCGAGTCCGGGGGCGACTTGACCACCGTCACAGAAAAGGACCTTGCCGAGTGTCTATTGCCGATATATCGTTGATGCATCAGCGATACAGAAGGAGGCTGATGATGGAAAACTTCCATTTCGAACACAGAGGTCCCCGACGGGACCGATTCGCGCGCGAGCGGACGGGACGGCCCGAGGGGCCCCACCGTCACGGACACCGGCGAGGCCGCTTCGGGCCCGAGGGTGATCCCGGGTTCGGCCCGGGAATGCACTTCGGCCGCGGACGCGGACGCGGTGGCAGGGGACGGCGCGGCGATGTCCGCTCCGCGATCCTGCTGCTGCTCACCGAGGAGCCGATGCACGGCTACGAGTTGATTCAGCAGATCGTCGAACGCAGCGACGGGGTGTGGAAGCCCAGTCCGGGTTCGATCTACCCCGCGCTGTCACAACTCGAGGACGAGGGTCTGGTACTGATCGAGAAGGTGGCGGGCCGCAAGACCGCACGCCTGACGGACGAGGGCAAGGCCTTCGTCGAAGCGAACAAGACCGAACTCGGCACCCCGTGGGACGACGTGCGGGAGAGTGTCGGCAGGCCCGCCGAGGACCTGCGGGGCCTGATCGGGCTGCTGATGGGTGCCGCGGGGCAGGTCGCCGCCGTCGGTGACGACGAACAGGTTCGGCGTGCCGGCGAAATTCTCACCGAGGCGCGTCGCGCGATGTATCGCCTTCTCGCGGAAGACGATCAGAGCGAAGCCGGCAAGGCTGACACCGACTCGTAGGGCGTCGCGGTTCACCGCGGGCCCGCCGCCTCGACGCGACAGCGCGTGCACATTCTGGGAAGGTTCACAGAAATGTCACTGCGAAGTCGGGAGAGATCATGAGATTTCGGGGTGCCGGTGCGGTCGTCGCGGGTGTCGTCCTGCTGATGTCCGGCGCAGTGTCCACCGCCCATGCGGACGACTCCTCACCGCCCCAACCCGTCGTGCCCGCCACGGCCGGGCTTCCCCAGACCGGCCGTAGTGCCGCCGCCGCGTATGCGCACGAGCACCCGGGCAGCGCACCCGCGGGATCGAACGACTTCTCCTGCACACCTTCCACGGACCACCCCGAGCCGGTGGTGCTCGCACACGGCACCGACGCCAGCGCCTACGCGGACTGGGCCGCCCTGTCGCCGATGCTCGCCGCCGACGGCTACTGCGTGTTCGCGCTCAACTACGGCGGAGCGCCGGGCGCCGATACGTACGGCACCGAGGACATCGTCGCGAGCGCGGAGGAGTTCGGCCGATTCGTCGACCGGGTCCGCAACGCGACCGGCGCCGACAAGGTCGACACGGTCGGGTACTCGCAGGGTGCGAACGTCACGCGGTACTACGTCAACAAGCTCGGCGGCGCCCCGTTCGTCGACCACTGGGTCGGGCTGGCGTCGCCCAGCTACGGGGGAGTGATGTACGGCCTCGTTCCGATCGTCCAGGCGCTTCCCGGCGGACCGGACTTCGCCCGCACGGTGACATCGGTGGCCGTCAGCCAGCAGATGCAGGGCTCGCCGTTCATGAACGCCCTCAACGCGGGCGGTGACACCGTGCCCGGTGTCGCGTACACGACGATCGGGTCTCGGTACGACGAGATGATCCAGCCGTACACGAACATGGCGCTCCACGGCGCCGGGGCCGACAACATCCTGATCCAGGATCGATGCCCCCAGGACGGCACCGGACATTTTCAGGCGCCCTACGATCCGTTCGCGCTCGACCTCGTCCGGGCGGCGCTCGACCCGGACGCGGCTCCGCTGGCTCGTTGCGAGTTCGTCCCGGTCGGTGCGGGTATTCCGCAGGTGATTCTCGACAGCAACAGATAGACCCACACGAATGAGGCGGGGAGCCCGTGTGCTGCACGGCTCCCCGCCTCCGCGTGTGTGCGCTACTCCGCCAGTTTCGTGACCGCCTGCGCCCACAGGAAGTACTTGTTGGTGCCGAGGTCCTTCACGGACTTGATGTCGAATGCGGCCGCGAGGTGTTCGGCGTCGGAATCGCTCACGCCCTGCAGGGCGGCGACGACAGTTCGCCGAGTGTTATGGCCCGGGGTCGACTCCCTAGACTGGTCGGCACATCGTCGATCAAAGGGGAGCTTTCTTCGTGAGTATCGTTTCGGCCCGCGCAGCGGTCCACCGTCCGTCGTGTGGGTCGCCGACGTGCGCATAGTCTTCGCCGGAACCCCCGAGCCCGCTGTTCCCTCGCTCGAACGCCTGATTCGTTCGCCGCGCCACGACGTCGTGGCGGTGATCACCCGCCCGGACGCGGTCGCAGGCCGCGGACGCAAGGTGGTCCGTTCACCGATCGGTGAACTCGCCGACTCCCACGGCATCGAGGTGCTGACTCCCGAGCGGCCCTCGGAGCCGGACTTCCTGGCGCGTCTCGCCGACCTCGCACCCGACTGCGCGCCCGTCGTCGCCTATGGGGCGCTGCTGCCGCAGAAGGTCCTCGACATCCCGGCCCACGGCTGGGTGAACCTGCACTTCTCGCTGTTGCCGGCGTGGCGCGGGGCAGCCCCCGTGCAGGCCGCGATCGGTGCGGGCGACGACATGACCGGCGCGAGTGCGTTCCGGCTCGAGGCGGGGATGGACACCGGGCCGGTCTACGGGGTGGTCACCGAGAGGATCCGTGATACCGATACCGCCGGGGATCTGCTGGGGCGCCTGGCCGACAGCGGTGCGGTCCTCCTGGAGTCGGTTCTCGACGGGATCGAGGACGGCGCGATCACCGCGGTCCCGCAGTCGGCCGACGGGGTGTCGCATGCGCCCAAGGTGAGCGTCGAGGCGGCCCGGATCCGTTGGGACAGAACAGCTGCCGTGGTTGACCGGCACGTCCGCTCGGTGACCCCCGCGCCCGGCGCCTGGACCATGATCGGCGATCTGCGCGTCAAGGTCGGTCCGGTCACTCCGACAGAGGAGCGACTGGAGCCGGGGGAGATCTCGGTGACCAAGGCCGGATTCCTGATCGGCACGTCCACGGTGGCGGTGCGGCTCGACCGCATCCAGCCGCAGGGCAAGAAACAGATGGCCGCCCTGGACTGGGCGCGAGGCGCACGACTCGACGCGGAGGTACGGGCACAGTGAGCGAATCCAGAAGGCCTGCACGTCGCGGCCAGTCCGGCTCGGGGGCCCGCAACAACCGTCCCAGACAGGCCCGCCGGCCCGACGCGTCGCAGTCCGGTCTCGACCAGCCGCGGCTCGCCGCGAGGGACGTGCTGCGCGCCGTCCGGGAACGCGACGCCTACGCCAATCTCGTGCTGCCCGGGCTGCTGCGTGAGCGGCGCCTGGACGGACGTGACGCGGCCCTCGCCACGGAATTGGCCTACGGCGCCGCCCGCGCCCGTGGGCTCCTCGACGCCGTGATCGCCGACTGCGCCGGCAGGCCGATCGCCGAGATCGACGGACCGCTCCTCGACGTCCTCCAGCTGGGCGCCTACCAGCTGCTGCGCACCCGCGTCGCCCCGCACGCCGCCGTCGCCACCTCCGTCGATCTCGTGCGCGCGGAGGCCGGTCCGGGGAAGGCGGGCTTCGTCAACGCCGTGCTGCGCCGGGTGTCGGAGCGGTCCGAAGCGGAATGGGTGGAGCGCCTCGCCCCGGCCGACCCGGTGGGGCGGCTGGCGTTCGAGCACGCGCATCCCACGTGGATCGCGCAGGTGTTCGCCGACGCGCTCGGTGCCGACGCCGGCGAACTCGAGGACGTCCTCATCGCCGACGACGCCCGGCCGGTGGTGCATCTCGTCGCCCGCCCGGGGGAGATCTCGTCGGAGGAACTCGCGCTCGCCACCGGCGGCGAGGTGGGGCGCTACTCGCCGTACGCGGTCTATCTGGACGGCGGCGACCCGGGGCTGCTCGACGCCGTCCGTGAGGGGCTCGCAGGAGTGCAGGACGAGGGCAGTCAGCTCGTCGCCCGGGCGCTGTCGCTGGCACCCTTGGACGGTCCGGACGCGGGCCGCTGGCTCGACCTGTGCGCGGGCCCGGGTGGCAAGGCGGCCCTGCTCGGCGCCCTCGCCGGAATCGAGGACGGACGCCTCGACGCCGTGGAGCCGGTGGAACACCGCGCGGACCTGATCCGCAAGACGACGAAGGAACTCCCGGTCGACGTGCACGTCGCCGACGGGCGGGATCCCGGGCTGGCGGGCGGGTACGACCGCATCCTGGTCGACGCGCCGTGCACCGGACTGGGTGCGTTGCGCCGACGTCCGGAGGCGCGGTGGCGCCGGCAGCCGTCGGACGTGGCGGGTCTCGCGAAACTGCAGCGCGAACTCCTGGCATCGGCCGTCGAGTTGGTTCGTCCCGGCGGCGTGATCCTCTACGCGACGTGTTCGCCGCACCTGTCCGAGACGGTGGCCGTGGTCGCGGACGCGGTGCGCCGCTACGGGCTCACGGCACTCGACACGCGTGAACTCGTTCCCGGTGTGCCGGGTCTGGGAGACGGTCCGGGCGTCCAGCTCTGGCCGCACCGGCACGGCACCGACGCGATGTTCATGGCCGCGTTGCGCAAGCCGTAGGGCGGGGGCGTCCCCACTACCTGGACATCTGCCCGACTCTCGGTAGAACCTGTTCCACTTTTCCGTGAAACGTGTTCTAATTCTTCTCGCGACAGAGACGTACGTCACGAAGCGAGTGGAGGACTTCAGATGAATCGGGTAGCGGGGAAGGTCGTTCTGATCACGGGAGCGGCGCGGGGTCAGGGGCGTAGTCATGCAGTGCATCTCGCCGACGAGGGCGCCGACATCATCGCCTTCGACCTCTGCGAGGACATCGCATCCAACGAATACCCGCTGGCGACCGAGGCCGACCTCGCGGAGACGGGACGGCTGGTCGAGAAGGCGGGGCGCCGGGTCGTCACCGCCAAGGTGGACGTGCGTGACCGCGCGGCCCTGCAACGCGAACTCGACGCCGCCGTCGCGACGCTGGGCCGGCTGGACGTCGTGGTCGCCAACGCCGGGATCGCGCCTCTCGGGAACGACGTGCCCGTCGAGGGATTCGTCGATGCGTTCGACGTCGACTTCGTCGGAGTGATCAACACCATCCACTCGGCCCTTCCGCACCTCGACGCCGGCGCCTCGATCATCGCGACGGGATCGGTGGCCGGGCTGGTCCCGCAGACCGGTCTGAACGGCCAGCAGGCCCTGCAGGGGCCGGGCGGCGACGGCTACGGTCTCGCCAAGAAGATGCTGTGGACGTACATCAACTCGCTCGCGCTCACCCTGGGCCCGAAGTCCATCCGCGTCAACGCGATCCATCCCACGAACTGCAACACGGACATGCTGCAGAGTCCGCCGATGTTCCGCACGTTCCGCCCCGACCTGGAGAACCCGACCGCCGAGGACGCGAAGGTCACGTTCCCGTTCATGCAGGCGATGCCCACCCCGTGGGTCGAGCCCGAGGACATCTCGCACGCGGTGGTGTTCCTGTCCTCCGACGAGTCCCGGTTCGTCACCGGTCAGCAGCTCCGGGTCGACGCGGGGGCGGGTCTCAAGCTCGGCGTCTGACGCCGATCCGATGAGGGTCCGGGCCGGTGTGCGGGCGCCGCCCGGGCCCTCGCCTTTCGCGTCAGGTCTGGTCGAACTGCTTACGCAGCTTCGCCGGTGCCTTGATCCGCCAGGCATCCTGCAGCAGTTCGGTCAGCTGCGGAACGTCGACGTTCTCGAGGTCGACGACGATCGAACCGTGACCGTCGTAGTGCGGAGTGGTATAGAACGGCGCGCCCTGGGCCAGCAGGGCCGCCTTCTCGTCGAGGTCGCACATCACCACCAGGCCCCCGTCCGACTCGGCCCGCAACCGGGCGAGCAGCTTGCCCGCCACCTTCAGGGCCGGGGTGCGATACGACGTGCTCTCCTGCACCTCCGGTAGTGACGCACCGATCGCCACGACGTCCGTCCAGGTCGGCATGAGCCCAGTATGGACCGCGGGACCCGGGCACGGCACGCGTACGACTAAACTGCGGCCCGTGGCAACCCCGATGATCGCACCGTCCATTCTGTCTGCCGATTTCGCGCGTCTCGCCGAGGAGGCGGACGCCGTCGCCGGTGCCGACTGGCTGCACGTCGACGTGATGGACGCACATTTCGTGCCCAACCTGACGCTCGGCCTTCCCGTCGTGCAGAGCCTGCTCGCGGCGACGGACATCCCGCTCGACTGCCATCTCATGATCGACGACCCCGGCCGCTGGGCGCCGCCCTACGCGGAGGCGGGTGCGCACAACGTCACCTTCCACGCGGAGGCGACCGACGACCCCCGGTCCGTGGCCCGGGACATCCGCGCCGCCGGCGCCAAGGCCGGTCTCAGCGTCAAGCCCGGCACGCCGATCGAGCCGTACCTCGAGATCCTGAAGGACTTCGACACGCTCCTCGTCATGAGCGTCGAGCCCGGCTTCGGTGGTCAGTCGTTCATCCCCGAGGTGCTGTCGAAGGCGAAGGCCGTCCGCCGGCTCGTCGACTCGGGTGAACTGAGACTGGTCGTGGAGATCGACGGCGGCATCAACGCTGACACCGTCGAGGCCGCTGCCGAGGCGGGCGTCGACTGCTTCGTCGCCGGGTCCGCCGTCTACGGCACGAGCGATCCCGCGGAGGCCGTGCGCGCCCTGCGCGCCAGCGCCGCCAAGGCGTCACCGCACCTGAGCCTGTCGCGGTAACGGCGCTCCGGCACAACGTGAACTCCCACGTGCGGCACGAGAATTCGGCGGCGGACCTCGACGCCGCGATGCAGATCGCCATCGGCGCCGCCGAGTCGGCGCGCGGATTCACCAGCCCCAATCCGGCGGTCGGCGCGGTGGTCCTCGACGCCGCGGGACGCATCGCCGGTGTCGGGATGACGCAGCCTCCCGGCGGTCCCCACGCAGAGGTCGTCGCACTGCGGGAGGCGGGGGACGCCGCCCGCGGCGGCACCGCCGTCGTCACGCTGGAACCGTGCAACCACCACGGCCGGACCGGGCCGTGTTCGCAGGCGCTCCTCGATGCCGGTGTGGTCGCGGTGCACTACGCGGTGGGTGATCCGAACCCCGAGGCCGCGGGCGGTGCGGAAACCCTCGTCTCGGCGGGTGTCGACGTGACGTCCGGGCTGCGGGCCCAGGACGTCGAACGCGGCCCGCTCCGCGCCTGGCTGCACCGGCAGCGCACCGGACGGCCGCACGTGACCTGGAAGTACGCGGCCACACTGGACGGGCGCAGCGCCGCCGCCGACGGCACCAGCCAGTGGATTACTGGTCCCGAGGCGAGGGAACGCGTCCATGCCGACCGGGCGAAACTGGACGCGATCGTGGTCGGCACCGGGACGGTGCTCGCCGACGACCCGCGGCTGACCGCCCGGATGCCCGACGGATCGCTCGCGGCGCACCAGCCGGTGCGCGTCGTCGTCGGACTCGGCGACATCCCGGCCGACGCCCGGGTCCTCGACGACTCCGCGCCCACCCTGCTGCTGCGCACGCACGACGTGGACGAGGTCCTCGCCGCACTCGCCGAGTACACCGATGTGCTGCTCGAGGGCGGGCCCCGGCTGGCGGGCGCATTCCTCGCCGCGGGCCGCGTCGACCGCATCCAGGCGTACCTCGCCCCGCTGGTCCTCGGCGCCGGCCCGTCCGCGGTCGCGGAGGCGGGAGTGCACACGATCGACGGCGCGCTGCGGTTCCGTCACGAGTCGGTCGAAACAATCGGCCCCGATCTGTTGTTGAGTCTGGTTCCAGCAGTGTCCGAAAACCCTGACAGCCCCCAAACGTAGGAGAAGCCACAGTGTTCACCGGGATCGTCGAAGAGTTGGGTGAGGTCGTCGCCAAGGAGGAACTGGCCGACGCCGCACGGTTCACCGTCCGTGGTCCGGTCGTGACTTCCGACGCGTCACACGGGGATTCGATCGCGGTGAACGGTGTGTGCCTGACCGTCGTCGAGGTGTTGGCCGACGGCTCCTTCACGGCCGACGTCATGCAGGAGACGCTGAACCGGTCGAGCCTGCAGAAGATCGACGTGGGCAGCCGCGTCAACCTCGAGCGGGCCGCCGCCCTGAACAGCCGCCTCGGCGGCCACCTCGTCCAGGGCCACGTGGACGGCACCGGGCACATCATCAGCCGCAGCCCTTCCGAGAACTGGGAGGTCGTGCGCATTGCGCTGCCCGACGCCATCTCCCGGTACGTCGTGGAGAAGGGCTCGATCACGGTCGACGGTGTGTCGCTTACGGTCTCGGCTCTCGGCGGGGAACGCGGCGACGAGTACTTCGAGATCTCGCTCATCCCGACCACGCTGCAACTGACCACGCTCGGGGCGGCGTCCGTCGGGACGCCCGTCAACCTCGAGGTCGACGTGATCGCGAAGTACGTGGAGCGGCTGCAAGCGGCCGGCCGCTGAGTCGTACTGTTGAGGAGCATCCCACGGATGCATCCGTTGTATTCGAAGATGCCTAAGTCAAGACTTTGGAGACCGAGCACGTGACCAGGTTCGACAGTATCGAGCGCGCCGTTGCGGACATCGCCGCAGGCAAGGCAGTCGTCGTCGTCGACGACGAGGACCGCGAGAACGAGGGAGACCTCATCTTCGCCGCGGAGAAGGCCACCCCCGAGTTGGTTGCCTTCATGGTTCGATACACGTCCGGGTATCTCTGTGTGCCGCTCGACGGCGCCGATTGCGACCGCCTCGGCCTGCCGCCGATGTACGCCACCAACCAGGACAAGCACGGCACCGCGTACACCGTGACCGTCGACGCCCGGGAGGGCATCGGCACCGGCATCTCCGCGTCCGACCGCGCCGCCACCATGCGGTTGCTGGCCGACCCGTCCAGCGGCGCCCAGGACTTCACCCGGCCCGGCCACGTGGTGCCGCTGCGCGCCAAGGAGGGCGGCGTGCTGCGCCGTCCCGGCCACACCGAGGCCGCCGTCGACCTCGCCCGGATGGCCGACCTGCGGCCTGCGGGTGTGATCTGCGAGATCGTCAGCCAGAAGGACGAGGGCCACATGGCCCAGACCGACGAGCTTAGGGTCTTCGCCGACGACCACAACCTCGCCCTGATCTCGATCGCCGACCTCATCGCGTGGCGCCGCAAGCACGAGAAGCACGTGGAGCGGGTCGCCTCCGCGCGCATCCCCACCCGGCACGGCGAGTTCACGGCCGTCGGCTACCGGAGCATCTACGACGAGGTCGAGCACGTGGCGCTGGTCCGCGGCGACCTGCCCGGCCCGGACGGCGACGGCAGCGACGTGCTCGTGCGCGTGCACTCCGAATGCCTCACCGGCGACGTGTTCGGTTCGCTGCGCTGCGACTGCGGTCCCCAGCTCGACGCCGCCCTCGACATGGTCGCGCAGGAGGGGCGCGGTGTGGTCCTGTACATGCGCGGGCACGAGGGCCGGGGCATCGGGCTCATGCACAAGCTGCAGGCCTACCAGCTGCAGGACGCGGGTTCGGACACCGTCGACGCCAACCTCGAGCTCGGCCTGCCCGCCGACGCCCGCGACTACGGCATCGGCGCGCAGATCCTCGTGGATCTGGGCATCTCCTCGATGCGGCTGCTCACCAACAACCCGGCCAAGCGGGTCGGCCTCGACGGCTACGGGCTGCAGATCACCGAGCGGGTGTCGATGCCGCTGCGGGCGAACGCCGAGAACCTGACGTACCTGCGCACGAAGCGCGACCGCATGGGCCACGACCTGATCGGGCTCGACGACTTCGAAGCGGGAGAAATGCTGTGAGCGGTGAGGGATTGCCGGAGCTGCAACTCGGTGAGGCGGGCGACCTCCGGCTCGCCATCGTCGCCGGCAGCTGGCACGCCGAGATCTCCGAGGCGCTGATCGCCGGCGCGCAACGGGTGGCGGCCGAGGCGAACGTGAAGAACGTCACCCTGGTCCGGGTCGCCGGTGCCATTGAGCTTCCGGTGGTGGCGCAGGCCCTGGCCCGCACCCACGACGCCGTCGTCGCGCTCGGTGTCGTGATCCGCGGCGGGACGCCGCACTTCGAATACGTCTGCGACGCCGTGACGGCCGGTCTGACCCGGGTCTCGCTGGACGAGAGCACCCCGGTCGGGAACGGTGTGCTCACCACGGACACCGAGCAGCAGGCCGTCGACCGCAGTGGCCTGCCCGGCTCCGTCGAGGACAAGGGCGGTCAGGCGTGTGCGGCCGCGCTGGACACCGCTGTCACGTTGGCGCGACTGCGCCGCGCCGAGGAGTCGTTCGTATGATCCGGATCCATCCATGACCACTCCCGAATCCGAGTGGACACTCGTCGCGACGCCACGCAAGTCGCGTCGATACGCGATCGGTGTGGCGGTCCTTCTCGTCGTCGTGCATGTGACGTTCGCAATCCTGCTGCGCGGAGATTCGACGGGCGTGTACTTCCGGCTCGCCGACCAGCTGGCGTTCGCGGGCATCGGCTGCCTCCTTGCGGCAGCCGTCCTGCTGCTGACCCGGCCCCGGTTGCGGGTCGGGCCCAACGGCATCGCCGTGCGCAACGTGCTCGGGGAGCGCATCGTCGACTGGGACCTGTACGAGGGGCTGTCTTTCCCGGACGGCGCGGCGTGGGCCCGGATCGAGCTGCCCGACGACGAATACCTGGCCGTGATGGCCATCCAGTCGAACGATCGCGAGTACGCCGTGGACGCCGTCGACCGCTTCCGCGCACTCGCGTCGGAGTACGCACCGTCCTGAACCGGGGGTCGGCCCTCCGTGACGTCGCGGATGCGGGGTTGGTCGGTGGCGCCGACTAACGTGGAGGGGTGCCCGATCCTTCGACATATCGCCCCGCGACCGGAACGATTCCGGTCGACCCGGGGGTGTACAAGTTCCGCGATCCGCACGGCCGGGTCATCTATGTCGGGAAGGCGAAGAGTCTTCGATCACGGCTGAATTCCTATTTCGCCGACGTCTCGACGCTGCACCCGCGCACCCGCCAGATGGTGACCACGGCCGGCAGCGTCGAGTGGACCGTGGTGAGCACCGAGGTCGAGGCTCTCCAGCTCGAGTACAACTGGATCAAGGAATTCGATCCCCGGTTCAACGTCCGTTACCGCGACGACAAGACGTACCCGGTTCTCGCGGTCACCCTGAACGAGGAGTATCCCCGGCTGTTCGTCTACCGCGGGCCCAGACGCAAGGGTGTCCGCTACTTCGGTCCCTACTCGCACGCGTGGGCCATCCGCGAAACCCTCGACCTGCTGCTGCGGGTGTTTCCCGCTCGCACCTGCTCGGCCGGGGTGTTCAAGCGTCACAACCAGATCGGCCGTCCCTGCCTGCTCGGCTACATCGACAAGTGCTCCGCGCCGTGCGTCGGACGCGTGTCCGCGGCCGAACACCGCAAGATCGTCGAAGACTTCTGCGACTTCCTGTCGGGACGCACCGACAAGCTGGTCCGGCAGCTCGAGGCCAGGATGCAGGAGGCGTCGGAAGAACTCGACTTCGAAACGGCGGCGCGGTTGCGCGACGACGTCGGCGCGTTGCGGCGCGCGCTCGAGAAGCAGGCCGTCGTGCTCGGTGACGGCACCGACGCCGACGTCGCCGCGTTCGCGACCGACGAGCTCGAGGCCGCGGTGCAGGTGTTCCACGTCCGGGGTGGCCGCGTGCGCGGTCAGCGCGGTTGGGTGGTCGAGAAGGCGGGTGACGTCATCGACTGGGCCAGCGTCGATTCCGAGGCGGGATCGGACCTGCCGCTGCTAGTCGAGCAGTTCCTCACCCAGTTCTACGGTGAGCAGGCGGCGCTGTCGGGCGCGACCGACCAGGAGGCCGGCACCAGCGGCGTGCCGCGGGAGGTCCTGGTGCCCGTGCTGCCGCCCGACGCCGAACAGGTGCAGGAGTGGCTCAGCGGTCTCCGCGGATCCGCGGTCCGCCTCCGCGTGCCGCAGCGCGGCGACAAGAAGGCTCTCGCCGAGACCGTGCAGCGCAACGCGATGGAGGCGCTGCAACAGCACAAGCTGCGCCGCGCCGGCGACTTCACGTCGCGGTCGGCGGCCCTGCAGGGCATCCAGGAGGCCCTCGACCTGGATTCGGCGCCCCTGCGGATCGAATGCGTCGACATCAGCCACGTGCAGGGCACCGACGTGGTGGCCTCCCTCGTCGTCTTCGAGGACGGCCTGCCCCGCAAGTCCGACTACCGCCACTACGCGATCAAGGAGGCGGCGGGCGACGGCCGCTCCGACGACGTCGCCAGCATCGCCGAGGTCACCCGGCGGCGGTTCCTCCGGCACAACCGCGACGTCGGGGTGCTGCGTGCCGAAGCGGCCGGGGCGGACGCCGACCAGGTGTCGGGCGGGGACGCCGACCAGGTGTCGAGCGGGGACGGCGGCGACCTGGCCCCGGAGGCGGCGATTGATCCGCAGACCGGCAGGCCGCGGCGGTTCGCGTACCCACCGAACCTGTTCGTCGTGGACGGCGGAGCCCCGCAGGTGGCCGCGGCCTCGGCGGTCCTCGACGAACTGGGCATCACCGACGTCGCCGTGATCGGGCTGGCCAAACGGCTCGAGGAGGTGTGGGTGCCGGGGGAGGAGGACCCGGTCATTCTCCCGCGCACGAGCGAGTCGCTGTACCTGCTGCAGCGGGTACGCGACGAGGCGCACCGCTTCGCGATCACGTTCCACCGCAGCAAGCGGTCCCGCCGGATGACGGCGTCCGCACTCGACTCGGTCCGCGGGCTCGGCGAGACCCGGCGCAAGGCCCTGGTGACGCACTTCGGTTCCGTCGCCCGCCTCAAGCAGGCCTCCGTCGAGGAGATCACGGCGGTGCCGGGCATCGGAACGGCCACGGCGAAAGCGGTACTCACCGCTCTCGGGGCGGAGGAACCGTCTGCGGACGTCGCGGGAGTGGGGGATGATGAACCAGATCGGAACGGGCCGGGCACGGCAGAACGGAACGGCGCGGACATTCCCCGCGAACCGGTAGCACAGCACGGCCCGGCAGCACAGAGCGCTTCGCAACGGACAGGTGTCGAGTGAACGAGCAGCACGCGCAGAGTGACCGTCCATCCACGGTCCGGCCGATGGACTTCCTTCTCGTCACCGGGCTCTCCGGGGCGGGTCTGCAGACGGCGGCGAAGGTCCTCGAGGACCTCGGGTGGTACGTCGCGGACAATCTTCCCCCGGAACTGATTTCCCGGATGGTGGATCTGAGCCTGGAATCCGATTCGCGGCTCGAGCGGCTCGCCGTCGTCATCGACGTGCGCAGCCGGTTGTTCACCGGCGACCTCGGCTGGGTCCTCACCGAACTGGAGAGCAAACCCGTGCACACGCGGGTGCTGTACCTCGACGCGTCGGACGAGGTCCTGGTGCGCCGTTTCGAACAGGTGCGCCGAAGTCACCCGCTGTCGGGGGGAGGCGCCGAGGGCACCTTGTCGGAGGGCATCGCCGCCGAGCGCGATCAGCTCGCGAAGGTGAAGGCCGCCGCGGATCTGGTGATCGACACGTCGTCCCTGGCGGCGCACCAGTTGCGGCAGAAGATCGAGGACGCGTTCGGCGACGCCGAGAACCGGACCATGCAGGTAACAGTCCAGTCGTTCGGTTTCAAGTACGGTCTTCCGATGGACGCCGATCTCGTCTGCGACGTCCGTTTCCTGCCCAACCCGCACTGGATTCCGGAGTTGCGTCCGCACACCGGGCAGAGCGAGGACGTGCGGGACTACGTGTTGTCGCAGGACGGTGCCGAGGACTATCTGGCCACATATCACCACCTGCTGGATCTGACGATCGCGGGATATCGTCGGGAGGGGAAGCGCTACATGACCATCGCGGTGGGGTGCACCGGAGGGAAACATCGGAGTGTCGCGATGTCGGAGGCCTTGGCGAGCCGACTCGGAAAGGACTCCGGGCTGAACGTGCGTGTCGTCCATCGTGATCTGGGGCGCGAATGAGGCCGGTCCATCAGCCGCCTGCGATCGTCGCGCTCGGCGGGGGCCACGGGCTGTTCGCCACCCTCAGCGCCGCGCGCCGGCTCAGCCGTGACGTCACGGCCGTCGTCACCGTCGCGGACGACGGCGGATCCTCGGGACGGCTGCGCGCCGAACTGGGTGTCATCCCGCCGGGGGACCTGCGGATGGCGCTCGCCGCACTCGCCGCGGACGACCCCGAGGTGCAGGGCTGGACGGACACCATCCAGCACCGCTTCGGTGGAATCGGCGCCCTCGCCGGCCACTCGGTGGGCAATCTCATCCTGGCCGGCCTCACCGAAGTGCTCGGCGACCCCGTCGCGGCGCTGGACGAACTCGCCCGGTTGCTGCGGATCAACGGGCGCGTGCTGCCGATGTCGCCGATCGCCCTGGACATCGAGGCCGACGTGCAGGGCCTCGAGGCGGACCCTCGGGTCAGCCGCTGCATCCGCGGTCAGGTCGCGGTCGCGACCACCCCCGGCAAGGTGCGGCGCGTGCGACTGCTGCCGGCGAATCCGCCCGCCTGCCCGGACGCGGTCCGTGCGATCGACGTCGCCGACATGGTCGTCCTCGGCCCGGGGTCGTGGTTCTCCAGCGTCATCCCGCACGTCCTCGTGCCGGAACTGCTCGACACGCTGATCGCCACCGCCGCGCGGAAGGTGCTGGTGCTCAACCTGGCTCCGGAGCCGGGCGAGACCGCAGGATTCTCCACCGAGCGTCATCTGCACGTACTGTCCCAACACGCGCCCGAACTCACCGTCGACTTCGTCGTGGTCGATTCGGGTTCGGTTCCACCGGGGCGCGAGCGCGAGCACCTCGCCCGCGCCGCCGGACAGTTCCAGGCACGCGTCGTGTACGCCGACGTGTCGGAGCACGGCACCCACACGCACCATGCAGGAAAACTTGCGTCCGTTCTCGAACAGCTCTGGAGCGACCCCGATGCGGGGTCTCGGGGGAGCGAAGTGGCCGAGACACCAGAGGAAAGGGAGAGCGCTTCGTGGCAATGACAGCAGAGGTCAAAGACGAACTCAGTCGTCTCGTCGTCACTCATGTGAGTTGCCGGAAGGCCGAGGTCTCGTCGCTGCTGCGGTTCGCCGGGGGATTGCACATCGTCGGCGGCCGGGTCGTGGTCGAGGCGGAAGTGGATCTGGGGTCCACGGCCCGCCGGTTGCGCCGCGAGATCTTCGACCTGTTCACCTACAGCGCCGACGTCCACGTTCTCAGTGCCGGCGGGCTGCGCAAGTCGTCCCGGTACATCGTGCGGGTCGCGAAGGAGGGCGAGGCCCTCGCCCGCCAGACCGGTCTCCTGGACCTGCGGGGACGCCCCGTGCGCGGGCTTCCAGCACAGGTGGTCGGTGGCAGCGTCGCCGACGCGGAAGCCGCGTGGCGCGGCGCGTTCCTGGCGCACGGTTCGCTGACCGAGCCGGGCCGGTCGTCGGCGCTCGAAGTCAGCTGCCCCGGCCCGGAGGCGGCGCTCGCGCTCGTCGGGGCGGCGCGCAGGCTGGGCATCTCCGCGAAGGCGCGTGAGGTCCGCGGCACCGACCGGGTGGTGATCCGCGACGGCGAGGCCATCGGCGCGCTGCTCACCCGGATGGGTGCCCAGGACACCCGCCTCGTGTGGGAGGAACGCCGCATGCGCCGGGAGGTCCGGGCCACCGCCAACCGGCTCGCCAACTTCGACGACGCCAACCTGCGCCGGTCCGCGCGGGCGGCCGTCGCGGCCGCGGCCCGCGTCGAACGGGCCCTCGACATCCTGGGTGACGAGGTGCCCGACCATCTGGCGGCGGCCGGTCACCTCCGGGTGGAGCACCGGCAGGCGTCCCTCGAGGAACTCGGCCAGCTCGCCGACCCGCCGATGACGAAGGACGCCGTGGCCGGGCGCATTCGGCGGTTGCTGTCGATGGCGGATCGCAAGGCCAAGGAAACCGGCATCCCCGACACCGAGTCGGCCGTCACCGCAGATCTTCTCGACGACGCCTGACCGTCGTCGGCGGTCGCCTCCCACCACCCCCACTCCCGGACGAACGGGACGCTCGTTGCGTCAGATCGGACGAGCGTCCCGTTCGTTCGGGTCGGGGCGGCCCGGAAAGGGTGCCCGGAGGTGACTGCGCGCGCGCGTGCCGCGCGCACTAGGGTTAGAGCCACATCGACCGATGAAACCTCGCGCCGACCACCCGTCGGTGGTGTCGTAGCGGCGCGGGAGCAGAGCTGCACAACCAGAATCATGCGCAAAGGAGCAGATTGTGACTGTCCGGGTAGGCGTAAACGGTTTCGGCCGTATCGGACGTAACTTCTTCAGGGCGGTGGATGCGCAGAAGGCGCTCGGAACCACCGACATCGAGATTGTGGCGGTCAACGACCTCACGGACAACGCTACGCTGGCGCATCTCCTGAAGTACGACTCCATCCTGGGTCGTCTCCCGCACGACGTCTCGCTCGAGGGTGAAGACACCATCGTCGTCGGAAACCAGAAGATCAAGGCACTCGCCATCAAGGAAGGCCCCGCGGCGCTTCCCTGGGGTGACCTGGGCGTCGACGTCGTCGTCGAGTCCACCGGCATCTTCACCGACGCAGCCAAGGCGAAGGGCCACCTCGAGGCCGGCGCCAAGAAGGTCATCATCTCCGCCCCGGCCAAGGGCGAGGACATCACCATCGTGATGGGCGTCAACGACGACAAGTACGACGGCAGCCAGAACATCATCTCCAACGCCTCGTGCACCACCAACTGCCTCGGCCCCATCGCCAAGGTGCTCGACGACGAGTTCGGCATCGTCAAGGGCCTCATGACCACGGTCCACGCCTACACCCAGGACCAGAACCTGCAGGACGGCCCGCACAGCGACCTGCGTCGCGCCCGCGCCGCCGCGCTGAACGTGGTCCCCACCGGCACCGGTGCCGCCAAGGCCATCGGCCTGGTCCTCCCGCAGCTTCTCGGCAAGCTGGACGGCTACGCGCTGCGTGTCCCGATCCCCACGGGCTCGGTCACCGACCTCACCGCGAACCTGAAGAAGTCGGCCAGCGTCGAGGACATCAACGCCGCGATGAAGGCTGCCGCCGAGGGACCGCTCAAGGGCATCCTGAAGTACACGGACGCCCCGATCGTGTCGTCGGACATCGTCACCGACCCGCACAGCTCGATCTTCGACTCCGGCCTCACCAAGGTCATCGACGATCAGGCCAAGATCGTGTCCTGGTACGACAACGAGTGGGGTTACTCCAACCGTCTGGCCGACCTCATCGGTCTCGTCGCCAAGTCTCTCTGAGCGAAGGTTCGGTAACAGTGGCAGTTCAGACTCTCGACGACCTGCTGAGCGCTGGGGTCGAGGGGCGCGCCGTGCTGGTGCGCTCCGACCTCAACGTTCCGCTCGACGGTGACCGGATCACCGATCCCGGACGCATCATCGCTTCCGCGCCGACGCTGAAAGCGTTGGCGGAGGCGGGCGCCAAGGTCATCGTCACCGCCCATCTGGGTCGCCCCAAGGGCGAGCCCGACCCGCAGTACTCCCTCGCACCGGTGGCGGTGAAGCTCGCCGAGGTGCTGGGACGCAACGTCCAGCTCGCCGGCGACGTCGTCGGGCAGGACGCTCTGGCACGTGCCGAGGGGCTCACGGACGGCGACGTTCTCCTGCTGGAGAACATCCGTTTCGATCCGCGGGAGACCAGCAAGGACGAGGCCGAGCGGACGAAGCTCGCCAAGGCCCTGGTCGAACTCGTCGGCGACGACGGCGCGTTCGTGTCCGACGGATTCGGTGTCGTCCACCGCGCGCAGGCGTCGGTGTACGAGGTGGCCAAGCTGCTCCCGCATTACGCGGGCAGGCTCGTCGAATCCGAGATCAAGGTGCTCGGCAAGCTCACCGAGGAGCCCGAGCGGCCGTACGCGGTCGTGCTGGGTGGGTCCAAGGTGTCGGACAAGCTCGCGGTGATCGAGGCGCTGGCCCCCAAGGTCGACACCCTCGTCATCGGTGGCGGCATGTACTACACGTTCCTGGCGGCGCAGGGCGTGTCGGTCGGCAACTCGCTGTGCGAGGAGTCGATGATCGACACATGCAAGGCGCTGCTCGAGCAGTACGCCGACGTGATCCACATCCCGCAGGACGTGGTCATCGCCGATTCGTTCTCGGCGGACGCCGAGTCGAAGATCGTTTCGGTGCTCGAGATCCCGGACGGCTGGATGGGCCTCGACATCGGACCGCAGTCGGTTCGCCGGTTCGCGGCGATCCTGACCAGCGCGAAAACCGTCTTCTGGAACGGCCCGATGGGCGTGTTCGAGTTCGAGAAGTTCGCCGCGGGCACCAAGGGTGTCGCCGAGGCGATCATCGAGGCCACCGGGAAGGGCGCGTACAGCGTCGTCGGTGGCGGTGACTCCGCCGCGGCGGTCCGCCAGCTCGGTCTGCCCGAGGACGGGTTCTCGCACATCTCCACCGGCGGCGGCGCCTCCCTCGAGTACCTCGAGGGCAAGGAACTCCCCGGCATCGCAGTTCTGGAGGGCTGAGGCATGGCACGGAAGCCGCTGATCGCCGGCAACTGGAAGATGAATCTGAACCATCTCGAGGCCATCGCGCTGGTTCAGAAGATCGCCTTCTCGCTCCCGGCGAAGTACTTCGACAAGGTCGACGTGACGGTGATCCCGCCGTTCACCGACATCCGCAGCGTGCAGACCCTCGTCGAGGGCGACAAGCTCCTGCTCACCTACGGTGCGCAGGACGTGTCGGCCCACGATTCGGGTGCGTACACCGGCGAGATCAGCGGCTCCATGCTGGCCAAGCTGGGCTGCACGTTCGTCGTCGTCGGGCACTCGGAGCGCCGGACCCTGCACTGCGAGGACAACGACACCGTGCTGGCCAAGACCAAGGCCGCGCTGAAGAACGGGATCACCCCGATCGTCTGCATCGGTGAGGGCCTCGACGTCCGCGAGGCCGGCGAGCACGTGTCCTACAACGTCGAGCAGTTGCGAGGCTCGCTCGCCGGACTGTCCGCCGAGGACATCGCAAAGGTCGTCATCGCGTACGAGCCGGTGTGGGCCATCGGAACCGGCCGCGTGGCCAGTGCCGCGGACGCGCAGGAAGTCTGCGCCGCGATCCGCGCCACGCTCGGTGACCTGGCCTCGCCGGACGTCGCGTCCGGTGTCCGCGTTCTCTACGGCGGCAGCGTCAACGCCAAGAACGTCGGCGAGATCGTCGGTCAGACGGATGTGGACGGCGCCCTCGTGGGCGGCGCCTCACTGAAGGCCGACGAGTTCGCGACGCTGTCGGCGATCGCCGCGGGCGGACCTCTGCCGTAAGGCGCCTTCGGCGCCCGTGCGCCTTTCCGGTAGCTACAGCTACCGGAAAGGCGCACGGGCGCGGAGCGCCTGTAGGGTGTACGAGGTCGTTGTTGTTCCTACTGGATGGGTGGACGTAGACAGACATGGAACTGTTCCTGGATATCCTGCTGGTGGTCACCAGCTTGCTGCTGATTCTGCTGGTGCTGCTGCACCGCGGTAAGGGCGGCGGTCTGTCCAGCCTGTTCGGCGGCGGCGTCCAGTCGAGCCTGTCCGGTTCCACCGTGGTCGAGAAGAACCTCGACCGCCTCACCGTCTTCACCGGCCTGATCTGGCTGATCGCGATCATCGGAATCGGCCTGGAGATCAAGTTCGGCTGATCGGCTTCATCATGCAGACGGGCCGTCACCGGTCGATACTGGATGAATGATCGAAACCCCACGTGAGGCCACTGAACCACTCCGCGAAGACATTCGGCTCCTGGGCGGCATCCTCGGTCAGATAGTGCGGGAACAGGCCGGGGACAGCGTCTTCGACCTCGTCGAGAAGGCCAGGGTCGAATCGTTCCGGGTTCGTCGTTCCGAGATCGACCGCGCAGATCTGGCGGACATGTTCACCCAGGTGTCCACGAGCGACACCATTCCCGTCATCCGGGCCTTCAGCCACTTCGCCCTGCTGGCCAATCTCGCCGAGGACATCCACCGCGAACGCCGGCGTGCCGTCCACGTCGCCGCCGGTGAACCCGCCCCCGACAGCACCCTGACCGCCACGTTCGCCAAACTCGACGCTGCGCACCTCGACAGCACCGTCGTCGCGGACGCATTGCGCGGGGCGCTCGTGTCGCCGGTCATCACCGCCCATCCCACCGAGACCCGCCGCCGGACGGTGTTCGAAACCCAGTCCCGGATCACGGAACTGATGCGCTACCGCGAGCGCACCGCCCTGACCGAGACCGAGACGGCCGACGTCGACGTCCGGCTGCGGCGGCAGATCCTCACCCTGTGGCAGACCGCACTGATCCGGTTGTCGCGGTTGCGGATCCAGGACGAGATCGAGGTCGGCCTGCGGTACTACGACGCGGCACTGTTCGAGGTCGTCCCGAAGATCAACGCCGAACTGCGCGGCGCCCTGCGATCGCGGTGGCCGGACGCGGATCTGGGCCGGGAACCGATACTGCGCCCCGGCTCGTGGATCGGCGGAGACCGCGACGGCAACCCGTACGTCACCGACGAGGTGGTCCGGCAGGCCACCACCCGTGCCGCGGCCACCGCCCTCGAACACCACCTCGGGGAACTCGAGACGCTCGAGCGCGAACTGTCCATGTCGGCTCGCCTCGTCACCGTCACCCCCGCGCTCGACCTCCTGGCCGCGGCGTCGCAGGACGATTCCCCGTTCCGCGCCGACGAGCCCTACCGGCGTGCGATTCGGGGTATCCGGGGGCGTCTCACGGCCACCGCGCACCGCATTCTGGGTGAGGCACCCGACCACGGGCTCGACCTCGGGCTCGCACCCTACGACACCCCGCGGCAGATGCTCGACGAACTCGACGTCGTCGACGACTCCCTGCGGCGCGGCGGCGACGGCACCATCGCCGACGACGGGCTGGCGAACCTGCGGGACTCGGTGGAGGTGTTCGGTTTCCACCTCTCCGGACTGGACATGCGGCAGAACTCGGACGTCCACGAGACCGTCGTCGCCGAGCTGCTGGCATGGGCGGGCGTGCACGCCGACTACCCGTCGCTGTCCGAGGACGAGCGGGTGGAGTTGCTGTCGGCGGAGCTGTCCACCCGGCGCCCACTGACCACCGCGAACGCGGAGTTCAGTGAGCTGACCGCGAAGGAGCTTGCCATCCTCCAGGCAGGCGCCGACGCGGTCCGGACACTCGGTGCGGGCGCCGTGCCCAACTACATCATCAGCATGTGCAACTCCGTCAGCGACATGCTCGAGGCCGCGGTGCTGCTGAAGGAGGTGGGTCTGCTCGATCCCGGATCGGGGGAGGCGCCGTCCTGTCCGGTGGGCATCGTGCCGCTGTTCGAGACGATCGAGGACCTGCAGCAGGGTGCCGCCACCCTCGAGGCCACCCTGGAGGTGCCGATCTACCGGGCCCTGGTGACGTCGCGCGGCGACTCGCAGGAAGTGATGCTCGGGTACTCCGATTCCAACAAGGACGGCGGCTACCTGGCGGCCAACTGGGCGCTGTACCGCGCGGAGCTGGATCTGGTGGACGCTGCCCGCAAGACGGGAATCCGGTTGCGGCTCTTCCACGGTCGCGGCGGCACCGTGGGTCGCGGCGGCGGACCCAGCTACGAGGCGATCCTCGCGCAACCGCCCGGCGCGGTGGCCGGGTCGCTGCGGATCACCGAACAGGGCGAGGTGATCGCCGCCAAGTACGCGGAACCTCGCCTCGCGCAACGCAACCTGGAAACGCTGCTCGCCGCGACCCTCGAGGCCACCCTGCTCGACGTCGAGGGCCTCGGCGACGACGCCGAACCGGCGTACCGCATCCTCGACGAGCTCGCTGCGCTGGCCCGCCGCGCCTACGGCGAATTGGTGCACGAGACACCCGGATTCGTGGAGTACTTCGAGATGTCGACTCCGGTCGCGGAGATCGGGGCCCTCAACATCGGCAGCCGCCCGGCCTCACGGAAGCAGACCACGTCCATCTCCGACCTCCGGGCGATCCCGTGGGTGCTGTCGTGGAGTCAGTCCCGGGTCATGCTGCCCGGGTGGTACGGCACGGGTGCGGCGTTCGAGGAATGGACGCAGGGCGACCCCGAGCGGGTGGCCACGCTGTCCCGCCTGTACGAGAAGTGGCCGTTCTTCCGGACCGTGCTGTCGAACCTGGCGATGGTGATGTCGAAGTCCGACATGGGTCTCGCCGCCCGCTACGCGGAACTCGTTCCCGACGAGGAACTCCGCCGACGGGTGTTCGGCAAGATCGCCGAGGAACACGAGCGGACCATCCGGATGTACAAGGCGATCACCGGGAACGACACCCTGTTCGCCGACAACCCCGGTCTGGAGAGGTCGGTGCACAACCGGTTCCCGTACCTCGAGCCCCTCAACCACCTGCAGGTGGAACTGCTGCGCCGCTACCGGGCCGGGGACGACAGTGATCAGACGCGCCGCGGCATCCAGCTCACGATGAACGGGCTGGCGACCGCGCTGCGCAACAGCGGGTAGCCGGACGGGTTCCTTCGCCCCGCGAGAACTGCGGGAACTTTCTTGCGGGGCGGGGGAACCGAACCGTCCGTCGCTGCGTCAAAACGGGAAAGAGCACGAACGTTTCCGAGACGAATTGGGGCGACGGATGAGGCGCTGCGCGGGCAACCCTGACCATTGGCGCGGGGGAATCGGACGGCGGGGGACGAGCACGGCAAGCCCCCGTCGTGCCGGTCGGATCGTCACCGAATGCCGGGTCACCCGGTCACCGGTCGAGCGGGACCCTCGGTCGCCCGCCGGGTTACCGGCGGACGACGACGAGGACCCCGTCGGATGAGGGCGTCAGTTCGGCAGCCGGGACGCGGCCGACGTGTCGAGCAGCCACCGGGTCGCGGATAGCCCGCGGGCCCCGGACGCCGGGATCTCGACGGGGGGAGCGCCCGCGATGGCGGCGGCGACGGCCTCGGCCTTCGCGTCACCCGACACGACCAGCCACACCTCGTCGGCGTGCCGGACGGCGGGCAGGGTCAGCGTGACCCGCACCGGCGGCGGCTTGGGGGAGTCCGTCACCGCGACGACGAACCGGTGCTCCTCGCGGACCGCGTCGGTGTCGGGGAACAGCGAATTGACGTGTCCCTCACCGCCCATGCCGAGCAGGTGGACGTCGAAGACCGGGACCTGCTTGCCGCCGGCGTGCGCCCCGAGTACCTGCGCGTACGCGACGGCGGCCGCTTCCGGATCGTTCTCGTAGATGCCGTCCGCGACGGGCATGGTGTGCACCCGGTCGGGATCGACGTCGACGTGGTCGAGCAGCGCGGCCCGCGCCTGCACGTCGTTGCGTTCCGGGTCGCCGGCAGGCAGGAAGCGTTCGTCGCCCCAGAAGATGTCGATCGCACGCCAGTCGATGTCGCCCGGATTCTCCCGGACCTTCTCGAGCAGGCCGATCCCGGTGCCGCCGCCGGTGAGGACCACCGACGCCGTGCCGCGGTCCTTCTGGGCGGCGACGACGGTGTCGACGAACCGCTCCGCGGCCTTCGTCACCAGCGTGTCGGTGTCGGGGTGGACCTCTACGTGGATGTCACTCATACGTCACCTTCGTCAGCCCGGCGAGTGCGGTCTCGTAGACCTCGTCGGGGTCGAGTCTGCGTAGTTCTTCGGCCAGGCACTCGCTCGTTTCCCGCCTGCGGAGCGCGACCCGCGCATCGGGCTTGCCGGTGCGTGACAGCGTCGCCGTGGTACCCGTCTGGGGGCGGCTGATGGTCAACGCACCACCGTCGGCGAAGTTGATCTCCACGAACAACGGGCCGACCCGCCGGGTGACCGGGACGTCGACGCGGCTCGCCAACCACCCCGCGATCATGTCGACGGCGGGTTCGTCCACCAGTCCGGACACCACCGCCGACGTGATCGGCGAGTGCGGCGGCTGGTCGACGGCCGAGGTCAGGAGCGCACGCCAGTAGGTGATGCGACTCCAGGCCAGGTCCGAGTCACCGGACGAGTACGACGCCAGGCGGCTCTTGATCTCCGCGGCTGGATCCGCGCGATCGGTCGCGTCGGTGATCCGCCGGATCGCGAGCTTGCCCACCGGATCCTCGGCGGGAACCTCCGGGGCGGTCTCCGGCCACCACACGACCACGGGAGTGTCGGGGAGGAGGAACGGCACCACCACGCTGCTCTCGTGGTCGGCGAGTTCGC
Source organism: Rhodococcus sp. IEGM 1307 (assembly GCF_030056915.1). Lineage (NCBI taxonomy): Bacteria > Bacillati > Actinomycetota > Actinomycetes > Mycobacteriales > Nocardiaceae > Rhodococcus > Rhodococcus sp. IEGM 1307. Next base: position 86,529 of record NZ_JASHKW010000006.1, read on the forward strand.
CGAAGAGGCGGAGCACGACGACCTCCGACGCGCCGGCGTCGCCGCCGACGCGGATCTGCGCATCCAGGCGGGGTTCCGCGTCACGGGACCCCCAGGCGACGACGATGACGCGGCACGGATGCTCCCGGCTCGCCTCGTTGGCGGCGTCGATGATGTCCTCCGAGTACTCACTGTCGCGGGTGCACACCACCAGCGTGAGTACTCGTCCCAGGGTCACCGCGCCGCCCGTCTTGCGCAGCTCCACCAGTTTCTTGTTGACCTGTCCGGTGGTGGTCGCGGGAATGTCGGTGATCATCTACGGCCTTCTCCATTCGCGACCGGTGCGGTGCATCATTTCGTCTGCCGACGGCGGGCCCCACGTGCCGGCCTCGTACGGTTCCGGCCTGCCGTCCGCGGCCCAGTGCTCGAGCACGGGGTCGAGGATTTCCCAGGACAGTTCCACCTCGGCGTTCACGGGGAACAGCGAGGGCTCACCGAGGAGCACGTCGAGGATGAGGCGCTCATACGCCTCGGGCGACGACTCCGTGAACGCCTGACCGTAGCTGAAGTCCATGTTGACGTCGCGGACTTCCATGCTCGACCCCGGCACCTTGGACCCGAACCTCATGGTCACACCCTCGTCCGGCTGCACCCGGATGACGAGGGCGTTCTGCCCCAGTTCCTCGGTCATGGTCTGATCGAACGGCAGATGCGGTGCGCGCTTGAAGATCACGGCGATCTCGGTGACCCGACGTCCGAGCCGCTTCCCGGTGCGGAGGTAGAACGGCACCCCCGCCCAGCGGCGGGTGTCGACCTCGAGGGTGATGGCCGCGAACGTCTCCGTGGTCGAGTCCTTCGAGAACCCTTCCTCCTCCAGCAGTCCGACCACCCGGGTACCGCCCTGCCAGCCGCCCGCGTACTGGCCGCGCGCGGTGGTCTCGTCGAGCGGCTGGGCGAGCCTGGTGGCGGAGAGCACCTTGATCTTCTCCGCCTGCAACTCGGACGGTTCGAAGCTGATCGGCTCCTCCATCGCGGTGAACGCGAGGAGTTGCAGCAGGTGATTCTGGATGACGTCGCGTGCCGCCCCGATGCCGTCGTAGTACCCGGCGCGTCCACCGAGACCGATGTCCTCGGCCATGGTGATCTGGACGTGATCCACGTAGTGGGCGTTCCAGATCGGATCGAACAACTGGTTCGCGAAGCGCAACGCCAGGATGTTCTGGACGGTTTCCTTGCCGAGGTAGTGGTCGATCCGGAAGACCGTGTCCTCCGGGAAGACCTCGTTCACGACCGCGTTGAGCTCACGTGCGCTCTCGAGGTCGTGACCGAACGGCTTCTCGATGACCACCCGACGCCACTGGTCGTCGTTCGACTGCGCGAGACCGGCCTCGGACAGCTGCTTCAGGACGACCGGGAACGCGTCCGGCGGAATCGCGAGATAGAACCCGTGATTGCCGCCGGTCCCGCGTTCGCGTTCCAGCGTCCCGAGAGTGTTGGCCAGTTCCTGGAAGGCCGCCGGGTCGTCGAAGGTGCCCTTGACGAAACGCAGGCCCTCCGACAGTCGCTCCCAGACGTCCTCCCGGAACGGGGTGCGGGAATGGTCGCGGACGGCATCGTGGACGATCTTGCCGAAGTCCTCGTCCGACCAATCCCTGCGGGCGAACCCGACGAGAGCGAACCCGGGCGGCAGCAGACCACGATTGGCCAGATCGTAGATGGCGGGCATCAACTTGCGCCGGGCCAGGTCGCCGGTGACACCGAAGATCACCAGCGCACACGGCCCGGCGATGCGTGGTAGGCGCTTGTCCCTACCGTCGCGGAGTGGATTGACCCAATCGTCTGACGCTGCGGGCTCGCTCACGTATCAGCTCTTCTGCCCTGCTGCGCGCAACTGCTCCGCGGTGGCCTCCAGGAGCTCGGTCCAGGACACCTCGAACTTGTCGACGCCCTCGTCCTCGAGGACCTTGAACACGTCGGTGAGATCGATGCCGACGGCGCTGAGCTTGTCGAACACCTCCTGCGACTCGACCGCGGTGCCGGAGACGGTGTCGCCGGCGACCTCACCGTGATCGGCGAACGCGTCGAGGGTCTTCTCGGGCATCGTGTTCACGGTGTTCGGAGCCACCAGTTCGGAGACGTACAGGGTGTCGGGGTAGTCGGGGTTCTTGACTCCGGTCGACGCCCACAGCGGGCGCTGCGGGCGGGCACCGTCAGGCAGCAGACCCTGGAACCGCGGCTGCACCTCGAAGATCTGCTGGTACGCGGCGTACGCGAGGCGGGCGTTGGCGAGCGCCGCCTTGCCGCGCAGCGCGAGAGCGTCGGGGGTGCCGATCTTGTCGAGCCGCTTGTCGATCTCGGTGTCGACGCGGGAGACGAAGAACGAGGCCACCGAGTGGATGCGGGACAGGTCGTGACCGGCTGCCTTCGCGGCCTCGAGGCCGTCCAGGTAGGCGCCCATGACGAGTTCGTAGCGTTCCACGGAGAAGATCAGCGTGACGTTGACGCTGATGCCCTCGCCGAGCACCTTGGCGATGGCTGGGATACCGGCCTCGGTGGCCGGGATCTTGATGAACAGGTTGGGGCGGTCGACGATCTTCCACAGTTCGACGGCCTGCGCGACCGTCTTGTCGGCGTCGTGCGCGAGGCGCGGGTCGACCTCGATGGAGACCCGGCCGTCGACGCCGTGGCTTGCCTCGAACTGCGGGGCGAGGACGTCGCAGGCGGCGCGGACGTCGTCGGTGGTCACCGTGCGGATGGTGGCCTCGACGTCGGCACCGCGCTCGGCGAGCTCGCGGACCTGGGCGTCGTAGACGTGGCCCTTGCTCAGTGCGGCCTGGAAGATCGACGGGTTGGTGGTGACACCGACGACGGACTTGGTCGCGACGAGCTCGGCGAGGTTGCCGGACTCGATGCGGTCACGGGAGAGGTCGTCGAGCCACACCGACACGCCTGCTTCGGAGAGCTTCTGGAGGTTGGGGTTCTGAGTCATGGCGGTCTATCCCTTCACGCGTGCGAGTGAGCGCTGTGCGGCGGCGGTGACGGCTTCGGCGGTGAAACCGAACTCGCGGAACAGGGTCTTGTAGTCGGCGGACGCGCCGAAGTGCTCGATGGAGACGATTTCGCCTGCGTCGCCGACGAAGCGGTACCAGGGCATGGAGATGCCGGCTTCGACGGAGACCCGAGCCTTGACCGTCGGGGGGAGGACACCGTCGCGGTAGGCCTGGTCCTGGGCGTCGAACCATTCGACGCAGGGCATGGACACCACCCGGGTGGGGATGCCGTCGGCCTCGAGGGTCTCGCGGGCGGCGACGGCGAGCTGTAGCTCGGACCCGGTGCCGATCAGCACGACCTCCGGTGCCCCGGTGGAGGCGTCGGCGAGGACGTAGCCGCCGCGGGAGACACCCTCGTAGCTGGTGCCCTCGAGGACGGGCAGGTCCTGGCGGGTCAGGGCGAGGCCGGCGGGAGCGCGGGTGGCTTCGTCGGCGCCCTTCTCGAGGACGGCGCGCCAGGCGTGGGCGGTCTCGTTGGCGTCGCCGGGCCGCACGACGTACAGGCCGGGGATCGCGCGCAGCGCGGCGAGGTGCTCGATCGGCTGGTGGGTGGGCCCGTCCTCACCGAGTCCGATGGAGTCGTGCGTCCACACGTAGGTGACCGGGGTCTTCATGATCGCGGCGAGCCGCACGGCGGGACGCATGTAGTCGCTGAAGACGAGGAAGGTGCCGCCGTACGGGCGGGTCGGTCCGTGCAGCGCGATGCCGTTGAGGATCGAGCCCATGGCGTGTTCGCGGACCCCGAAGTGCAGGGTGCGGCCGTAGGGCTGGGCCGTCCACATCCGGGTGGAAATGGCCTCGGGACCGAAGGAGTCGGCGCCCTTGATGGTGGTGTTGTTGCTCTCGGCGAGGTCGGCGGAGCCGCCCCACAGTTCGGGGAGCACCGGTCCGACGGCGTTCAGAACGGCGGCGGACGCCTTGCGGGTCGCGACGCCCTTGGGATCCGGCTCCCAGGTGGGGAGCACGTCGGCCCAGCCGGCGGGAAGATCGCGGCCGATCAGACGGTCGAGGAGCTTCTTGCCCTCGGGGGCGCGCTGCGTCCACTCGTCGTACTGGGCCTGCCACTCCTTGTGTGCCTGCGCGCCGCGCTCGACGACCTTGCGGGTGTGGGCGATGACCTCCTCGGCGACCTCGAACGTCTTTTCCGGATCGAAGCCGAGAGCCTTCTTCACGGCCGCGACCTCGTCGGCACCGAGGGCGGCGCCGTGCGCCGCTCCCGTGTTCATCTTGGTCGGGGCGGGGAAGCCGATGATCGTGCGGAGCAGGATCAGCGACGGCTTGTCGGTGACCTCGCGGGCCTTGTTCAGGGCCTCTTCGATGGCGACGACGTTCTCGCCACCCTCGACGATCTGCACGTGCCAGCCGTACGCCTCGTAGCGGGCGGCGGTGTCCTCCGACAGCGCGATGGCGGTGTCGTCCTCGATGGAGATCTTGTTGTCGTCGTAGATCAGCGTGAGGTTGCCGAGCTGCTGCACTCCGGCGATGGAGGAGGCCTCGGAGGTGACGCCTTCCTCGATGTCGCCGTCGGAGGCGATGACGTAGATGTGGTGGTCGAACGGGCTGTCGCCGAGGGCGGGCTCGGGGTCGAAGAGGCCGCGCTCACGGCGGGCGGCCATCGCCATGCCCACCGCGGAGGCGAGGCCCTGACCGAGCGGTCCGGTGGTGATCTCGACACCGCGGGTGTGGCCGTGTTCGGGGTGGCCGGGGGTCTTCGAGCCCCAGGTGCGCAGCGCCTCCAGGTCGTCGAGTTCGAGACCGTAGCCGGCGAGGTACAGCTGGATGTAGAGGGTGAGGCTGGAGTGCCCGCAGGACAGCACGAACCGGTCGCGGCCGATCCAGTCGGCGTCGGTGGGATCGTGGCGCATGACGCGCTGGAAGAGGGTGTAGGCGAGGGGGGCCAGGCTCATGGCCGTGCCGGGGTGGCCGTTCCCGACCTTCTGCACCGCGTCCGCGGCGAGCACCCGGATGGTGTCGACGGCCTTGGTGTCCAGGTCGGTCCAGTCGGCGGGGTGAACCGGTTGCGTGAGGACGTGGATGTCGTCTGTGATCGACACGGGCAGAAGTCTCCTGACATGGGTGAACGTGGAGCCTGAGGATGCGTGGGCCTCTTGTGCGACTCCAGCCTAGTGTGCGGTCGTATCCGGGTCGATTCGGTTCGCGCATTGCGGCGGTCTACCATCGTTTGTAGTAGACGGCCGGCCGTCGCGAAGGACTTCGGGAGCAGTCGCCGGCATTCGGATGTGGAATTACGCGTGGTGCGAGGAGAGAACGTGCGGACAGGGCATCAGCCGAGCGGACACGGCTTCGGCAGCCCCAGCCCCGCCCCCCGCGCGACCGACACCGGTACGGTGCTGGGTCGCGTCACGGGCAAGGTCCTGGCCTACATCGCATTGACCAAGCCGCGGGTGATCGAGCTGCTGCTGGTCGCCACCATCCCCGCGATGCTGCTGGCGGACCGCGGCAACGTCGACATCGCGCTGATCCTCAGCACGCTGTTCGGCGGATGGATGGGCGCGGCGAGCGCGAACTCGCTCAACTGCGTCGTCGACGCCGACATCGACAAGGTCATGAAACGCACCGCCCGCCGGCCGCTGGCCCGCGACGCGGTGCCGACGTCCCACGCGTTCGTGTTCGGCATGACTCTCGGTGTCGCGTCGTTCCTGTGGCTGTGGTGGCGGGCCAACCTGCTCGCCGGCTGCCTGGTCGTCCTGACCATCGCGTTCTACGTGCTCGTGTACACGATGGTGCTCAAACGCCGGACCTGGCAGAACGTGGTCTGGGGCGGCGCCGCGGGCTGCATGCCCGTCATGGTCGGCTGGTCGGCGGTCACCGGGTCGCTGAGCTGGCAGCCCATCGTGCTGTTCCTGGTCATCTTCTTCTGGACGCCACCGCACACGTGGGCCCTCGCCATGCGGTACAAGGAGGACTACAAGGCGGCCGGTGTCCCGATGCTGCCGGTGATCGCCACCGAGGAGCACGTCACCAAGCAGATCCTGCTGTACAGCTGGGCGATGGTGATCACGTCCCTCGCGCTCGTCCCCGCCGCGGGCGTCGTCTATGCCGCCGTGACCCTCGTCGCGGGCGCCTGGTTCCTGCTGATGGCCCACCAGCTGTACCGCAGCGTCCGCGGCGGAGCGGCCGTGAAACCGCTCCGCCTGTTCCTGCAGTCCAACAACTATCTGGCCATCGTCTTCGTCGGTCTCGCCGTCGACTCCGTGCTCGGACTGCAGACCGTCGGCAGCCTGCTGAGCTGACCTTCCGCGTCAGGGCCTGAGTTGACGCTCCGCGTCAGGGCCTGAGTTGACGCTCCGCGTCAGGGCACCAGCACGATCGATCCCGTCGTCGCACGCGCCTCGAGGTCGCGGTGCGCGTCCTCGGCCCGCTCGAGCGGGTACTCCGCGCCCACCCGGACCGTCAGCGAACCGTCGGCCAGGGCGGAGAACACGTCTCCCGCCCGCCACGTCAGTTCCTCACGGTTGCGGATGTGGTGCGCGAGTGTCGGCCGGGTGAGGAACACCGAACCGGCCGGGTTCAGCCGTTGCGGATCGAACGGCGGCACCGGGCCACTGGCCGCACCGAACAACGCGACCGTCCCGCGGATCCGCACCGACGCGAGACTGGCCTCGAACGTGGACGCGCCGACACCGTCGTAGGCGGCTGCGACGCCTTCGCCGTCGGTCAGTTCACGCACCCGGGCGGCGACGTCGTCGTCGTATCGCAGCACCTCGTGTGCGCCGGCGTCACGGGACAATTGTTCCTTGGCGTCGGAGGACACGGTGGTGATCACCCGCGCGCCCAGCGTGGTCGCCATCTGGGTCAGCAGCAGACCGACTCCGCCCGCTCCGGCGTGGACGAGGACGGTGTCGCCGGACTGGATCGGGTAGGTCGAGTGGGCCAGGTAGTGGGCGGTCATTCCCTGCAGCAGAGCGGAAGCGGCCTGCGGGGCGGGCACGGAGTCGGGGACGGTGATCGCGGCCGCCGCGGGGACGACCACCTTCTCGGCGTAACTGCCGGGGGCGGAGCACCACGCCACCCGGTCACCGGGAGCGATACCGGTCACGTCGCCGCCGACGGCCTCCACGACTCCGGAGCCCTCGTCTCCGGGAATGTAGGGCAACGGCCGCGGGTACAGCCCCGTCCGGAAGTAGGTGTCGATGAAGTTGATGCCGATCGCCTCGGTGCGAACCAGAAGATCCGTCGCTCCGATCCGGGGTTCGGGAACCTCCGCCGGTTCGAGGACGTCGGGACCACCGAGACGGGAAACCTGTATAGCGCGCATGGATTCAGTTCTACACGGCGAGTGTCGCCGATCGGAGCCTGGCGGACACGACGCCGCTACCGCCCAGTATTCTCGGGGTCATGAGTACCGACACCCACGCGGATCAGGCGCCCGCGAGCCCGGCGCCCTCGCTGCCGTCCCACACGGTCGACGCGATCAAGAAGTTCGTGGCCGAGCACGGCGGTTCCGCCAGTGCCGTCATCCAGCCGATCGGACTCGCCGGCGTCCGCATCACGCTCGTCGGAGCCGACGGCATCCTCGGTGACCAGGTGGTCAAGGATCTCGCCACCGCGAACGCCGTCGTCGCATCCTTCGACGACGTCACCGTCTCGGAATGGGATCGCGCGATCACCAGCATCGTCACGCCCCGCAAGGGTCACTTCCAGAAGATGGCCGGCTGGGTCGCGCGGCAGACGCGGTTCCCGAAGGCGCGCAACGAGCGCTAGACGCTCGCGGTGTCCGGCTGCGTGACGAACTCGCGGGTGCGTCCCGCAGCCCATACCGCCGCGGTGGCCGCGGTGCACAGCCCGGCACCCGCGACATGGACTGCCACCAGGGCCGCGGGAACGTCCGTGAAGAACTGGACGAGTCCGACCAGCGCCTGCGCCACCACCAGTGCGAGCAGAACCTGCACGCGGATCTTCACCGCGCGGGTGGCGCCCACGGCGTACAGGCCGAAGCACAGGCCGACCAGCAACGCCAGGTAGCCCACCAGCAGCTGGGCATGCAGGTGCACGAGCGTGACGATCTCCACCTCGAGGCGCGGAACCACGCGGTCGAGACTCTTGTCTCCCGCGTGCGGTCCGGCGCCCGTGACCAGCGTTCCGGCGGCGAGCACCCCGGCCAGCGCGACACCCGACAGCGCGGTGAGCCACCGCAGCGGGGCGGGGATCACGTCGATCGCCGGCGCGTCGTCGGGTTCGCAGATCTTCGCGTACATCACGGTCGCCAGCCACACCATCGCCATCGACGCGAGCAGGTGTACCGCCACCGTCCACCACAGCAGTCCGGTGAGCACCGTGACACCGCCGATGACGGCCTGCACGACGGTGCCGAGAGGCATCATCCACGCGTAGACGAGGACCTCTCGACGACGGCGGGCGCGGGTGACCGCGAGAACGATCAGAGCCGCGGCCACGACGACGACGAACGTGAGCAACCGGTTGCCGAACTCGACCGCCTGATGGACGACGGCGACCTCGCCGTGCCCGACCGGCACGAAACTGCCCGGGAAGCACTGCGGCCAGGTGGGGCACCCGAGGCCGGACGCGGTCACCCGCACGACGGCCCCGGTGACGGCGATACCGCCCTGCGTGAGGATCACCGCGAACGCGATGACACGCTGCACGGTCAGCGACGGAAGGGGGAGACGGTCTACCAGGCTCAGAAACCCGCGATACAGCACGACGTCGATGGTAGAGGGCCGTCAACTACAGCGTGTCGTTGGGCCGGTGGCGGCGCGCTCGACTCCGTGCTACTCGCCGCGAATCCGCAGGATGCCGGTGACCGTGCCCTGCCAGAAGTCGCCGGTGTCGGTGACGAGTCCGGACATCTGCAGTGTGTCGTTGACCGCGGTGCCGGGGAGTGGGCTGGTGTGCTCGACCGAACCGTCCGCCGGATCGATCACCGCGAACGAGAAGCCGTCCAGGGGCGTGGTGACGTCGAACCCGTGACGGATCACGGTGTACAGCAACCCGTCACCGGTCGAGAGATGGGGTACCGCCGCGCTGCGGACGTCGTTGCTCCACACCTGGTGGCAGCCGATCGGGTCGATGTCGACACGGGTCATGCCGCCGGTGAACGGGGCGTTCGTCGGCACCGCCGGGCCCGCGCCGTCCGGAACCGCGGGATACGGGTAGCCGTACGTCCCCGCGACATACACCGAATTGGCTATACCGATCGGCGAGTTCTCGCTGCCGCCCGGGCTGCCGAGCACCGGAAGGGAGCAGATCTCGTCACCGGAATCGGCGCGGAAGACCCGAAGACTCACCTGCGGGTCGGCGTTGTCGACGATCGCGACGAAATCGCTGCCGGTCGACGGTCCGAAGTAGGTGGGGGTGGATCCGGTGCCGTGGCTGAGTTGCCCCGGCTTACGGTCCGGGCCGCGGTCGTAGTCGCGCCGCCAGTCCACCCGCACCGCCCCGTCGCGGAGCGTGAACTGGTACAGGGCATGCGTCGTCGCGACCGCGGTGCCGGCGGGCGAGGTGGAGATGCTGTTCTGGACCTGTTCGCCCGCGGCCAACGGCAGAGCATGCGCGACGCCGGCGCGATCCACGGCTCCGACGACACCGCCACCCGTGGCGAACCAGACGTTGCCCTGCCAGTCCGGTGTCAGTCCGGTCACGTTGTCACCCGGCGGAACACTGCCGGACAGGTCGACGCGCGAGTCGACGGTGATCCGCCAGCGGCCTTCGGGATCCTGCGAATGTCCGAGGCGCAGTAGCTGACGGTTGCCGTCCACCACGACCAGCCGGTTGTCGTTGTCGAGGAATGCGTACACGCCGCCCAGGAGGCTGCCCTTCGCCAGCGCGAACGTGGCGAGCGAGCTGCCGAACGGGGCCGCGGGGGCGGCGGGGTCGATGAGGTGAACGGTCGGGACCTGGCCGGCCACGGACGTGCACAAGGCGACGACGAGCCGGTCGGAACCCTGCAGGAGGGTCGGGCACGCCGACACCAGCGGGTACGCGGACAGGGTGAGCGGGCCGGTGCCGGGACCGGGCAGCGGAGTGACGTCGGTGGACCCCGCGTCGCCGTGCATCGTGGACGTGCCGGCGGGTCCGAGGAACGGATTCGGCGCGGCGGGCGGACCCCACTGCGGTGCGGCGCCCGCGGGCAGCGTGCCGCAGCCGAGGACGGCGAGCAGGACTGCCAGAACGGTGCCGACGGTGCGGGCGCGCCCGGCTGCGGGACGGCGGATCACGTGAATCGGAACGTCCGGGCCGCCAGGGCTCCCGCGGCCGCACCCCAGACGACGAGGACCACGACGCTGAGCAGATCCACCGACCCCGACAGTGCGGCGTCGAGCGCGTGCGCGAGCGCACCGGACGGGATCAGCCGGGCCCCGGTGTGGAGGAGCCAGGGCAGCTCGCCGGTGGCGAACACCACGCTGCCGACGCCGACCATGACGAACCACAGGATGTTGGCCAGCGCGAGGACGATGTCGGCGCGGAGGGTGCCGCCGAGCAGCAGTCCCATCGCCGCGAACGTCACGGTGCCCAGGGCGATGATCACGGCGCCGAGAACCAGTCCCCACGCACTCGGACGCCAGCCGAGCGCCAGCCCGATCGAACCGAGGAGCACCGACTGCAGGGCGACGACGATGACCACGGCGGCGCTCTTCCCGGCGATGATTCCCCACGTCGGCAGGGGGGTGGCGCCGAGCCGCTTGAGCGCCCCGTACCGGCGGTCGAAGCCGACCGCGATGGCCTGGCCGGTGAACGCGGTGGACATCACCGCCACCATCATGACGGCGGGGACCACCTTGTCGACCCGCGACGTTCCGAGGTCGCCGATGGGCAGCAGACACAGGCCGATCAGCAGTGTGATCGGGATGAACATGGTCAGCAGCAGCTGTTCGCCGTTGCGCAGGAGCAGTTTGAGTTCGAGCGCGGTCTGGGCCCGCAACATGACCGCCGCGCCACTCGGGCGGGGGTCGGGCGCGAACGTGCCCGGGGCGAAACGATTCTCCGTCAGACGGTCGCTGGTGCTCATCGTCATCCCCTCAGTTCCCGGCCGGTGAGTTCGAGGAAGACGTCCTCGAGGCTGCGCTGGTCGACGCGGATATCGCTGATCAGGGCATCCAGATCGGCGCACCACGACGCGACCGACGCCACCACCTTCGGATCGATCGGCCCTTCGACGAGGTAGGTGCCCGGTCCGGACTCGGCCACCCGGAAACCGTCGGGGAGGGCTCTCGCGAGGGGCTCGGTGTCCAGACCGGCGGGCGCGCTGAGCCGCAACTGGCCCTCGGCGCCGCGGCTGGTGACCTCGGCGGGCGTGCCCGCCGCGACGATCGACCCGTGGTCGATGATGACGAGCCGGTCCGCGAGCTCCTCGGCCTCGTCCATCAGGTGCGTCGTCAGCAGCACACTGACGCCGTCGCGGCGCAGGGCGTCGATCAGTTCCCACACGAGCAGGCGGGCCTGGGCGTCGAGTCCGGCGGTGGGTTCGTCGAGGAAGACCAGTTCCGGCCTGCCGACCAGCGCGCAGGCCAGGGACAGGCGCTGCTGCTGCCCGCCCGACAGCCTGCGGTAGGGGGTGCGACGGGAATCCTCGAGTCCGAGGCTGCGCAGCAACCAGTCGGGGTCGAGGGGGTCGGCCGAGTAGGCGGCGACGAGGTCGAGCATTTCTCCGGCGCGGGAACCGGGGTAGGCGCCGCCGCCCTGGAGCATCACACCGATCCGGGCCCGGACGGCGCCGGCATCCGCGACGGGGTCGAGTCCGAGGACGCGGACGGTGCCGCTGTCCGGGCGGACGAAGCCCTCACACATTTCGACTGTGGTCGTCTTACCCGCGCCGTTGGGACCGAGCAACGCGACCACCTGTGCAGGTTCGACGGTGAGATCGAGTCCGTCGACGGCCCTCACACCGTCGAAGGTCTTCACCACGCCTTCCAGGCGTACAGCAGGTTGCGCCGATCCGGGCGTTCGCGAGGTCACGGGGAATCAGCGTAAGCCCTGGCCTGGTGTGACCCGGCCGGTGCCCCGGCTTTCCGCGTCGGCGTCGTCCCGGGGCGGATCCTGGGTGTCCGGCACGGTCGGCTGCTGCTCCGAACCGACCCGCCACGGCAGCCGGTTTCGGGTGATCACGATCAGCGTTCCGGCTGTGAAGATGGTGGCGATGGCGGCCTGCACGATGACGAACGGCTGGTACTCGCCGCCGTTCGGCATCAGGATGACGCTGACGATGGACGAGAAGACGATGGCGGGGACGCGGAACGCGGGTGCCGTGGCCCAGGCGGCGAGCGGCAGGACCGCCCACAGCAGATACCAGGGCTGCACCACGGGAAAGAGGAGGACGACCGCGCCGAGGGACAGCCCCAGCGCGCCGACCGCGTGGATGCGGCCGACGAGAGTGGCGACGAGCATCCGCAGTGTGATGAACGCCGCAGCGACGGCCGCGATCGGCCGGGTCAGGCTCAGCACCGCCGTCGTGTGGTCGCCGAGGCCCAGCAGGACCCCGGCCAGTCCGGTGCCCAGCCCGAGGAGCGTGGGGATGGACATCCAACTGCGGACCGCGTTCGCAGTGCCGAGGGTGTGTACCCAGCCGATGCCGAGTCCGCTGGACGTGCTGATGGCGAGGGTGACCACCAGGGCCACCCCGCCGAGCAGGGCGGCCGCGGTGAGCACCGCTTTCGGGGTTCCGCCCCATCTCCGGGCGAGCGCCATCCCGACGAATCCCAGTGCGAGGAGGGAGGGGATCTTGATCGTCGACGACAGGGCGATGAGTGCCGCCCCGGACAGCAGGAGGAGGAGAGATTGCCCGCGGATCGGCTCCGATCGTTCGACGGCCCGCAGCGCCAGCTCGATCCCGGCCAGCATGAGGCCGAGCATCAGAGCCTCGTTGTGAATTCCGGCGACCAGGTGGAACAGCAGCAGGGGGTTGGCGGCGCCCAGCCAGAGGGCGCTGACCTCGGCGACACCGCAGCGCCGCGCCAGCCGGGGGAGTGCCCACACGATCATCGCCACACCGGCGAGGGCCAGCAGCCGGTGCAGGAAGATCCCCGCGACGATGTTCTCGCCGGTCAGCCAGCTGATTCCACGCCCCATCCAGAGGAACAGCGGCCCGTACGGCGCCGGGGTGTCGCGCCAGATCGTCGGCACGGTCCGGGTCAGGACGTGATCGACCCCGAGCGCACCGGCGGGACCGATCGCGTAGGGATCGAGCCCGCGGGCCGCGATCTCGCTCTGAGCGAGGTACGAGTACACGTCCTTGCTGAACATCGGCGGCGCGACGGACAGCGGGATGATCCACAGCAGCAGGGTGCGGTCGAGCTGAGACCGGTTGAGGCGACGCACGGCCCCGGACTGCAGGCTGCCGATCGCGAAGCGCCCGAGGAGGAGCCACGCGAGCACGATCATCACGGTGCCGGTCATGGTGAGCGTCAATGCGACGCTGGGGATCCGGGCGGGAAGCCCGATGACGCGAAGCCCCTGGACCGGGTTCTGCAGTACCGGCTGGGCGCCTGCGCCCAGCGCACCCACCGCCATCAGGACGGTTCCGGTGGCGCCGAACCGGCGGATCCCGCGGAGCTGCGCGGTTTCCTGTTCGTTCAGCCCCGCGGTTTCCGGCTCGTCGCCGTGCAACGCGGCCGCCACCGAGGGGCGCGGGGAGCGGCCGTCGATGCCCAGCGCCCGGCGGGCGAGCTCGGCCGGATGTCGGAGAGCGGCGCGAGCCGTGAAGGTCGGCTCCGCGCGGGTCGGCTCCGGGTTCTCGGGGGTCTGCGGCACACAGGCAGCGTAGCGGTGCGCCGAACACAACCGGTTCGGCCAGTATTCCCGGGCCCGGGCGGCACATAATCACAGGTGTAAGGCAGGGCACCCTTAGTAGACCTGCGATCCGAATTCCGTCACACTGGTGTTGTGAAAACGGAAACGACACCACGTGCAACGAAGGAAAGCGCAGTTCACGCGCCTTCCTCGGCGGCGCCTGTCGGAACCGCGTCACCCGTCGCCGTCGGCCACGAAGGCCACACCCGCGCTGCCGTCGTGAAGCTCCTCCTCGAGGAGGGGCCGATCACCGCATCGGAAATCGGAACCCGCCTCGGCCTCAGTGCCGCCGGTGTCCGCCGGCACCTCGACGCACTCCTGGACTCCGGTGAGGCGCGCGAGGCGTCCTCCGTCGCCGTGCGTCACCGCGGACGAGGACGACCCGCCAAATACTTCCAGATCACCGCCAAGGGCCGCGGCAGGCTCGGACACGCGTACGACGACCTCGCCGGTGCGGCCATGCGTCAATTGCGGGAGGTCGGGGGAGACGCCGCGATCACCGATTTCGCTCGTCGCCGAGTCCAGGCGATCGTCGGAAACGTGACCCCGGCAGACGATCAGAGCGCCGAGGGCCTCGAAACCACCGCCGACGCCATCGCCGACGCGTTCACCACTGCGGGATTCGCGGCGTCGACGCGCCCGGTGGGCAACGGCGTGCAGATCTGCCAGCACCACTGCCCGGTCTCACACGTGGCCGAGGAGTTCCCGGAACTGTGCGAAGCCGAGCAGGAAGCGTTCGCCCAACTGCTCGGCACCCACGTCCAGCGGCTCGCGACCATCGCGAACGGCGACTGCGCATGCACCACCCACGTTCCACTCGTCCCCCCGTCCGGTCCCAAATAACAACGATTTCCCGATAGATCCCCTAGTCAGCAACCTGTTCTCCACCGGCGACCAGCCCTCGCCGGTCTCGTAACAAGACTCCGGAAGGAGCTCGCATGACCGTCACATCAGACCAGGTGACATCCACTGCGTCGGCCAACGCCGAGCCGCTCACGCAGGAAGAGACCATCGCGTCACTCGGGCATTACGGGTACGGCTGGTCCGATTCCGACGAGGCCGGTGCCAGTGCGCAGCGCGGTCTGTCCGAAGACGTCGTGCGCGACATCTCGGCGAAGAAGAGCGAGCCGGACTGGATGCTCGACATCCGCCTGCGCGCACTGAAGACCTTCGACAAGAAGCCGATGCCGAACTGGGGTTCGAACCTCGAGGGCATCGACTTCGACAACATCAAGTACTTCGTGCGCTCGAGCGAGAAGCAGGCCGAGAGCTGGGAAGACCTGCCCGAGGACATCAAGAACACGTACGACAAGCTGGGCATCCCCGAGGCCGAGAAGCAGCGCCTCGTCGCCGGTGTCGCGGCTCAGTACGAGTCCGAGGTGGTGTACCACTCGATCCGTGAGGACCTCGAGGCGCAGGGCGTGATCTTCCTCGACACCGACACGGGCCTGAAGCAGCACCCCGAGCTGTTCCGGGAGTACTTCGGCACGGTCATCCCGGCCGGCGACAACAAGTTCTCCGCGCTGAACACCGCGGTGTGGTCGGGTGGCTCCTTCATCTACGTCCCGCCGGGTGTGCACGTCGACATCCCGCTGCAGGCCTACTTCCGCATCAACACGGAGAACATGGGCCAGTTCGAGAGGACCCTGATCATCGTCGACGAGGGTGCCTCGGTGCACTACGTCGAGGGCTGCACGGCGCCGATCTACAAGTCGGACTCCCTGCACTCCGCGGTCGTCGAGATCATCGTGAAGAAGGGCGGCCACTGCCGCTACACGACCATCCAGAACTGGTCGAACAACGTCTACAACCTGGTCACCAAGCGCACCAAGGTCGAGGCCGGCGGATCCATGGAGTGGATCGACGGCAACATCGGGTCGAAGGTCACCATGAAGTACCCGGCCGTCTGGATGATGGGCGAGCACGCCCGCGGCGAGGTTCTCTCCGTGGCATTCGCCGGTGAGGGACAGCACCAGGACACCGGTGCCAAGATGCTGCACCTCGCGCCGTACACGTCGTCGACGATCATCAGCAAGTCGGTGGCACGTGGCGGCGGACGCGCGTCCTACCGCGGACTCGTCCAGGTCAACAAGGGTGCTCACGGTTCCAAGTCGACGGTCAAGTGTGACGCGCTGCTGGTCGATCAGATCAGCCGCTCGGACACCTACCCGTACGTCGACATCCGCGAGGACGACGTGACCATGGGCCACGAGGCCACCGTTTCGAAGGTGAGCGACGACCAGCTGTTCTACCTGATGAGTCGCGGGCTCACCGAAGACGAGGCCATGGCCACGGTCGTGCGCGGCTTCGTCGAGCCGATCGCCAAGGAACTCCCGATGGAGTACGCCCTGGAACTGAACCGCCTGATCGAACTGCAGATGGAAGGGGCGGTGGGTTAGTGACCACGCCAGAAACTGGTGTCCAGAATCTCGGAGTCGCGGGAGCCGTCGCAGGGGAGAATCCGCGGATAGCGCGGACCGCCACCGGCTCGCCGATCAAGAACAAGGGTGAGGTCTTCACCTCGTTCGACGTCAACGCCTTCGAGATCCCGGGTGGTCGCGACGAGGTCTGGCGGTTCACCCCGCTGCGCCGACTCCGCGGACTGCACGACGGAACGGCCATCGCGAACGGCACGGTCACCGTCGACGTCGCCGGTCCGGACTCCGTCCAGGTCGAGACCGTCGGGCGTGACGACGACCGGCTGGGCAAGGCCGGCGTGCCCGCCGACCGGGTGGCCGCACAGGCCTACTCGGGTTTCGAGACGGCCACCGTCGTGACGGTCGGCCGTGAGGTCGAGGTCGCCGAGACGATCAACATCACGGTCACCGGCCCGGGCGAGGACAAGGTCGCCTTCGGGCACCTGCAGATCCGGCTCGACGCCTTCGCGAAGGCGACCGTCGTCATCGACCAGCGCGGCAGCGGCACGTTCGCCGAGAACGTCGAATTCGTTCTCGGCGACAGCGCCCGCCTCACCGTGGTCGCCGTCCAGGACTGGGCCGACGACGCCGTGCACGTCGCGTCGCATCACGCGCGGCTGGGCCGTGACGCGGTGCTCCGCCACAACGCGATCAGCCTCGGCGGCGACCTCGTCCGCCTGTCCGCGACCGTCAAGTACGACGGTCCGGGCGGCGACGCCGAACTGCTCGGCCTGTACTTCGCCGACGCCGGACAGCACTTCGAGCAGCGACTGCTGGTGGATCACTCGCAGCCGCACTGCAAGTCCAACGTGGTCTACAAGGGCGCCCTGCAGGGTGATCCGAATTCGGGAAAGCCCGACGCCCACACCGTGTGGATCGGCGACGTGCTGATCCGCGCCGCGGCCGAAGGCACCGACACGTTCGAGCTGAACCGCAACCTCGTCCTGACGGACGGTGCACGCGCCGACTCGGTTCCGAACCTCGAGATCGAGACCGGTGAGATCGTGGGTGCCGGCCACGCCAGCGCCACGGGACGATTCGACGACGAGCAGTTGTTCTACCTGCGCGCCCGCGGAATCCCCGAGGACGCGGCACGGCGACTCGTCGTGCGCGGGTTCTTCCACGAGATCATCAACAAGATCGCCGTCGCCGAGATTCGCGAGCGCCTCGAGGCTGCTGTCGAGGCCGAACTCGCCGCAGTCGGCGTGTGACCCGCGCCGCCGGACCACTACTTCCCATTTCTTCGAAGGATCACAATGTCTACCCCTGACGCTTCCACCCCCGAAACCTCGGTCCTGGAAATCAAGGACCTGCACGTCGACGTCGCGAACACCGACGAGAACGCCGACCCGATCAACATCCTCAAGGGTGTGAATCTGACGGTTCGTTCCGGCGAGACCCACGCGATCATGGGACCCAACGGGTCCGGCAAGTCGACGCTGTCGTACGCCATCGCGGGTCACCCCAAGTACCAGATCACCTCGGGCTCCATCACCCTCAACGGTGAGAACGTCCTCGAGATGAGCGTCGACGAGCGTGCCCGCGCCGGACTGTTCCTCGCGATGCAGTACCCGGTCGAGGTCCCCGGCGTCTCGATGTCCAACTTCCTGCGCACCGCGGCCGCCGCAGTCCGTGGCGAGGCCCCGAAGCTCCGTCACTGGGTGAAGGAAGTCAAGGAGGCGCTGACCGAGCTGGACATCGACCCCTCGTTCGGCGAGCGCAGTGTCAACGAAGGATTCTCCGGCGGTGAGAAGAAGCGCCACGAGATCCTGCAGCTCGGTCTCCTGAAGCCGAAGATCGCGATCCTCGACGAGACCGACTCCGGTCTCGACGTCGACGCCCTGCGCGTCGTCTCCGAGGGCGTGAACAAGTACAAGGAACGCGAGCACGGCGGAATCCTGCTCATCACGCACTACACGCGCATCCTCCGGTACATCAAGCCGGAATACGTCCACGTGTTCGTCGGCGGTCGTGTCGTCGAGTCGGGCGGACCGGAACTGGCCGACGAGCTCGAGGCGAAGGGCTACGAGCGCTTCACCCAGGCTGCAGCAACGCAAGGAGCATAAACGCAGATGACCACCTCGGTGCGCGTATTCGACGTCACCCGGATCCGGGAGGACTTCCCGATCCTGGCGCGTACGGTCCGCGACGGAAAACCGCTGGTGTACCTCGATTCGGGCGCGACGTCACAGCGCCCGAACCAGGTGCTCGACGCCGAGAGGGAGTTCCTCACCACCTGTAACGCGGCCGTGCACCGGGGCGCTCACCAGCTCGCCGAAGAGGCCACCGACGCGTACGAGAATGCGCGTGCGGCGATCGCCGCGTTCGTCGGTGCCGACAGCGACGAACTCGTGTTCACCAAGAACGCGACGGAATCGCTGAATCTCGTCACTCACGTCCTCGGCGACGACCGCTTCGAGCGGCACCTCGGCCCCGGCGACGAGATCGTCATCACCGAACTCGAGCATCACGCCAATCTCGTGCCGTGGCAGGAGCTCGCGCGCAGCACCGGCGCGACGTTGCGCTGGTACGGCGTCACCGACGACGGCCGGATCGATCTCGATTCGCTCGAGCTGACCGACGCCGTCAAGGTCGTGGCGTTCACCCACCAGTCCAACGTGACCGGGGCGGTGGCACCCGTCGAGGAATTGGTGCGTCGCGCCCGCGCGGTCGGCGCGCTGGTGGTACTCGACGCGTGCCAGTCCGTCCCGCACATGGCGGTGGACTTCCACGCGCTCGGCGTGGACTACGCGGCCTTCTCGGGGCACAAGATGCTCGGCCCGTCCGGCGTGGGTGTCCTGTACGGGCGCCGCGAACTGCTGAACGCGATGCCGCCGTTCATCACCGGTGGTTCGATGATCGAGACCGTCACGATGGAACGCACCACCTATGCGCCGCCGCCGCAGCGGTTCGAGGCGGGCGTTCCGATGACGTCGCAGGTGGTCGGACTCGGCGCAGCGGTCCGGTATCTCGAGGAGATCGGGATGGACGCGGTCGCGGCGCATGAGCACACCCTGGTCGAGGCGGCACTGGCGGCGCTCGGTGCCATCGACGGTGTGCGCATCATCGGACCCACGACCGCCGAGGACCGCGGCGGGGCAGTGTCGTTCGTGGTCGACGGAATCCACGCACACGATCTCGGTCAGATTCTCGACGACGAGGGGGTCGCCATCCGCGTCGGCCACCACTGCGCCTGGCCCCTGCACCGTCATTTCGGTGTCGCGGCCACGGCGAGGGCGTCGTTCGCGCTGTACAACACGGTCGACGAGATCGACGCACTTGCGGCGGCGGTGCGGCGCGCACAGGAGTTCTTCGGGGAGGTTCCTGCATGAGAATGGAACAGATGTACCAGGAAGTGATCCTGGACCACTACAAGCATCCCCACGGCCGCGGTCTGCGCGAACCGTTCGGCGCCGAAGTCCACCACGTCAATCCCACGTGCGGTGACGAAGTGACGCTGCGCGTGCAGCTCGCCGACGACGGCACCGTCGTGGATGTGTCGTACGACGGCCAGGGTTGCTCCATCAGCCAGGCGTCGACGTCGGTGCTCACCGATCAGGTGGTCGGGATGCCCGTCGAGCAGGCCCTGCAGACCGTTGCCGCATTCAACGAGATGGTCAGCAGCCGCGGTACCGTCGAGGGGGACGAGGACGTCCTCGGGGACGGCATCGCCTTCGTCGGCGTCTCGAAGTACCCGGCTCGCGTGAAGTGTGCGCTGCTGGGATGGATGGCATTCAAGGACGCGGTTGTTCAGATAGTGGACGACCGGGTCGTGGACGAACGGGATTCGGCCGTTCCGACAGAAGACGGCGAACCAGCTCGAATCGGAGGACAGGCATCATGAGCGAGACGCAGACGCCGGAGGCGGACGCCACGGCCGTACCGGACCAGGCGACGGCCGACCACGGCGGCGAGACCGCCACTGCCGCGTCGGGTGCGATTACCGACCCGAAACGCCTCGAGGAGCTCGAGGAGGCGATGCGTGACGTCGTGGACCCCGAACTCGGCATCAACGTCGTCGACCTCGGTCTCGTGTACGGAATCACCGAGGAAGAGGACGTCGTGACCCTCGACATGACGCTCACGTCGGCGGCGTGCCCGCTGACCGATGTCATCGAGGACCAGTCGCGGGGCGCGCTCGTGCGCAGCGGTCTGTGCAACGAACTGAAGATCAACTGGGTGTGGCTCCCGCCGTGGGGCCCCGACAAGATCACCGAGGACGGCCGCGAGCAGTTGCGCGCGCTCGGCTTCACGGTCTGACCAGCCCCTCCGCGTCGGTTCAGGCGCGTTTGCGTTCCGAAGTGGACGACTTGGAGGTGGCCTTCTTCGCGGCGGTCTTGGCCGGAGCCTTCTTGGCCGGCTTCTTCTTGGCGGGTGCGGCCTTCTTCCCGGCGGCGTCGACGCTGCGCTGCAGTGCCGCCACCAGGTCCACCACTTCGGCGTCCTCGCCGCTCTTCTCGACTTCGGCGACGGGGATGACCTTCTTGCCGCCCGACTCGATCATCTCGTCGAGCAGTTCACGCAACTGCACCTGGTAGTCGTCGGTGAATTCGGTGGGGTCGAAGTCGTCGGCCATGCTGTCGACGAGCGTCTCGGCCATGGCGAGTTCCTTCGCCTTCGGCTTGTCGACGCCGTCGAGCGAGGAGAACTCGGCGGCGCGTACCTCGTCCGGCCACAGCAGCGTCTGGATCACCAGTACCCCGTCGCGTGACCGCATCGCGGCCAGTCGGGTGCGCTGCCGGAGGGTGAAGTGGACGAGGGCTGTGCGGTCGCTGTTCTCGAGGGCTGTCGCGAGGAGGACATACGCCTTCGGAGAGCTGGAATCGGGTTCGAGGAAGTAACTCTTCTCGAACAGAATGGGGTCGATCTGTTCGGTCGGCACGAACTGCAGAACGGGAATCTCGTGTTTCTCGGCGGCGGGCAGTTTCCCGAAATCATCGTCCGTCAACACCACGCGCACGCCGTCGTCGGAGTCGTAGGCCTTGTCGATATCGGCGTATTGGACGACGTTGCCGCATTCGGAGCAGACGCGGTTGTATTTGATCCGGCCGCCGTCCTTGGCATGGACCTGGTGAAACCTGATGTCGTGATCCTCGGTTGCCGAATAGACCTTGACCGGCACATTCACGAGTCCGAACGCTATCGAGCCCTTCCATATCGACCGCATGCGTTCCATGATGGTCTCCTTTTCGCGTTCGCGCGACAGTTCATCGAACTTCCCGGCGAAGCGTCGAACGGAGAATCACACTGCGGATATCGCCGGAGGATGCCCGAAACATCCGCCCCATTGCGGACAGGGTTCCGCGCGGATTCGACCGTTCGGACAGATATGCCGCCTGGAGTTGTGGTGGTAGATCGAAGAAATGCTCGAAGAATTCGGGGACGTGTTCTGCATCCAGATTCAGGAGGACGCGAAGACCGACCGACCGCAGGGACGCGACGGTGCGGGCCTTCCATGGCCACAGTCGCGCGTTCGAACCGTCACGAAGATCGTGGGCCAGAACATCTGCGCACAGGAGCGACGCTGCGACGCTGTAACCCGTTCCGGGGTGCATCAACCCGGCGCGGGCCCCGAAGCGCACCTGATCCGAGCTGTGGGCACGACCCGCCTCGGGGGGTGGTTCGACGGCGAATCTGACTCTCTCGACGTCCGAATGGGACGGTACGGTGACGCCCCGCTGTCGGAGTCGGTCGTGGAGTCGGGTGGCGAGTTCCGAGATCGGGAGTGGCGGGCGACCGACCAGGCAGGTCTCTTCGAGCAGGAACCGGTCGTGCGCGAGGGGGACCCCGTAGAGGAACGACGGCACGTCCGAGGGCGATGTGCCGTTGTCGCGGCGCCAGTCCATGAACACCGCGGCGTCGCCGGCGAGCGCATGGGCGGCCGTGCCGGGGTCCACCACGACGCCGTAGGCCGTCTGCTGGGCGAGGTCGGGGCTGTCGCCGGTGCCGCGAGCGTCGACCACGACGTGCGCCTCCAGCGTGGACCCGTCGTCCAGCAGAACGGACGTGGGGGAGAGGTCCACGGCTCTACCTGCGAGGACGGTTCCGCATTCCCTGCTGAGTATTGATTGCAGTGACGATGTATTCAAAACACAATATGTGCGATCGATGATGTGGCGACGTGTCGTCCAGGCCGCCGGGCGAGAAGTTCTCGTTTCGATCGCGTCCCGAGGGAGCCAGTCGGGGAGCTCGTCTTCCCACGCCGCGTACGTCGCGGTCCACGACCTCCGGGGGAGCGGGTCGACCGAAACGACCGTCGCACCGAGAGCTGTGGCCCGGTGGGCGAGGGCGCGGCCGGCGGGCCCGAGGCCCACGATCGCAACGTCCCAGATCGCTGGACGGGGAGAAGCTGTCACGCAGCCAGCCTGACACGAGAGCCGGGTTCCCTGCCGGAGAACAGATCCGCGTTCCAGAATCGGACACGGACGGAACACCACTATTTCCCGAACTCATCCCGGTGCGCTCCGGATAGCTCGGGGTAGTGGAGGTTTCGCCGGCGCACGTCACGACCTCGTCAACTCACCCTGGACAGCCCGGACCGGCCACGGCGGGTGCTGGGGGGAGTGGGCGCCGCGGTCCTGCCTCGCCGACCGTGGGGGAGCGCGAAGAGTTGAGCGAGATGGAGTCGCGCGGGGTGGGGAACCTGAATGCGCCTGCGAAATCCCGGAAGACGTCGGTCGGGCTTCCCGATCCAGCACGTCGGCAGCCGCCGTATAGAGTCGGGCCCAGACGGAACACACTAGTTTCCCGACTTTTCACGGTGGCCATCGCTCCTCCCACCCACAGACGTCACCACCGTGTACAAACTCCCGAACGCATCACTCCCGATCAACACGCCAACGACGAGAGGGCCAGGGGCTTTCTGCGAGTCGGATACGGCCGCGAACGTTAGCGGGATCACTGGCGGGCGTGTTCCGAGTCGCCGGCGGTCGGGTAAAATTGCTGGTTCGTGTGTTCTTTGCTCAGTTTTTCTCATTCAACGCGAGCGTCATTTTCCTAGGAGTCTTGTTGATCACCGCTACCGACCTGGAAGTTCGAGCTGGAGTACGGACGTTGCTGTCCGCGCCCGGGCCGGCTTTGCGGGTGCAGCCCGGCGACCGCATCGGGCTGGTCGGCCGCAACGGTGCCGGCAAGACGACCACCCTCCGCATTCTTGCGGGGGAGGGGGAGCCGTATGCGGGTGCCGTGGTGCGCACCGGCGATCTCGGATACCTCCCGCAGGACCCGAAGGAAGGCGACCTCGACGTCCTCGCGAAGGACCGCGTGTTGTCCGCGCGCGGCCTCGACTCGCTGCTGCGGGACATGGAGAAGCAGCAGATCCTGATGTCGGAGGTCGTCGACGACGCCGAGCGCGACAAGGCCGTGCGCAAGTACGGAAACCTCGAGGACCGCTTCTCGGCCCTCGGGGGTTACGAGGCCGAGAGCGAAGCTGCGCGCATCTGCAACAGTCTCGGCCTGGCCGACCGCATCCTCGGTCAGCAGCTGCACACCCTGTCGGGTGGTCAGCGCCGACGTGTGGAACTGGCGCGCATTTTGTTCGCGGCGTCGGACGGTAGCGGCGGACGGTCGGACACGACTCTTCTGCTCGACGAGCCGACCAACCACCTCGACGCCGACTCGATCACCTGGCTGCGGGGATTCCTGCAGAACCACGAGGGTGGTCTGATCGTGATCAGCCACGACGTCGATCTGCTCAACGACGTCGTGAACCGGGTGTGGTTCCTCGACGCCGTGCGCGGCGAGGCCGACGTGTACAACATGAGCTGGAAGAAGTACCTCGACGCCCGCGCGACCGACGAACAGCGTCGTCGCCGCGAGCGCGCCAATGCGGAGAAGAAGGCCGGTGCGCTGCGCGCGCAGGCCGCGAAGCTCGGCGCGAAGGCCACCAAGGCGGTGGCGGCGCAGAACATGGCGAAGCGCGCCGACAAGCTGATGTCCGACCTCGACGCGGAACGCGTGTCCGACAAGGTGGCCCGGATCCGGTTCCCCGAGCCGGCCGCGTGCGGCAAGACTCCGCTGATGGCGGAGAACCTGACCAAGGTCTACGGTTCGCTCGAGATCTTCACCGGAGTGGATCTCGCGATCGACCGTGGGTCACGGGTCGTGGTGCTCGGTCTCAACGGTGCCGGTAAGACGACGCTGCTGCGCATTCTCGGCGGCGTCGAGACGCCGGACGCGGGCGGGCTCGTCCCCGGTCACGGGCTGAAGATCGGCTATTTCGCGCAGGAGCACGACACCCTCGACGACAACGCGTCGGTGTGGGAGAACATTCGCCACGCGGCCCCCGACACGGGGGAGCAGGAGCTGCGTTCGCTGCTCGGTGCGTTCATGTTCACCGGCCCGCAGCTCGAGCAGCCCGCAGGCACCCTGTCCGGTGGTGAGAAGACGCGCCTCGCGCTCGCGGGTCTCGTGTCGTCCGCGGCGAACGTCCTGCTGCTCGACGAGCCGACGAACAACCTCGACCCCGTCTCCCGCGAGCAGGTGCTGGACGCGCTCCGCAGCTACACCGGTGCCGTCGTGCTGGTGACACACGACCCGGGTGCGGCCGAGGCGCTCGACCCGGAACGGGTCATTCTGCTGCCCGACGGCACCGAGGACCACTGGTCGCAGGACTACCTGGAACTGATCCAGCTCGCCTGATCACTGCGCGTAGATATCGCCGTCGCGGGGCTCTACCGTGGAAACCACCGTCGCTCGCCGACTGGAGGAGTTCATGGCTGACATCGGGGTCTTCGCCAAGAGCGCTCGGATCACGGGACCGTCGCGCGCCGATCTGCAGGCGGAGCTGAAGGAGCGCTACCAGGCCGGAGCGAGTATTCGTTCCCTCGCCCGGGAAATGGGGAGATCGTACGGATTCGTCCGCAACATTCTCGCGGAGTCCGAGGTGGAGCTCCGCGGACGAGGCGGAGCTCACCGTCGCAAGACCTGACCGGTCTCGGTGGGGGAGTGCGGTGTCAGTCGCGGCGTCGGACGGATTCCTCGACGAGGTCGAGCACGGCCGACAGGTTGTCGCCGGCGTGCCCGGAGGCGATGCGCGCGACGAGGCCGTCGAGAACCAGGTCCAGGTAGCCGATCAGGACGTCGGTCGGGACGTCGTCGCGGAGGCGGCCCGCGGATTTCTGCCGCGCGAGACGCGCCATGGTCGCCTCGGTGAGTTCCGCCGACCGTTGTGACCAGCTTCTGCGGAAGTCGGGATCGTTCCGCAGCCGTCGGGCGATCTCGAGCCGGGTTCCCAGCCAGTCGAACTGTTCGGGCTGGGCGAGCATGTCCCGCATCACCTGGACGAGGCCCTCGTGGGCGACGACGTCGGCCATCCTGGTCGCGTCCTCGTGGGCGAGCGCCAGGAACAAGCCGTCCTTGTCCTTGAAGTGATGGAAGATCGCCCCGCGTGACAGTCCGGTCACTTCTTCGAGCCGGCGGACGGTGGCACCGTCGTAGCCGTATTCGGCAAAGCAGCGGCGGGCGCCGTCGAGGATCTGACTGCGCCGTGCCGCGAGATGGTCTTCACTGACCTTGGGCAAAGTGCCTCCTTCGTCGGCCTGTGAGTGTTTCGGCCCTCGACATCTGAGGGTCACCGAATGCACGAAGCGCGCACGACCACCTCGATCGGGAACAGCGGAGCTCCCCTGAAACTGGTCGTGCGCGCTTCGTGCCTGCCATGGCCGAAAACACTCACAGGTGCGTAGCGCCTATGGGCCGAAAGCTCGCACAGGCGCGGTAGCGCCTAGCCCTTGATCATGTTGCGGAGCACGTACTGCAGGATGCCGCCGTTGCGGTAGTAGTCGGCCTCGCCGGGCGTGTCGATGCGCACAACCGCGTCGAAGACGACCTTCTCACCGTTCTCGCGGGTTGCCGTGACCTTGACGGTCTTCGGCGTGACACCCTCGTTCAGCTTCTCGACGCCTTCGATGTCGAAGACCTCGGTGCCGTCCAGCTTCAGCGACGCAGCGGACTCGCCGGCCGGGAACTGCAGCGGCACGACGCCCATGCCGATGAGGTTGGAGCGGTGGATGCGCTCGAACGACTCGGTGATGACGGCCTTGACGCCGAGGAGGCTGGTGCCCTTGGCGGCCCAGTCACGGGACGATCCGGAGCCGTACTCCTTGCCGCCCAGCACGACCAGCGGGATGCCGGCCTTCTGGTAGTTCTGCGACGCGTCGTAGATGAACGCCTGCGGGCCGCCGTCCTGGGTGAAGTCGCGGGTGTAGCCACCGGAGACGTCGTCGAGGAGCTGGTTGCGCAGACGGATGTTCGCGAACGTGCCGCGGATCATCACCTCGTGGTTGCCGCGACGCGAGCCGTAGGAGTTGTAGTCCTTGCGGTCGATGCCGTTCGCGTCCAGGTACTGCGACGCAGGCGTTCCGGCCTTGATGTTGCCTGCCGGGGAGATGTGGTCCGTGGTGACCGAGTCGCCGAGCAGCGCGAGGACGCGGGCGCCCTTGATGTCGCTGACCGGGGTCGGCTCCTTCGGCATGCCGTCGAAGTACGGTGGCTTCCGCACGTAGGTGGAGTTGGCGTCCCACTCGAAGGTCTTGCCCTCCGGGGTGGGCAGTCCACGCCAGCGCTCGTCGCCCTTGAAGACGTCCGCGTAACCCTTGACGTACATCTCCTGGCTGATCGAGGAGTTGATGGTCTCCTGGATCTCCTGGGGAGAGGGCCAGATGTCCTTCAGGAACACGTCGTTGCCGTCGGCGTCCTGGCCGAGGGCGTCGTGCTCGAAGTCGAAGTCCATGGTGCCTGCGAGGGCGTACGCGATGACCAGCGGCGGGGAAGCCAGGTAGTTCATCTTCACGTCGGGGGAGATGCGTCCCTCGAAGTTGCGGTTACCCGACAGCACCGCGGTGGCGGTGAGGTCGTTGTCCTGGATCGCCTGCGAGATCTGCTCGTCCAGCGGGCCGGAGTTGCCGATGCAGGTGGCGCAGCCGTAACCGACGAGGTAGAAGCCGAGCTTCTCCAGGTACGGCCAGAGGCCGGACTTGTTGTAGTAGTCGGTGACGACCTGCGAACCGGGAGCCATGGAGGTCTTGACCCACGGCTTGGCGGACAGGCCCTTCTCGACGGCGTTGCGGGCGAGCAGGGCCGCGCCGAGCATGACCGACGGGTTGGACGTGTTGGTGCAGGAGGTGATCGACGCGATCACGACGGCACCGTGGTCGAGGATGAACTCGCCCTTGTCCTCGGACAGAACCTTGACCGGCTTGGTCGGGCGGCCCTCGGATCCGTTGGCGGCCGACTGCACGTCGACGGCGCCGTCGTCGGCGAACGACAGGGCGGCGGGATCGCTGGCGGGGAACGACTCCTCGACGGCCTCGTCGAGCTGCGAGTGACCCGTGGGGTGGTGCTCCTCCACGTAGTTGTGGATGTCCTTGCGGAACGCGTTCTTCGAGTCCGACAACAGGATTCGGTCCTGCGGGCGCTTCGGGCCTGCGATGGACGGAACCACGTCACCGAGGTCGAGTTCGAGGTACTCGGAGTACTCGGGCTCGTGGTCGGCGTCGTGCCAGAGTCCCTGTTCCTTCGCGTACGCCTCGACGAGTGCGAGCTGCTCCTCGGAGCGGCCGGTGAGGCGGAGGTAGCTGACGGTCTCGGCGTCGATCGGGAAGATCGCGGCGGTGGAACCGAACTCGGGGCTCATGTTGCCGAGCGTCGCGCGGTTGGCCAGCGGAACCTCGGCCACGCCCTTGCCGTAGAACTCGACGAACTTGCCGACGACGCCGTGCTTGCGCAGCATGTCGGTGACGGTGAGGACCACGTCGGTGGCTGTGACGCCGGGCTTGATCTCACCGGTCAGCTTGAAACCGACGACGCGCGGGATCAGCATGGAGACGGGCTGGCCGAGCATGGCGGCCTCGGCCTCGATGCCGCCGACGCCCCAGCCCAGCACGCCCAGGCCGTTGACCATGGTGGTGTGCGAGTCGGTGCCGACGCAGGTGTCGGGGTACGCCTGGCCGTTACGGACCATGATCGTCCGGGCCAGGTGCTCGATGTTGACCTGGTGGACGATGCCGGTGCCCGGGGGGACGACCTTGAAGTCGTCGAACGCGCCCTGGCCCCAGCGGAGGAACTGGTAGCGCTCACCGTTGCGGGAGTACTCGATCTCGACGTTGCGCTCGAATGCGTCGGCGCGGCCGGCGACGTCGATGATGACCGAGTGGTCGATGACCATCTCGGCGGGTGCGAGGGGGTTCACCTTGTTCGGGTCGCCGCCGAGTGCGGTGACCGCTTCACGCATGGTGGCGAGGTCCACGATGCAGGGGACGCCGGTGAAGTCCTGCATGATCACGCGGGCAGGCGTGAACTGGATCTCGACGTTCGGGTCGGCCGAGGGATCCCAGCTCGCGATGGCGCGAATGTGGTCGGCGGTGATGTTCGCGCCGTCCTCGGTGCGAAGCAGGTTCTCGGCGAGAACCTTCAGTGCATAGGGCAATTTTTCGGTGCCGGGCACGGCCGAGAGGCGGAAGATCTCGTAGGAGTTCTCACCGACCTCGAGGGTGCCTTTGGCGCCGAACGAATCAATACTCGTGCTCACGTCAGCTCCACTCGTCTATGAGGGTCGCCGCCGACGGGGCTGTGTCGACGGCTGCAGGCACTGCGGGCACGGCTGATCCGTGTGCGCTGTCGTGCTAGCGATGACGGAATCGGCCCATACCGCGGTACCTCCGATAGTCTAACAGTACGCTTGTCCTGTGAGAATTCGGGGGGAATCGAGCGTGTACCCCCGGCGATTCTCCTCGACGCCGACGCGGGACGCGCGCGGACGGAACGGAACTTCGGGGACTCCTCACGTAGTGTTCACGCGAGGCTTACGTTCCTACAGCAAACCCGGATGAGAGATGCCTGCCCCTATCGCCACCGCACTTCCTGCCAGTGTCATGCTCCCCGTCCAGTCGGCCCTCCCGTTGTCGACGGACCTTCCGGAAGACATCGACGTCTCCGACGTGGTCGCGGACGTGTCCGACGACGGCGTGTCGGCGCCGTCCGACGAGGCGAGTGAACTCGCCGCCGTGGTCGACCGCGCCGCCGACCACGGGATCAAGCTGAGCATCGTGGTGCTGGACGAGGATCCCGGCCGCGATTCGCAGCTGCGCGACCTCGCGACCGAGGTCGGGGCGGAAGAGGGCGGCACCGTTCTGGTGCTGAGTCCCAGCTGGGTCGGCACGTACAGCGATTCGATCAGCCGGGTCCTGCTCGAATCGGGTCAGGACCGCACCTACACCGGCGATGCGGTGGTCTCCGCCAATCACTTCGTCGACGAGGTGATCGAGCCGGGACCCCCGTGGGCCCTGATCACGGCCGTCATCGTCGCGATCGTCGTGATCGCGTCGGCCGCCACGTTCTTCGCGAAATCGCGCCGGGCGTCCGGATCGCGTGACGACACTCCGGAAAAGGGCGACAACGCCGCGGGGGCCGGCACGTCGTACGAGCGACAGAAGCCCTGACGCCTGCCGAATTTCCGGGATAACTCGGCGGCAATTTCACGATTCGCCCGACTGTGGCCGCTGCCTGCGTCGATGCGCGTAAATAGCGCCGACGATTCACAGTTCGACATTTCCGCTGGTCAAATTACTCATGTGTTATTTGTGACTAAAGTTTCCATAGAGTCCGGAAGTGTCGTACGGTGCATTTGGCGCTCTTGGGGAAG
Source organism: Rhodococcus sp. IEGM 1307 (assembly GCF_030056915.1). Lineage (NCBI taxonomy): Bacteria > Bacillati > Actinomycetota > Actinomycetes > Mycobacteriales > Nocardiaceae > Rhodococcus > Rhodococcus sp. IEGM 1307. The sequence goes on from NZ_JASHKW010000006.1 coordinate 116,384, forward strand.
AAGTGTCGCAGGCTGGTGATTGACGTCCAAAGTGACGACGATCCGGCGTATGTCGGTGTCGCCGAAGCACGGGAAGGTGTGGCTGCCGCAAATTTCTCCCCACGACGAGCACGGCGCGGTGTGCGTGATCGGTGCAGAACCGAGGGAGAGAGTTGTGAAGCGACAAGCACGAGCTGGAGTGGGGCACCGTAGCTTCTCCCGCGGGCACACTCGCACGGCGCGCCTCCTGATCGGATTGGGCATCGTCGGAGCCCTGGTCGGCAGCACACCCGGCCTGGCCGCAGCCGTACCGCCCCCGCCACCGAATCCGTCCGACAACGACATCGCGCAAGCCCAGACCCAGGTGTCGGCGGGCCTCGGGCAGGTCAGCGAACTGATCAACCAGGTCGCCTCCGCGGATCAGCAGCTCGCTCAGCTCGACAACGAGGTCGCCATCAAGCGCGAGGACGTGAACCGGGCTCTGGTCGATCTGCAGAACGCCCGCAGCGCCGCCGATCTGGCGGCCAACGTGGTCGGGGCCTCGCAGCAGGCGCTGCGCGACGCCGGGGCGCAGATCGAACTCGCGCAGAAGGACTTCGACAAGTACGCCCGGTCGAGCTACACGCAGGGCACCAACGTCTCCTCGATCTCGACGTACCTGGGCGCCCAGGGGCCCGGCGACGTCCTGGATCGCGCGCAGGTTCTGAAACTCCTGGCCACCAGCCAGAACGCGGTGCTCGAGGGTCTGCAGCGGGCACGGACCGCGCAGGCCAACAAGGATTCCGCGGCACGCGAGGCCAAGCAGCAGGCGGACGTGGCCGCCGACCAGGCCGCGGCGAAGAAGTCGCTCGCGGAGCAGGCGATCGCGATCGCCCGTTCGGCGCTGCAGGATCAGGCTGCCAAGAAGGCACAGATCGAGAGCAACCGCGCCGCCGCCCAGGCCCAGCTCGACGCCGCCCGAGGGAACGTCGCGGGGCTGCAGGGGCAGCGTGAGGCGTACGCGACGTGGGAGGAGCAGAAACGCGCCGAGGACGCGCAGAAGGCGGCCATCGCCGCCGCGGCCCGGGAAGCCGCGACACAGGCCGCCGCGCGCGTCGCCGCCAACGAGGCGGCTCGACAGCGCGCCGCGGAACTCGCCGCGGGGCAGCGCGCGCACACCACGATCGAGGAGGACTCGGAGGACGAGGACTCCGACTACTCCGCGGACGGTGGGACGACCACACCGAAGTCCACCCCCAAGTCGAAGCCGTCGACCAGCGGTGAGGACCTGACCGGCAGCGAGGCCATCGAGACCGTCATCGACCGGGGTCTGTCCCAGATCGGTGTGGAGTACGCGTGGGGCGGCGGCGACGAGAACGGCCCGACCCTCGGCATCCGCGACGGCGGTGTCGCCGACAGTTACGGCGACTTCAACAAGGTCGGTTTCGACTGCTCCGGCCTGATGATCTATGCGTTCGCCGGGATCGGCATCTCCCTGCCCCACTACACCGGGTATCAGTACACCGCGGGCGAGCAGGTTCCCTCGGAGGAGATGCAGCGCGGCGACATGATCTTCTGGGGCCCGAACGCCAGCCAGCACGTCGCCCTGTATCTCGGAAACGACGAAATGCTGGAGGCCCCGCAGTCCGGATCGACCGTCCAGATCTCCCCGGTGCGATGGGATGGCATGACCCCTTACGCTGTCCGTATGGTGTCGTGATCCATGATGTCGATGAAGTAGTCCGCGGTGCGGATCGTGCTTGGTTGCGGCGGGGGTTGCTTGCACCTGGAATAGTTGAGCAAGTACGTGAACGGGCGGAACGATCTAGGTGAAAGCGGTGGATTCTTGGTGACCTCACGTGATGATGCGGTATCGGAGGGTGCAGCCCGGAAGGAGTCGCCCGCGAAGGCCGCTCCCGAAGGTGTGAAGAACGGGGGTGCGGCCAACGGATCGGGTCCCCAGAACGTCACCGCGCCGAATGCACCCTCACAGAACACGGGCACGCAGAGCGCGACGACGAAGACGGTCGCGCCCAATCTCGCCGCCGACGTCCAGACGCTGGAACGCGCGATCTACGAGGTCAAGCGCGTGATCGTCGGGCAGGACCGGCTCGTGGAGCGGATCCTGGTCGGTCTGCTCGCGAAAGGGCACGTGCTGCTCGAGGGTGTGCCCGGTGTCGCAAAGACCCTGGCCGTCGAGACGTTCGCGAAGGTGGTCGGCGGATCCTTCTCGCGTGTCCAGTTCACCCCCGACCTGGTGCCCACCGACCTGATCGGTACGCGCATCTACCGGCAGGGGCGTGAGGAGTTCGACACCGAACTCGGACCCGTCGTCGCGAACTTCGTGCTCGCCGACGAGATCAACCGCGCGCCGGCGAAGGTGCAGTCGGCGTTGCTCGAGGTGATGGCCGAGCGGCACGTCTCGATCGGCGGCAAGCGGTACCACATGCCCGACCCGTTCCTGGTGATGGCGACGCAGAACCCGATCGAGAACGAGGGGGTGTACCCGCTGCCGGAGGCGCAGCGCGACCGCTTCCTGTTCAAGATCCTCGTCGACTACCCGACGGTGGAGGAGGAGCGCGAGATCGTCTACCGGATGGGTGTCGATGCGCCGGAACCCCACCAGGTCCTCGATCCCGAGGAGCTCGTCCGCCTGCAGAAGGTCGCGAGCGGTGTCTTCGTGCACCACGCGCTGGTCGATTACGTGGTGCGGGTCATCGCGGCCACGCGCACGCCGGCCGAGTTCGGTCTCCCCGAGGTCGACGGCTGGATCGCGTACGGCGCGTCGCCGCGCGCGACGCTGGGCATCATCTCCTCGGCCCGCGCGCTGGCGTTGCTGCGCGGGCGTGACTATGTGGTGCCGCAGGACGTGCTCGAGGTGATCCCGGACGTGCTGCGTCACCGTCTCGTGCTGTCCTACGACGCTCTCGCCGACGAGGTCAGCCCGGACGACGTCATCTCCCGCGTGCTGCAGACCGTGGGTCTGCCGCAGATCGCCGCACAGCCGACGACGGTCCCGGCCGCTCCCGCCGGTCACCACGGACCGCCCGTCCCGTCCACGTCGGTGCCCGGACCGACGGCGATGAGCCAGCCACGGTGAGTGCGCGTACCGCCGGTGCGCAGAGTTCCGGCCCGCCGCCGTCGTTTCGCTCCGGCGAACTCCGTGATCCCAAACTGTCCGCCGCGCTGCGGACGCTGGAACTGACCGTCCGCCGCCGCCTCGACGGGGTGCTGCACGGCGACCATCTTGGCCTGATCCCGGGCCCGGGCTCCGAACCCGGTGATGCCCGCGAGTACCAGCCGGGTGACGACGTGCGTCAGATGGACTGGTCGGTGACCGCCCGGACGACGCACCCGCACGTCCGGCAGTCGGTGGCCGACCGGGAACTCGAGACGTGGCTCGTCGTCGACCTGTCGTCGAGCCTCGACTTCGGTACCGCCGGCTGCGAGAAGCGGGACCTCGTGGTGGCGGCTGCCGCCGCCGTCACGCACCTGACCAGCGGCGGCGGGAACCGGATCGGGGCGATCGTCTCGACCGGCGCCCAGACCACCCGGATCCCGGCCCGCGGCGGCCGCATCCACGCGCAGGCGATGCTGCGTCAGATCGCGACCACCCCGCACGCCCCGGACGGGGTGCGGGGCGACCTGCAGGGTGCGGTGGAGTCGTTGCGCCGACCCCAGCGTCGCCGCGGTCTGGCCGTCGTCATCAGTGACTTCCTGGGGCCGATCGACTGGGAGCGGTCGCTGCGGGCGATCTCCGGCCGCCACGACGTACTCGGGGTCGAGGTGCTCGACCCGCGAGATCTGGAATTACCCGACATGGGGGATGTAGTGCTGCACGATCCGGAGTCCGGACGGACCCGCGAGTTCACGACCACACCGCAACTGCGCGCCGACTTCGCGCGGGCCGCCGACGAGCACCGCCTGCAGGTGGAGCAGTCGTTGCGGCGCTGCGGCGCCCCGCTGCTCAGTCTGCGGACCGACCGGGACTGGATCTCGGATGTCGTGCGGTTCGTGTCCGCCCGGAAGCACAGTTACGGGACCGCGACGAACCAGAGGTCCCGCCGGTGAGCCTTTCCCAGTTCACCTCACCGTGGTGGCTGCTGTTCCTCCTGGTCGTCGTGGCATTGGTCGCGGGATACGTGTGGGTGCAGCGTCAGCGGCAGAAGCACACCCTCCGGTTCACCAACTTCGCGCTCCTCGAGAAGGTGGCGCCGTCGCGGCCGGGCCGGGCCCGGCACATTCCGGCGCTGCTCATGGTGCTGGCGCTGGTGTTCTTCAGCGTGGCGCTGGCCGGACCGACGGAGGACAAGCGGGTTCCGCGGAACCGGGCCACCGTGATCCTCGTCATCGACGTGTCGTTGTCGATGAAGGCGACCGACGTGGAACCGACCCGGCTGGCCGCGGCGCAGGACGCCGCGAAGTCGTTCGCCGACGGGCTCACCCCCGGCATCAACCTCGGTCTCGTCGCGTTCGCAGGCACGGCCTCGGTGCTGGTGTCGCCGACCACCAACCGGGAGGCGTCGAAGGTGGCGATCGACAATCTGCAGTTGAGCGAGCGGACCGCCACCGGTGAGGCGATCTTCACCTCGCTGCAGTCGATCGACACCCTGGCCGCGGTGCTCGGCGGCAGTGATCAGGCGCCGCCCGCCCGCATCGTGCTGCTCTCGGACGGCAAGCAGACGGTCCCCGAGAACCCGGACGATCCGCGCGGCGGATTCACCGCCGCCCGGCAGGCGAAGGACAAGGACGTCCCCATCTCGACGATCTCGTTCGGCACCAGCTACGGCAAGGTCGAGATCGAGGACGAACGCATCCCCGTGCCCGTCGACGATCCGTCGCTGCGGGAGATCGCGAATCTCTCCGGGGGCAGCTTCTTCACGGCGTCGAGCCTGGAGGAACTGCGCGACGTCTACGACACCCTCGAGGAGCAGATCGGTTTCGAGACCACCCGCGGCGACGCCAGCCGCCCTTGGCTCGTGCTCGGTGTCCTGTCCGCCACGGCGGGGCTGATCCTCGCGCTGGTCCTGCGTCAACGGCTGCCGTGATCTGCGTTCCACCGCGGCCCCGCGCTTCCACTCCCGCACATCTGAACAGATAGGTTGATCCCCATGTCTACCCCACAAACTACTGACGCGTCAGTTAGGACGGTGTCCACTCCCCGGTCGGTGCTCGTCACCGGCGGCAACCGCGGGATCGGCCTCGCTGTCGCGCAGCGCCTCGCGGCGGACGGCCACAAGGTCGCGGTCACGCACCGCGGCTCGGGTGCGCCCGACGGGCTGTTCGGCGTCCAGTGCGACGTCACCGACACCGAGTCGGTCGACCGCGCCTTCAAAGAGGTGGAAGCGCACCAGGGTCCCGTCGAGGTTCTCGTCGCGAACGCCGGCATCACCGACGACACACTGATCATGCGGATGACCGAGGAGCAGTTCACCTCCGTCGTCGACGCCAACCTGACCGGCGCGTTCCGCGTCGCGAAGCGGGCCACGCGGTCGATGCTGCGGGCGCGGTTCGGCCGGTTCGTGTTCCTCGGGTCGGTCGTCGGTCTGGCCGGTGGTCCCGGCCAGGTGAACTACGCGGCGTCGAAGGCCGGTGTGGTCGGCATCGCGCGGTCGCTGACCCGTGAGCTCGGTTCCCGGTCGATCACCGCGAACGTGGTGGCCCCGGGATTCATCGACACCGACATGACCGCGGTCCTCGACGACAAGTACAAGGACATGATCACCGGCGCGGTTCCGCTGCAGCGGCAGGGCAAGCCCGAGGAGGTCGCCGCGGTGGTGAGCTTCCTGGCCTCCGACGATTCCGCCTACGTCTCCGGCGCGGTGATCCCCGTCGACGGCGGCCTCGGCATGGGCCACTAGCTCTCCCCACCCCACTTCCCGGACTTTTTCTTCACAGGAGGACACCTCATGGGCGGATTGCTCGAAGGTAAGACCATTCTCGTCACCGGCATCATCACGGACGCGTCCATCGCGTTCCACGTCGCCAAGGTCGCCCAGGAACAGGGCGCCAAGGTGATCATCACCGGCTTCGACCGTCTCCGGCTGATCGACCGCATCGCGCAGCGCCTGCCGCAGCCGGTGCCGCCGGCGCTGGAACTGGACGTGCAGAACCCGGAGCACCTCGCGAGCCTCGCCGACCGCATCCGGGAGATCGCGCCCGAGGGTGTCGACGGCGTCGTGCACTCCATCGCGTTCGCGCCGCGGTCCTGCCTGGGCAGCCCGTTCTTCGACGCACCGTGGTCGGATGTGGGAGTGGCGTTCGAGGTCTCCGCCTACTCGTACGCGTCGCTGTCGAAGGCGCTGCTGCCGGTGCTGAACGACAACGCGTCGATCGTCGGCATGGACTTCGATCCCGCGCGCGCGGTGCCGTTCTACAACTGGATGGGCGTCGCCAAGGCGACGCTCGAGTCGGTGAACCGGTATGTCGCCAAGGAGGTCGGCGAACGCGGTATCCGCTCGAACCTCGTCGCGGCCGGCCCGATCAAGACCCTCGCCGCCAAGGCCATCGCCGGTACCGCCACCGACGACGCCAAGCAGATGAACGAACTGAACACGGCGTGGGACGAGCGCGCGCCCATCGGCTGGAACGTCGACGACCCGGAGCCGGTCGCGAAGACCGTGTGCACCGTGCTGTCCGACTGGCTTCCCGGCACCACCGCGTCGATCATCTACGTCGACGGTGGCGCCCACGCGATGGCCGGCTAGGGCACTACCCGGGGAGTGCGCCCCGAACGGCACCACGGAAGATGGGGATCATGATCGCTGCGAATTCGACGGACGGTTCCGGTTCCCGGTTCGATGCCCTTCTCGTGTTGTCGTTCGGGGGTCCGGAGCAGCCCGCCGACGTGCGCCCGTTCCTGGAGAACGTCACCCGGGGCCGGGGGGTGCCGCCCGAACGTCTGGACGCGGTCGCCGAGCACTACCTGCATTTCGGGGGTGTGTCGCCGATCAACGCCCTGAATCGAGACATCATCTCCCGCGTCGAATCCGAATTGGCAAGCGCCGGAATGGATCTGCCCGTCTATTTCGGTAACCGGAACTGGCATCCGATGGTCGAGGACACCGTCGCCCGGATGGGCGCGGACGGGGTGCGGTCCGCTCTCGTGTTCCCGACCTCGGCGTGGGGCGGGTACTCGGGCTGCAGGCAGTACCACGAGGACGTCGCCCGGGCGCGGACCGCGGCCGGGGACGGGGCACCGCACCTGCTGAAGCTGCGGCAGTACTACGACCACCCGCTGCTGATCGGGGCGTTCGCCGACGCCGTCCGCGAGGCCGCGGCGCAGCTCCCCGCCGGGCGGCGGGCCGACGCCCGCCTGGTGTTCACCGCGCATTCCGTGCCGGTGTCCGCGGACGTCAACGCGGGACCGCCCACGGAGGGCGGTCATCTCTACAGCCGGCAGGTGGCCGAGGCGGCCCGGCTCACCGCCCGCGCCGCCGGCTTCGACGACTTCGACCTGGTGTGGCAGTCCCGGTCCGGGCCACCCCAGGTGCCGTGGCTCGAACCGGACATCTGCGACCACCTGGACGCCCTCGCCGGCCGCGGGGTGGGCGCGGTGATCGTGTGCCCGGTGGGATTCGTGTCCGATCACCTCGAGGTGGTGTGGGATCTCGACACCGAGGCCCGGGACAGGGCGGCCGAACTCGGCATCGACTTCGTACGCGCGGCCACCCCCGGAACGGATCGGCGGTTCGCGGAACTCGTCGTCGCACTCGTGGCCGAGCAACTGGCCGGCGCACCCGCCGAGCGGCTCGGGTCCGAGCCGCTGCTCGGTTCGACCCTCGACGGTCGGTCCTGCGCGGTCGACTGCTGCAGGGCCGTGGTCAGGCCGTCAGGCCGTCCCGCGCACACGCATTGACGGCGGCGGTGCGCGCCGAGCGCACCGCCGACCGCAGCGGCCGCAGTAGGTCTTCGAGCGTGGCCGCACCCGACGCGGACACGGTGCGCGCGGGGGCCATCTGCTCGGCGACCGTGAGGATCGCGGCCACCTGATCGGCCGAGTCCAGGATCCGCAGCGCCCGCGGGGCGATCGTCGTCGGATACCGGTGCCGCGCGGACTGCGCCAGCGCGTCGGCGATCAGCGCGCGCGGGTCGGCGCCGAAACCGGAATCGAGCATGTGCAGCGCCTCGAGCGCGGCCGCGGCGTCCCGCACCGCCTGCCGCATCGTGAACTCGGCCTCACCCAGCCCGGTGTGGTGGGCGTCGAGGGGAAGCCGCTCGATCGTCGACACCGTCCAGCGCAGCACGTCCGGACCCTCGACGTGCGGGACCAGCCCCGTTCCGGACCGGCCGGGCGGTCCGACGAGCACACCCTCGCCCGCGCTGATCGCGGCGGACGCGAACTCGGTGCCCGCGGGAAGCCCGCGCACGTCGCCCGGCCCGGGCAGCACCAGCCGGATCTCGGTCTCGGGCTGCGACACGGAGCGGCGCATCGTCTGCAGCAGCGCCGTCACCCCGGCGTCCTGCGGGTGGGGCCACGGCAGCCCGGTGCGGCCTGCCGTCCCCTCGTCCTCGGCGCAGGCGAGATGCATCGGCGCCCACGCGTGGAGGGCGTCGATGACGTCGTCGGGTGCACTGTTCCCGGCGAGCCAGGAACTGGCCCACACGGTGAGAGTGGCGCTGGGTGAAGTCACGATAAACGAGCATATGTCGGCGTGGCGGCGTGTGCGTAACGGCGCCGCTGGCATAGCGTCAGCGCCCGTGAGCGGAGGCGACAGATACGGCGACATCTTTTCCGGACACCCACGCGCGCGGAAGCCCGTGACGCCGACGGTCCCGGCCGAGCGGGACCTGGTGGTCGAGGACGCCGGCACCGGTTTCTGCGGGGCGGTGGTCGGGTTCGAGCGCACCTACGACGGCGATTTCGTCCGCCTCGAGGACGGGGCGCGGCGCACCCGGTTGTTCGCGATGCGGGAGGCGGCGTTCCTGATCGACGGGAAGCCGGTCACCCTGGTCCGCCCGGCGGCCAAGCCCGCCGGACCGGCCACCACCCGATCGGCGTCGGGATCCACCAAGGTGGAGGGGCTGCGGGCCCGGACGGCGCTGGCGAGCCGGATCTGGGTGGAGGGTGTGCACGACGCCGCCCTCGTGGAACGGGTGTGGGGGCACGACCTGCGCGTCGAAGGTGTCGTCGTCGAGCACCTCGAGGGTCTCGACAATCTCGGGGAGCGGCTCGCCGAATTCCGGCCCGGCCCCGGACGGCGCGTCGGTGTCCTCGTCGATCACCTCGTCACCGGATCGAAGGAGACCCAGCTGACCCAGGGGCTCGGTCCGGATGTGCTCGTGACCGGGCACCCGTTCATCGACGTGTGGGAGGCGGTCCGCCCGTCGGCGGTGGGCATCGAGGCGTGGCCGAAGATCCCGCGCGGTGAGGACTGGAAGACCGGGGTGTGCCGCGAATTGGGGTGGGGGACACCGCGCGACGGCTGGCGCCGGGTCTATTCGGCCGTCAACACGTTCCGGGACCTGGAGGCGCCGCTGATCGGGGCGGTCGAACAGCTGGTCGACTTCGTCACCGTCGGTTCCGGAGATTCTGGTTAGATGGTGTTGTGGCTGCATTGATTTGGCTGGTAGCGGGGGTGCTGCTCGCCGCCGCGGAAGCGTTGACGGGGGACTTCTTCCTCCTCATGCTGGCGGGCGGTGCGCTGGCCACGGCCGGGGTCACCGCGCTCACCGACTTCCCGGTCTGGGTCGACGCGGTGATCTTCGGGGTGCTGTCCCTCGCCCTGATCCTCGGGGTGCGGCCGGTGTTGTTGCGTAAGTTCGAGACCCCGCCGCCGACCCCGACCGGGATCGAGGCCCTGACCGGCAAGCAGGCCCTGGTGCTCGAGGAGGTCGCCGAACACGCGGGGCAGATCAAGCTCGGCGGCGACGTCTGGACGGCCCGCCCGCTCGACAGCACGGAAGTGTATCCACCGGGAACGACCGTGACGGTAATGCAAATTGACGGCGCGACCGCCGTCGTATGGAGGGGACCGTAGATGGCAGCGCTCATCGTGTTGATCGTGCTCGTGTTGTTCGTCGCCCTGGTGGTGGCCAAATCGGTGGCGCTGGTGCCGCAGGCCGAGGCCGCGGTGATCGAGCGACTGGGCCGGTACGCGCGGACCGTGTCGGGCCAGCTGACGTTCCTGATCCCCTTCGCGGACCGCATCCGGGCCAAGGTGGATCTGCGTGAACGGGTGGTGTCGTTCCCGCCGCAGCCGGTGATCACCCAGGACAACCTGACACTGAACATCGACACCGTCGTGTACTTCCAGGTCACCAACCCGCAGGCCGCGGTGTACGAGATCAGCAACTACATCGTCGGTGTCGAGCAGTTGACCACCACCACGCTGCGCAACGTCGTCGGCGGGATGACGCTGGAGGAGACGCTCACCTCCCGTGATTCCATCAACGGGCAGCTGCGTGGCGTGCTGGACGAGGCCACCGGCCGGTGGGGTCTGCGCGTGGCCCGGGTCGAACTCAAGAGCATCGATCCGCCGCCGTCGATCCAGGAGTCGATGGAGAAGCAGATGAAGGCGGACCGCGAGAAGCGGGCCACCATCCTCACCGCCGAGGGGCACCGGGAGTCGGCCATCAAGACGGCGGAGGGCGACAAGCAGTCCCGCATCCTCGCCGCGGAGGGCGCGAAGCAGGCGTCGATCCTCACCGCGGAGGGTGAGCGGCAGTCCCGCATCCTGCGGGCGCAGGGTGACCGGGCCGCGAAGTACCTGCAGGCGCAGGGGCAGGCGAAGGCGATCGAAAAGGTGTTCGCCGCAATCAAATCCGGCAAGCCCACCCCCGAACTCCTCGCCTACCAGTATCTGCAGACGCTGCCGCAGATGGCGCAGGGCGACGCGAACAAGGTGTGGCTGGTGCCCAGCGACTTCGGTGACGCCCTCAAGGGGTTCGCGAAGACCCTCGGCGCGCAGGGGCAGGACGGGGTGTTCCGGTACGAACCGTCCACCACGGAGGAGGATCTGCCCAAGCCCGAGGACGATTCGGAAGAGGTCGCCGACTGGTTCGAGACCAAGTCCGACCCGGCCATCGCGCAGGCAGTCCGCGCCGCCGAGGTCGAGGCACGTCGTCCAGTCGACGGTCCGGGACCGCTCGCGAACCCCGGTGGCGCCGACGAGCATCCGCCGCTGGATCCGGGGGGAGCGCCCGGGCAGCTGCCGCCGCCCGTCACCCCGCCGGGACAGTAGCGGCGTACCGGCGCAGCACCGGCCGGAGCACACGGAAGAGTTGTTCGGGTGTGTGCTCGAGGTAGAAGTGATCGCCCGTCATGATGCGCACCTCGCGCAGCTCGGTGGTGTGCCGATCCCAGGCGCGGAGATCCCGCTCGCCGACCAGCGGATCGGCGTCCGCGCCGAGCACGTGCGTCGGACAGGGAAGCGGCGGGTCTGCGGGATCGCGGTACCCGGTGCAGAGGCGCAGATCGTCGCGCAGTGCGGGGAGGCAGTGGTCCCGCCATGCCGGCCGGGCCGGGAGGTCGGCGGGCAGACCGCCCGTGGCGCGCAGCAACTCGATCAGGGCCGGGTCGTCCAGGTCGTCGACCGGCGGCAGCGGCGAGGGCAGGTGCGGCGCCGAGTACGCGGACAGCAGCAGCGCCCGCGGGAGCGGGCGCCCGGCCGCGCGCCGGCGGCACGCGAGCCGGTACGCCACCAGCGCACCCATGCTGTGCCCGAAGAAGACGTGCGGCTGCGTGAGCGGTTCGGCGAGTTCGGACTCGAGTGCGGTGACGAGGGACTCGACGTCGGTGAATCCGGCCTCGCCGGCACGGCTCTCCCGGCCGGGCACGTGCACGGGCCACACCGACACGTGCGGGCTCAGGGCGCGGTGCCAGTGCCGGTACGTCGAGGGTCCGCCGCCGGCGTGGGGGAAGCAGAACAGCAGGAGGGGGCCGGGCACGGCGCTACGCGGCCGCGACGAGCGTGGCGAGTTCGTCGGCGAGAGCTGCCACCGTGGACCGGATCTGGTCCTCGGTGTGGCACGAGGTGACGAAGAAGCGCAGCCGCGCGAGGTCTTCCGGCACGGCCGGGTAGAGGATGGGGTTCACGTTGATGCCGCGCCGGAGCAGTGCGTTGGACAGGGCGAGGGTGCGGAGTGAATCCCCGACGATGCACGGGATGACCGGGGTGTCCTTCGAGTCCCCGGTGTCGATTCCGGCGTCCGTGGCGAGCTGCAGGAAGAGCCGGGAGTTGCGCCGCAACCGGTCCAGTGCCTCGGGTTCGGCGCGCATCTGCCGGATCGCGGCCAGGGACGCCGCGGCATTCATCGGCGTGATCCCGACGCTGTAGACGAAGCCGGGCGTCGTGTACTTCAGGAAGCGGATGAGCTCGGCGCTGCCCGCGACGTAGCCGCCGCAACCGGCCAGGGCCTTCGACATCGTGCCGGACCACAGCTCCACGTCGTCGCGGTCGACGTCGAAGTGCTCGCCGATGCCCCCGCCGGTGGCGCCGAGCACCCCGATGCTGTGCGCCTCGTCGATCATCATCAGCGCCCGATGCTTCTTCTTCACCGCGATCATCGCGGGCAGGTCGGGGATGTCGCCGTCCTGGCTGTAGACGCCCTCGATGACGATGAGGACCCGCCGGTACTGCGATCGGATCGCGGTGAGGAGGGCGTCCAGCGCGGCGTGGTCGTTGTGCGGGAAGGGACGCCGGGTGGCGCCGGACAGGGCGCAGCCCTGCAGGATGCTGTCGTGCGCGAGGCTGTCGTGGATGACCAGGTCGCCCTCCCCGAGGAGATGACCGATGACCGTGACGTTGGTGGCGTGTCCGCTGACGAGGGCGATCGCGTCCTCGGTGCCGAGCAGGCCGGCCAGTTCGGCCTCGAGTTCCTGGTGTACCGGTTTCTCCCCGGACAGCAGCCGACTGGCCGAGCAGGAACTGCCGTAGCGGGCGACCGCGTCCTGCACGGCCGAGACGACGGCGGGGTGCCCGGACATGCCGAGGTAGTTGTAGCTGGAGAAGTTGACGACGTCCGCGCCCCCGATCGTCGACGTGTCCCGGGTGACGCCGTCGTTGACGAGGAAGTACGGGTTGGTGACCCCGAGCCCCTCGGCGGAGGTCAGCCGTGCGGCGAGCGCCTGAACCTCCGGGAACTCCGTGATGCGGAACTCGGGTGCCACGGTCCGTTCCGGTTCCGGGACAGCCGTCACCGTGCGGCGCGACCCGGGTGCGTGGTGCGCGGTCACGTGTTCGATCACATCGCCGAGTGTGCGGCTCGGTGAGAACCAGTGCGGTTCGACGACGAGACCGGGGAAGGCGCGGCTCACCCCGCCGAACAGGTCGGTGATCATGATCGAGTCGAATCCGAGGTCGCCGACGATCGTCTGCGTCGTCTTCAGTGCGGCCGCGGGGAATCCGCTGACCCGGGCGACTTCCGTGCGGACCCTGGTCGCGACGTCGCCGACGGCTGTCGCGGGACCCGGCCCGGCGTCCGGCGTCGCCGCCGGCGCGGGCGCGGGGAGGGCAACCGTGGGAGCGCCGTTGGCGGCAGCGGCGAGAACGGCGGCCTGTTCCCGGAAGAGCGCGATCAGCTGGTCCATGGTGGTGTCCTCGGGTTCTCGTGTGACGGTGGGCGATGCGGTGACGGTGGCCTGGACCGCGGCGGCGGGTGCGTCCCCGGGTGTCCAGAAGCGGGCGGTGGTGGCGAACTGGTATCCGCTGAGCCGCCGCCGGACCCGTGAGTCCGGTTCGTACAGCGCATCCCACGCGGGGTTCAGTCCGTCCCGGTACAGGGCGGCGACGGTGTCGGGGAGTTCGGCTCCGGTCGCGGCGGGACCGGGGCACGGTGCCAGGTGCCGCGCGGGCGAATCGGGATGGGCGCGGGCGACGAGCGGCAACAGGATTCGTGCGGGGCCCACCTCGATCAGGTGGGTCGGATCGCAGGTCAGGGCGGCCGCGGTGGCGTCCGCGAACCGCACGGTCGCCGTGATGTGGTCGGTCCAGTAGGCCGCGTCCATCGGCTCGTCGACGTCGAGCAACCGGCCGCGTGTGGTGGAGAAGATCGGGATCTCGGGCTGTCGGTACGTGCAGCCGGCGGCGACCTCCGCGAACGCGTCCTGCATCGGCGCCATGGCGGGTGAGTGGAAGGCATGCGACACGGTGAGCCGGCGGACGCGGAGTCCGGCCGCGGTCAGTGCGGCGCCGAGGCGTTCGAGTGCGTCGGCCGCCCCCGACAGCACCACGTCCCGCGGCCCGTTCACCGCCGCCAGCGCGGCCGCGGGTTCGCCGGCGAGCAGGTCGGCGACCTCGTCCGGGGTGGCCCGGACCGCGAGCATCGTGCCGCCGGCGGGCAGTTGCTGCATGAGCCGTCCCCGCGCGACGATCAGCCGGCACGCGTCGTCCAGGTCGAAGACGCCGGCGTGCGCCGCGGCGGCGTACTCGCCGACGCTGTGACCGACCAGCCACGCCGGTTCGACACCCAGCTCGCCGAGCGTCCGGGCGAGCGCGTATTCGACCGCGAACAGGGCGGGCTGCGCGAACTCGGTCCGGTGGATGTCGTCACCGGCATCGAACAGCATCTCCCGCACCGAGCGGCCCAGATGCGGTGTCATCCGCTCGTCCACGTCGGACAGTGCCCGCCGGTAGCCGCCGTGGTGCTCGTGCAGCGCGCGGGACATTCCCGGGTGCTGCGCGCCCTGACCGGTGAAGAACCAGCCGATGCTGACGGGGCGGGCCGCGCCGGACAGCGACGCGCGCAGGTCTTCGTCGGCCGCGACCGCGCGCAGCGCCGCGACGGCCTCGTCCCGGTGGTGTGCGGTGAGCGCGAGGCGGTGGCGCCCGGATGCCTTGACCGTGTTGGTGGTCCAGCACACCCGGCCCAGATCCGCGCCGGGTCGTGCGAGATCGTCGGCCAGGACGGCGGCGGTGCGGGCGAGGCCGTCCGGGTTGTTCGACGACAGGGTGAGCACGCCGCCGCCGGTGCTCGGCGCGGCCGGGGTGGTGGCGGGCGCGGAGGCCAGCAGCATGTGGGCGTTGGTGCCGCCGAGGCCGAAACTGCTGACGGCGCCGTGCGCGTCGCCGCCGGGCAGCGTCATCGCCTCGGACAGGAGCCGGAGGCCGTTGTCCGCCAGGCGGAGTCGCGGGTTCGCGCCCTCCGCGTAGCGGCTGGGGGGTACCACGCGGTGGTGCAGGGAGAGTGCCACCTTGATCAGGCCGGCCACGCCGGCCGCCCCCTCCGTGTGGCCGAGATTGCCTTTGATCGATCCGATCGCGCACGGCTGCGGCCGGGTCACCCCGTGGACGTGGCCGAGGGCCTTGACCTCGATCATGTCGCCGAGCACCGTCCCGGTGCCGTGGGCCTCGACGAACGCGACCTGGGCGGGCGTGACACCGGCACGCCGGTAGGCCGTCTCGACGACCTGCTGCTGGGCCCAGCGGTTGGGTGCGGTGATCCCGTTGCTGCGGCCGTCGTTGTTGACGGCGCTGCCCTTGATCACCGCGTAGATCGGCAGGCCCTCGGCCTGCGCGTCCTCGAGCCGGCGCAGCACGAGCACCGCGACACCCTCGCCGCGACCGATGCCGTCCGCCGTCCCGCTGAACGGTTTGCACCGGCCGTCCGGTGCGGACAGCCCGGCCTGGGTGTAGAAGACGTTCACCGTGGGGGTCAGGGTGAGGTTGACGCCCCCGGCGAGGGCCTGATCGCATTCCCCGGACCGCAGCGCCGCGCAGGCGAGATGGACGGCGACGAGGGACGACGAGCAGGCCGTGTCGATCGCCATGCTCGGGCCCTGCAGGTTCAGGTGATAGGACACCCGGTTGGCGGTCATGAAATAGCCGTTGCCGCTGCCGAGTTGGGGGGTGATACGCGAGATGTCACGCATCTGGAGATTCCACTCGTTGGCCATGACGCCCACGTACACGCCGGTGCTCGACCCTGCCTGCGCCCGCGGGTCCAGGGCGGCGTCCTCGAGCGCACGCCACGCCGCCTGCAGCAGCAGCCGCTGTTGTGGGTCCATCGCCGCGGCCTCGCGGGGCGCGATGCCGAAGAATTCGTGGTCGAACGCGTCGGCGTCGGTGAGGAATCCGCCGTTGCGGTTGTTGACCGCGCCGGGACCACCGGCGGCGTCGAAGACGTCGTCCGCGTTCCATCTCGAGGCGGGGACATCGGTGATTCCGTCGCCGCCGCCCATCAGCAGCGCCCACAGCGCGTCGGCGTCGGGTGCCTGCGGGAAGCGGCAGTCGAGGCCGACGACGGCGACGTCGGTCATGAGGCCGTCCGGTATCGGGCTGCGGCCTCGCCGACGACGAAGACGGCCATTTCGGCGATGGTCGGATACTCGAACACCACGGTGGGATCGAGTTCGAGGTCCCAGCGGTCCTCGATCTCGCCGCACAGGCTCACCGCGGACACCGATTCGATTCCCAATTCGGCGAGGGGCAGGTGGGGGTCGACCTCGCGCACCGGTTGTTCGGTGTGGAAGGCCACCCTGCCGGCGAGCCAGTCGGCGACGGGCGCGTGGTCGCGCGGGATGCTCTGTTCGGGAATACGCATGGGTGTTCTCTCCTGGTCGGTGATCGGGGGTCAGGCGGGTGCTGCGACGGCGGTGGTCCGGAGGCGTTGCACCGCCGGGTCGATCTCCTCGTGCAGCACCGCGTCGACGCGGGACTGCAGGAACGACGCGCGCATCGACCTGCGCTGGACCTTCCCGCTCGTGGTGCGGTGCACCCCGTGCCGGTCGACGAGCACCACACTCGGGGCGTGGACGTCGAAGTCGCGGGCGACGGCGAGCCGGATCCGGCGTGCGAGGCCGGGCAGCGTCAGGTCGTCGATCAGCGCGGTCTTGACCTCGTGGATCACCAGCAGCCGCTCGTGCTGCCCGGTATCCATCGACAGCACCACCCCGGTGGCACCGGTGAGCGCCGGGTGCAGGTCCCGGACGGCCTCCTCGATGTCCTGCGGGTACAGGTTGCGGCCGTTGACGATCAGCAGGTCCTTCAGGCGGCCGGTGACGTAGAGGTGACCGTCGTCGTCGGTCACCCCGAGGTCACCGGTGCGCAGGTACGGTCCGTCGCCGGCGAGGGTGGCGCGGAACTTCTGCTCGGTCTCGTCCGGCCGGTTCCAGTAGCCGGCGGCGACGCTGCCACCGGAGATCCAGATCTCCCCGACCCGGCCGTGCGGCAGCTCCCGGCCGGTGTGCGGGTCGACGATGCGGATGTCGCACCCGAACGGCCGGCCGCTGCCGACCAGCCGGACACCGCCGACCCGCGGGGTGAGCTCGTGGCGCTCCAGCGCGGCGGCGTCGACGTCGAGATACCTTGGGGCGCAGCCCACCTCGCTCGCGGTGGCGAGCAGGGTCACCTCGGCCATCCCGTACGCGGTCAGGAACGCCCCCGCCGGGAAGCCGTTGGGTGCGAGCCGGTCGGTGACGGCGTCGAGGGTGCGTGGCCGGATGGGTTCGGCCCCGTTCAGCGCGACCCGCACCGAGGAGAGATCCAGCCCGGCCAGTTGGTCGTCGGAGATCCGGCGGGCGACGAGGTCGTACGCGAAGTTCGGGCCGAGGGTCATGTCGGCGCGGTACCGGTCGATCAGCTGCAGCCACCGCACCGGGCGCTTGAGGAAGGCCATCGGCGACATGAACACGAGATTGCCGCCGACGTAGAGCGGCAGCAGCAGCATCCCGATCAGCCCCATGTCGTGGAAGTGCGGGAGCCAGCCGGCGCCGGTCAAAGTGTCGTCCGCACCGTTGGCGAGGGTCATGGCCGCGGCGTTGTGCAGCAGGTTCCCGTGGGTCACCATCACGCCCTTCGGCTCGCTGGTGGAACCGGAGGTGTACTGGAGGAACGCCAGGGTGTCGCCGTGCAGGTCCGGGAGCCGCCAGTCGTCGGGATCACCCGGTTCGGTGGTGTCGGTGGCGGCGACGGAGACCGTGGCGGCGAGCCCGGAGTCGCGGATCCAGGTGTCGAGTGGCTCGGCGACCGCGGCGGTGGTGAGGACGAGGCGCACGTCGGCGTCGTCGAACATCGTGGCGACGCGCTGCATGCTGCGCGCGTCGTGCGGGACGGGCGCGGGGACGGCGACCACCCCGGCGTAGAGGCACCCGAGAAACGCGCGGAGGAAGTCGATTCCGTCGACGTACAGCAGCATCACCGGATGTTCGGCCTCGGGCCGGGTCGACAGCCACACCGCCAGTGCGCGGGCGTCGCGATCCAGGTCGCGGTAGGTCACTTCCTCGGCGACGAGTTCCCGGCCGACCTCACGGTGGTAGATGTAGGACCGGTCGTCGCCGTAGACGGCGACCTGGGCGCGGACGTGGGACACGAAATCGGTAGGCACGAAACTTTTCTCCCTCGATGCGGACGAGTACGACTCTCGTCCGCGTCGAGGAGGGATCCCACCACCCCGAGGGCTGGTTCTGCGCACCCCTGGGGTGACGGTCCTGCACCGGTGGATGCCGCCGGGAACGGCTTACGTGATGAGGGCGCGTCCCGTTCCGCACACCGCGATCGCCCAGAGCACGCTGGTGAACGTGCCGATGATGAATTGTTCCGACGCGTGCGGTTCGCGCAGTTCGGGGTAGCGGGCCAGTCCCTTGACCGCCAGGACGACGGCGATGCCCTCCGGCCAGGCCGCGAGGATCGCCACCGCGACGGCGGCACGCTCGAGGAGTCCGATGATCCGTCCTCCGCGCAGCGGCCCGGCGTCCGGCCGCGGGTCGGAACCGGCGTCGGGCTGGCGGCGCGCGATCCGGAACGCGGCGAGCACGAGGGGCGCCCCGCCGGTGGCGGCGGCCGCGACGCACAGGACGAGGGTCGCGGCGAGCGCGAAGCCCGTGACCGGGGTGGTGGCGGAGGCGGCGAGCGCGGCGACGGCCAGGGCGAGCGCGACCACGATCGGTGCCGCCCACTGCGACATCCAGCGGGGGCTGCGGGGCGCCGCGAGGGCCAGCGGTGCGACGGCGGCGACGCCGAGGGCGATGAGTGCGAGGGTCGTCACGTGTCCGCCTTGCGTAGGAGTCGTTCGGCCAGTCGTCGTCCGGCGGTCTCGACGTGCCAGCCGGCGGTGGAGAGTCGTTGGGAGACCGCCTGCTTGCTGATGCCCAGCGCGCGGGCCGCCTCGGTCTGGGTGGAGCCGTGCCGCATCTGTTCGACGGCCTCGCGGCCCTCCTCGGTGCGGCGCGCGACGAGGATCGCGACGAGGGTGAGGGCGGTGTCGGCGTCGGCGGCGCCGTCGGGGTCGGAGCCTTCGACGGCCACCCGGCCGGGGGCGTTCTTGGCGCGGTCGACGGCGACCCGTGCGGATTCGAACGCGGGGCCGCGCCCGGCCCGGGTCTCGGCGGGGAGGGGTTCTTCGACGGGGCCGGCGCCGATGCCGATGCTCCAGTGTTCGCGTCCGACGAGGTCGAGTGCGAGGTCGACGACGGTGGCCGGGTCCGCGACCACGGCCTGGACCTCGTCGCCGGCGGTCCGCTGGAACGGGCGGACGAGGTCGCGGTGCGCGAATTCGGTGAGGAGTTGCGCGACGCGGTCGACGTCGCGGCGGCTTCCGCGCTGGTCGACCGTCAACACGAACATGGGTCAAGGTTAGAAACTGGATACCACGATGTCAAGACTCAAAGCTTGACTTTCCTGGTTCAAGGCTGCGCGATTGACTCGTCCTCGGCGGGGCGGTCGACGGCCACGTCCGGCATCGCGTCGCCGGAACCGTCCAGCGGCCGCCGGGAATCGACCACCAGCCCGGCGATTCCGACGACGATGCACACCGCGGACAGCACGAGAAGGCCCGGATTCGTCTCCCCGGTGAGGGCGTCGCCGAGAACGACGATGCCGACGGTCCCCGGCAGCACACCGACCACGGTGGCCAGCACGTACGGGACCAACCGGATCGAGGACACCCCGGCGCAGTAGTTCACCACCGAGAACGGGACGAACGCGATCAGGCGCAGCGACCCGACGGCGAGCCAACCGCGCCGGGCGATCCGCTCGTCCACCCGGCGGATCGTCGGATTGGAGATCCGCTGCCACACCACGTCCCGGCCGACGGCGCGCACCAGGTAGAGGGCGAGTACGGCACTGACCGTCGACGCCAGTACCGCGATCGCGATGCCCAGCCACGCACCGAACAGCAGGCCGGCACTCAGCGTGAACACCGTGCGGGGGAACGGGAACACCGTCACCACCGCGTGCACGGCGAAGAAGACGAGCGGAAAAGCCGGCCCGACGGATCGCGCCCATTCCCGCACCTGCAGCACGGACGGGTGCGGGGCCAGCAGCGCCACGACGACCAGCGCGACTGCCAGTACTGCGACGCCGATCACCCTGCGGTCCCCGAGGCGTCTCTTCACAGGGCACCAGGCTACCCGGGTGACCGGTGCGGGGCGCCGCGAGCGGCGGGTCAGGACGGGCGGCGGCGACCCGTCACGGTCGCCTCGACGCAGATCCGCCCGCCCGACGTCCCGGCCACCCGGGCCACCGCCACCGAGCGGCCCGCCCTGACCACGTCCGCGGTGAACGTCGTGTCGCGGTCGAGAGGAATCGGGCGGAAGTAGTTGATCCGCGCGGACGCCGTGTCCATGTCCGCGCCGGCCCGGCTCAGGGCCGCGTTCGCCGCGAGGTCCATCGCGCATGCCTGGACGCCGCCGTGCATGAACCCGAGTTTGTTCGCGATCAGCGGATTGGCCGGCACCACGATCCGGGCGCCGGGTCCGTCCTCGATCCGCCCGCCGATCCAGTCGAGCGGCGCGACCCCCGGCTCCGGGAAGTCGGGCAGGGCCGACCCGGCCGCCGCCGGTGCCGGCAGGTCCACGAAGTTGCCCCACAGGGTGCCGGTGGCGATGAGGGTGCCCGCCGAGTCGTGGACGCGGGCGGTCGAGGTGCCGCCGTCGGCGGTGAGCGCGAGGAGCCGGCTCTCCGCCCGCAGCGTCGGACCCTGCCACCGCCGGGGTGTGAGAACGTCCACCGACAATTCGGCCGTGACCAGGCCGTCGCGTGCTCCGCGCCGGTCCCACACGGTGAATCCGAGGAGATCGTCGAGCAGCACGGCGAGGACACCGCCGTAGGGGGTGCGGGCGGTGTTCGAGGCGAGCGCACCGATGTCCATGCTCATACGATTGAGTGGTTCGCCGCGGTCGTCGACGTCCCGGGTCGGCGCGCCGAGACCGAACAACCGCTGCGTGGCGGTGCGATCGGTGACCACCGGTTCCTGCGCAATGCTCATGACCTGAGGTTATGCATCGTGTGGTGATCCTCACGATAGGGGTCGCCGAACTGCGGCTAGCATCACAGTCACACAATGTATTGATCGATCGCTCATCAGGGAGAGGAAGCCGACACCGTGTCATTAGCTTCAGAAGCCGAGGAAGCTGCGCGGGCGTACGCCGACTGGCAGCACTCCGTGGCCGGAGTCCTCGCGAAGTCGCGTCGGATCGACGCCGCGGAACTCGGTCCGGAACCCCAGAAGCTCCTCGAGACCGTCACCTACGACGGGGTCACCGTCGCGCCGCTGTACAGCCCGCGCGACGAGCGTCCGGAGCAGCCCCTGCCCGGCACCTTCCCCTACGTGCGCGGCGCGGACGCCACCCGGGACGTGAACGCGGGCTGGCTGGTCAGCGCCCGCTTCGGCGAGGGCGCGGACGCGGCGGACGTCAACCGTGCCGTCCTCGACTCCCTGGAGAACGGTGTCAGCGCGCTGTGGCTCGCCGTCGGCGGCGCCGACCTTCCGGTCCGGTCGCTGGAGACGGCGCTCGACGGGGTGCTCCTCGACCTGGCCCCGCTCACCCTCGACGCCGGAACGGACGCACCGCTCGCGGCGCGGGCACTGTTCGCGCTGCTCGACGCGCGCGCCGCGGCGGGGGACGGGGTCACCGACCGCACCGCGGTCCGCGTCGACCTCGGGACCGCCCCGCTCACGAGCGCGTTCTCCGGTGCCGCCGACGTGGCACTCGGCGACGCGGTGGCCCTCGCGGCCGAGTCCGCGGCGCGCTCGGAGAGTGTGCGGGCAATCGCCGTGGACGGCACCGCATTTCACAACGCCGGCGCGTCCGACGCCGAGGAACTCGGCGCGGCGATCGCGGCGGGCCTCGAATACCTGCGGGCGCTCACCGAGAGCGGCCTGACCATCGGGCAGGCGCTCGGGCAGCTCGGCTTCCGGTTCTCGGCCACCGACGACCAGTTCCAGACCATCGCCAAGTTCCGGGCGGCGCGGCTGGTGTGGGCGCGGATCGCCCAGGTCTGCGGCGCGTCCGACTTCGGCGGCGCCCCCCAGCACGCGGTCACCTCGGCCGCGATGATGGCGCAACGCGATCCGTGGGTGAACATGCTCCGCACGACGCTCGCCGCGTTCGGTGCCGGCGTCGGCGGCGCGGACGCCGTCACGGTGCTGCCGTTCGACGCCGCACTGCCCGCCGGGGCGCTGGGTGTGTCGAAGACCTTCGCCGCCCGCATCGCCCGCAACACCCAACTGCTGCTGCTCGAGGAATCGCACCTCGGCCGGGTGCTCGACCCGGCGTCCGGGTCGTGGTACGTCGAGGACCTCACCCAGCAGGTGGCGGCCAAGGCGTGGGAGTTCTTCCAGCAGATCGAGGCGGCAGGCGGCTACCTCGCCGCGCTCGACGCCGGCCTGATCTCCGAACGCATCGCGGCCACCCGCGCCCAGCGTGATTCGGACATCGCGCACCGCAAGACCACCGTCACCGGCGTCAACGAGTTCCCGAACCTCGCGGAAGCACCGCTGCCCGCGGGCGCCGCCGAGACCGGCAGCGTCGCCCGGTACGCCGCCGCGTTCGAGGCGTTGCGGGACCGCTCCGACGCCTACCTGGCGGCGCACGGTGCGCGACCCGCCGTGTTCCTGGCCCCGCTCGGCCCCGTCGCCGAGCACAACGTGCGGACCACTTTCGCCGCGAACCTGCTGGCGTCGGGCGGCATCGAGGCCCGCAACCCCGGTCCGCTCGCGGTCGGTGACGGCAGCATCGCCGCCGCCGCGAAGGACTCCGGCGCCGGGATCGCGGTGATCTGCGGTACCGACAAGCGGTACGCCGCCGAAGCCACCGCCGCGGTGGAGGAACTGCGCGCGGCCGGTGTCGGCACCGTGCTGCTCGCCGGCCCGGAGAAGGTCGTCGCCGACGCGGACGGCTCCGCCCGGCCCGACGGATTCGTCACCGCCCGTATCGACGCAGTCTCGGTCCTGTCCGGCCTGCTCGACACCATCGAGAGCTCGAGCGACTCCTCGGGCGACACAGGGAGCAAGAAGTGACTACTCGCGAGGTCAAGCACGCGATCGGCAGCTTCGCCGAAGTGCCACTGGAAGATCCGCAGTTTCCGCAGCCGTCCGCCCCCACGCCGGAGCAGACGGACGAGCTGATCGCATCCGCCGCGGCCGCCAACCACTACAGCCCCGAACAGGTGGTGTGGTCCACCCCCGAGGGCATCGACGTCAAACCGGTCTTCACCAAGGCCGACCGCGACGCCGCCGAGGCCGAGGGCTACCCGGTGGGCAGTTTCCCGGGCGCCGCACCGTTCCTGCGCGGCCCGTACCCCACCATGTACGTCAACCAGCCGTGGACGATCCGGCAGTACGCGGGCTTCTCCACCGCCGCCGAATCCAACGCCTTCTACCGCCGCAACCTCGCGGCCGGGCAGAAGGGTCTGTCGGTGGCGTTCGACCTGGCGACGCACCGCGGCTACGACTCCGACCATCCGCGGGTGCAGGGTGACGTGGGCATGGCCGGGGTGGCGATCGACTCGATCCTGGACATGCGTCAGCTGTTCGACCACATCCCGCTCGACAGCGTCAGCGTCTCGATGACCATGAACGGTGCGGTGCTGCCGATCCTCGCGCTGTACGTCGTGGCCGCCGAGGAGCAGGGTGTCGCCCCGGAGCAGCTGGCCGGAACCATTCAGAACGACATTCTGAAGGAGTTCATGGTCCGCAACACCTACATCTATCCGCCGAAGCCGTCGATGCGGATCATCTCCGACATCTTCGCGTACACCAGCGCGAAGATGCCGAAGTTCAACTCGATCTCCATCTCCGGGTACCACATCCAGGAGGCCGGGGCCACCGCCGACCTGGAGCTGGCGTACACCCTCGCGGACGGTGTGGAGTACATCCGCGCCGGCCTCGACGCCGGCATGGAGATCGACAAGTTCGCGCCCCGGTTGTCGTTCTTCTGGGCGATCGGCATGAACTTCTTCATGGAGGTCGCGAAGCTGCGGGCGGGTCGCCTGCTGTGGAGTGAACTGGTCGCGAAGTTCGAGCCGAAGTCCGCGAAATCGCTGTCGCTGCGCACCCACTCGCAGACGTCGGGCTGGTCGCTGACCGCGCAGGACGTCTACAACAACGTGGCCCGCACGTGCGTCGAGGCGATGGCGGCGACGCAGGGGCACACCCAGTCGCTGCACACCAACGCGCTCGACGAGGCCCTCGCCCTGCCGACGGACTTCTCCGCCCGCATCGCCCGCAACACCCAGCTGCTGCTGCAGCAGGAGTCGGGGACCGTCCGTCCCATCGACCCCTGGGGCGGATCGCACTACGTCGAGTGGCTCACCCACCAGCTGGCCAACCGGGCCCGCGCACACATCGCCGAGGTCGAAGAGGCCGGCGGCATGGCGCAGGCGATCAGCGAGGGCATCCCGAAGCTGCGCATCGAGGAGGCCGCGGCCCGCACGCAGGCCCGCATCGACTCCGGCAGGCAGCCGCTGGTCGGCGTCAACAAGTACGTGCCGGACGAGGCCGACGAGATCGAGGTCCTCAAGGTCGAGAACTCGCGGGTCCGCAAGGAGCAGCTCGAGAAGCTGGACCGGCTGCGCGCCGACCGCGACTCGGACGCCGTCGAGGCGGCGCTCGCCGAGCTGAGCCGCGCCGCGGCCACCACCGAGGCCGGGGCGAGCGAAGCGACGGGTCATGTCTCGATGGAGAACAACCTGCTGGCCCTGGCGATCGATGCGGCCCGCGCGAAGGCGACGGTCGGGGAGATCTCCGAGGCGCTCGAGAAGGTGTACGGGCGTCACCAGGCCGAGATCCGGACCATCAGCGGGGTGTACCGGGACGAGGCCGGAAAGGTCGACAACATCAGCAAGGCAACGGAACTCGTCGAGAAGTTCGTGGAGGAGGAGGGTCGGCGTCCCCGTGTCCTCATCGCCAAGATGGGGCAGGACGGCCACGACCGCGGGCAGAAGGTGATCGCCACGGCCTTCGCGGACATCGGATTCGACGTGGACGTGGGACCGCTGTTCCAGACCCCGGAAGAGGTCGCCAACCAGGCGGCCGACAACGACGTCCACGTGGTCGGTGTGTCGTCGTTGGCTGCAGGCCACCTCACGCTGGTGCCTGCGCTCCGGGAAGCCCTCGCGGCGGTGGGACGTCCCGACATCATGATCGTGGTCGGCGGCGTCATCCCGCCCGGCGACTTCGCCGAACTGTACGAGGCGGGTGCCGCCGCGATCTTCCCGCCCGGGACGGTCATCGCGGACGCCGCCAGCGGTCTGCTCGAGAAGCTGGCCGCGCAGCTCGGCCACGACCTGACGGGCACCCCGGAATAGCATGGGGCGCCCTCCAGTCGACATCGATGCCCTCGCCCAGGCCGTGCGCGCCAATCAGCGCGCCGGCCTGGCGAAGGCCATCACCCTGGTCGAGTCCACCCGGACCGATCACCGTGAGGCGGCGCAGCGGCTGCTGCTCGAGCTGCTGCCGGAGTCGGGGAAGGCGCACCGGGTGGGTATTACCGGTGTGCCCGGCGTCGGGAAGTCCACGTTCATCGACGCGCTCGGGATGCACCTGATCGGCAAGGGGCACCGGGTGGCGGTCCTGGCCGTCGACCCGTCGTCGACGCGCACGGGTGGGTCGATCCTCGGCGACAAGACGCGGATGGCGCGACTGACCGTCGAGAAGGACGCCTACATCCGGCCGTCGCCGACGTCGGGCACCCTCGGCGGGGTCGCGAAGGCGACCCGCGAGACGATCGTGCTGCTCGAGGCCGCCGGATTCGACGTGATCCTCGTCGAGACGGTGGGTGTCGGGCAGTCCGAGGTGACGGTCGCGAACATGGTGGACTGCTTCTGCTTCCTCACCCTGGCCCGCACCGGCGACCAGTTGCAGGGCATCAAGAAGGGTGTCCTCGAACTCGCCGACCTCGTCGCCGTGAACAAGGCGGACGGCAAGCACGAGCGGGAGGCGAAGGGCGCCGCCCGGGAACTCGCGGGTGCGCTGCGGCTGATCTACCCGCACGACGCCGTCTGGACGCCGCCGGTGATCACGATGAGCGGCCTCGAGGGCGTCGGTCTCGAGGACTTCTGGGACACCGTCTGCCGGCATCGTGAGGTGCTGACCGCGGCCGGGCAGTTCGAGGAGAACCGGCGCCGCCAGCAGGTGGACTGGACGTGGACGATGGTCCACGATCAGCTGCTGCGCCGGCTCGCGTCCAACACCCGGGTCAAGGCGATCCGCGGCGAGGTCGAACAGCGGGTGCGGGACGGTTCCCTGACGGCGGCGCTGGCCGCCGCCGAGATCCTCGACGCGTTCGACGGCCCGGACGCGTCAGCCGACTGATTTCGCGAAGCGCCCGACCCGGTCGACGAGATCGTCGAAGAACGCGGCCGGGTCGGTGCGCACCGCGATGTCGACGTTGGGTTCCCGGTTCCAGTGCCCCACCCAGTCGGCGACCGTGGTGCCCCGGGTGAGCCGGCCGTGCAGTTCGACGTCGACGGTGGCCGGACGGGTCCTTGTGATCGCCGGGTTCAACGCCACCGCCGCCGCGAACGGGTCGTGCATGTGCGCCAGGAAACCCTGGTCGTGGGTGCGGTGAAAGTCCATGTAGAAGCGGATGGCGTCGGACAGGTGCCGGATCACCGGGTTGGACGCGGTCGAGCGCACCTGCGGTCCGTCGTCGGGGGAGATGATCTCGGCGGGTGTGCTGCCCGCCGCCTCCGCCAGCCGCCGGACGTGGTCCGGTGTCATCTCGATCGTTTCGGTGACGTCCAGTCCGCACAGGATCGGGCGCCTGCCCGCCGGCAGCCCGGAGAACGCGTCGAACACCTCCTTGGCGGCCTCCGGATCCACCGACACGTTCCATTCACTGGTGGGGGTGGTGTTGCCGGGGTGGTTGAACGCCCCGCCCATCACGACCAGGCGCCGCAGCAACCGGGGCAGCGCGGGTTCCTCGCGGATCGCGAGGGCCAGGTTCGTCAGCGGTCCCGTCACCAGCCCGGTCAGCTCGCCGGGGTGGGCGCGGACCAGGTCGACCCACAGGGTGGTGGCGTCCCGCTCCGACAGCGACCGCCCGGACGGGGGGAGGACGGCGTACCCGATGCCCTGGGGTCCGTGCGTGTCCTCGGTGGTGCGCAGCGTGCAGTCCAGCGGCACCCGGGCGCCGAGCGCCACCTCGATGTCGGGTGCGCCGCACAGGGCGAGCCAGTTCAGGTTGTTCGCCGCGACCTGCTCGACGGGCACGTTGCCGGCGGTGCTGGCGATGCCGGCGATCTCGGCCTCCGGGCTGGCCAGCAGGTACAGCAGGGCGAGGGAGTCGTCGATGCCGGTGTCGACGTCCACGATCAGCCGGTGGGCCGGGGCGCTCATGCGACGCGCACCGCGGGACGGTGCCGGACCGTGAAGTTGACCGACCGGGCGATGAAACACTTCTCGTGTGCGCGGGTGTGCAGCTGTTCGGCGCGCGCGGCCATCGACCCGTCGGCGACGGTCACGACGGGCGCCAGCACGACCTCGGTGAATTCGCCTGCACCGCCGGGGTGTTCGGACATGGTCCCGGTCGGCTCGTCGCGGTAGTCGACGACGACCACACCGGCCGCGGCGGCCAGGCCCAGATACCAGAGCATGTGGCACTGCGACAATGCGGCGACCAGCAACTCCTCGGGGTTCCAGCGGGTGGCGTCGCCGCGGAACGACGGGTCCGCGCTGCCCGGCAGATCGGGTTTGCCGGGCGCCGACACCACGTGGTCCCGGTCGTAGGCGTCCGGTCGGGTGGTGCCGTCTCCGCGGTTCCCGGTCCAGGTGACCGTCAGCGTGTAGTCGTGTGTGCTCACCCGACCATTCTTCACGGCCGCGCGATGAGTTTCGCCGGCGGGCACGGTCTGCCTACGTAGGGCACGACACGGCGACCGGAGGAGACGGACATGACACGGGACACGGCACCGGACTGGGTCGCAGGGGAGCGGCGCGACCTGGCGTCGATGCTGGCGGGACTGACGCCGGAGCAATGGGACGCGCCGTCGCTGTGCACGGGGTGGCGCAGCCGGGAGGTGATCGCGCACATCACCATGCCGTACCGCCTGTCGACGCCGCGGATCCTGCTGAAGATGGTGAAGGCGCGCGGCAACTTCAACCGGATGTCGGACACGCAGGCCCGCGAGGACGCACGGACCCTGACCGCCGACGCGCTGCTGCACACGCTGGAGGAGAACGTCGCGCACCCGTGGAAGCCGCCGGGCGGCGGCTTCGAGGGGGCACTGTCCCACGACGTCATCCACGGTCTCGACGTGTCGGTGGCGCTCGGCCTGGGCAGGCGGGTCCCGGACGACCGCCTCGACCGGGTCCTCGGCGGCGTCGGCCCGAAGCACGTCAAGTACTTCGGCACCGACCTGACGGGAGTGCAGCTGACCGCGGACGATCACCCCTGGACCTTCGGTGCGGGTGCGCCGCTGCGCGGTTCCGCCCAGGACCTGCTCCTCGTGCTGTGCGGTCGCCGGTTGCCGCCGGGACATCTGAGCGGGGAACCGAGCGCACGGTTCACGGCGATGGGCTGACCCCGGACCAGGAGGGGGCGTCGCCGCCCCAGGGCCGGGCCGGGAACGGGTAGTCGTCGAATTCGGCCAGGGCGGGACGGGCGGTCACCAGGTCGCCGTGCGCGGTGAGGCACCGGGGCCCGGGCACCGCGGGCGGCAGCGGGTCCTCGGATCGGCCGTCCGCGGTCAGCAGCCACGCGCCGGTACGGGCGAGGGACACGTCGACCGAGCGGCCGCGTCCATCGACGTGCGTCGCGGCGAGGGCGTCGACGACGCCGGCGGCGAGCAGATAACCGGTGGCGTGATCGAGTGCCTGCGCGGGCAGCGCGCCCGGGGTGTTATCGCCGCCCTCGATCGTCGCGATCCCCGACGCCGCCTGGACGATGCTGTCGAAGCCGCGGCGGTCCGCCCACGGTCCGGAGCCGCCCCACGCGCACACCCGTCCCCGCACCAGATGGTCGGGGGCGTCGTCGAGCAGCCCGTCCAGCGCGCCCGGACGGTACCCGGTGACGACGACATCGGCCTCGGCGAGCAGGCTGTCCCACACAAGCTTGCCGTCCGCGGACCGCACATCGAGCAGCGCGGTCCGCTTGCCCTGCCCGGTGTCGAGGTGCTGCACGACGATCTCGGGAATCGACGGCGGATCGATCCGCAGCACGTCGGCGCCGAGCAGCGCCAGCGTGCGGGTGGCGACGGGGCCGGCGATCACCCGGGTCAGGTCGAGGACCTTCACCCCCGCCAACGGCCCCCGGTCGGGTTCCCGGTGAGAGCGGTGCTGTGTTCGCGGACGGCAGCTCTCGGCGTGCACGACGGTGGACACGAGGTCGCCGGACGCCGCGGCCGCACCCTGCGCGCTCGCCGCCCACTCCGCCGCGGTCCGCACGCGCACGGCGACGGCCTGCGCCGCGGCGGCACGGTCCTCGACGTCGGCGGCGGTCAGGCGCCCGATCCGGGCGGCCACCGCGTCGCGGCCGGCGTCGTCCGAGAGGTCGAGTGCCGCCAGCAGTCTCGTGCGGTGATGCGGGTAGTTGGCGTGGGTCCGCACCCAGCCGTCCGACGCCGCAAAAAACCCCGACAGCTCCGCGAAACCGGACACCGGGGCCCCCGAGACCCGCAGCAGCCGGTCGCTCGCGAACGAGGCGGCGATCCGCTCGGGATCGAGCCGCCGCGACCGGGGGTCACGGCCGTGCGCGCTGTCGAACCGGTCGACGGCGCCGGTGAGCGCCGCCACCGAACCCGCCGCCAACGAGAGCACGGGGAGGCGGGCCGCCAGGTAGTCGCCGGGGTCGCCGTAGTCGATCACGGTGGGGATCATCCCGGCACCGGCACCGTCATGTCCGCGCCATCGATGGTGGCGGCCGGCAGTGCGGTCGGCGTGACGATCTCGGCACAGTCGCGGTCGTAACCCGTGAGAGTCATGGGCTCACGGTAGCGAGCAACCGGTTGCACCGGTCGCGCAACGCGGCACGAAGCGGTGCGGCGCGGTCGGCCAGCGCCGACTGCTCCCGGACGTACTCGGCGCGGCCGTGCGGGGTCTCGATCGGGATCGGGGTGTACCCGTAGGCGGTGAGGTCGTACGGGCTGGCCCGCATGTCGAGTTCCCGTGCGGCGAGCGCCAGCTCGAAGCAGTCGACGGTCAGGTCCGAGTCGATCATCGGCGCCAGTTTGTAGCAGAACTTGTACAAATCCATGGACGCGTGCAGGCACCCGGGCTGTTCCCGCCCGAGCTGGTCGTCGCGGGTCAACGGCTCACTGTTCCGCGGTTCGGCGGCGGGGGTGAAGAACCGAAACGCGTCGTAATGGGTGCACCGCAGGTTCAGCGACTCCACGACGGAGTCGGTGCCGCCCGGCCCGAGCCGCAGCGGGACGCTGCCGTGCCGAACCTCGTCGGAGCGGTAGACCATCGCCCACTCGTGCAGCCCGAAGCAGGACAGGTGGGTGGGACGCCCGGCGGTCGCCTCCATCAGGCGTGCGGTGAAGGCGACCGTGTCCGAGCGGCGCTGCAGGAATTCCGGGTCGACGGTGACGCCGGCATCGGTGCGGTGATACCCGCGGAGTTCGGCGTACTCCTGCCCGCCGGCGAGGACCGTTCCCCACCCGGGGTGCCAGCGCAGCAGCTGATTCGGCCGATAGCTGTAATAGGTGAAGAGGAAGTCGATCACCGGGTGGGTCTCGCCGCGTTCCCGGCGCTCCAGGTGCGGTCCGATCAGCGCGGACACCCTCGCCCGGTGCCGGTCGCGGCGAGGGATCCACTCCGACGCGTCCAGAACGTCCATCCGATCAGCTCGTTCGCTGTCCCGGATTGACGCCGTTGACGCGGTGGGTGCCGTCGCGGACGGTGCCCACGTATTCCTCGACGAGGTCCTCGAGGGCGACGATGCCGACGATCTGCCCGGACGCGTCCGCCGCCGCCCCCAGGTGCGAGCTGGCGCGCCGCAGACTCGCCAGGGCCTCCGCGAGCGGGGTGGTGGTCGACATGCACGGCAGCGGACGGATGTCCGACCGCGGGATGACGGTGTCGGGTCCGGCCTCCTCGTCGAGGATGTCGTCGAGCACGTCCTTGAGGTGCAGGTACCCGACCAGTGAGCCGTCGTCGGCGCGCACCGGGTACCGGGAGTACCCGGTCTCGACGACGGCCTCCTCGATGGCGCCGAGCCGGGTGCCGCCCTCCGACAGGGGGATGGTCCGGGCCTCGTCGAGCGGGATCATCACCTCGCTGACCGTGCGGTCGGTGGTCTCCAGCGCCTGGGTGAGCCGACGGTGTTCTTCCGCGTCGATCAGTCCCTCGGAACGGGACTCGCCGATCATCTCGGACAGTTCCACCGCCGACACGGTGACGTCGAGTTCGTCCTTCGGCTCCACCCGCAGCAACCGCAGCGTCAGGTTGGCGCACAGGTTGTAGAAGGAGATCAGCGGGCGGGCCAGCTTGATGAACAGCAGATGCACCGGGACCAGCAGCATCGCCGTCCGCTCCGGGCCCGCGAGCGCGATGTTCTTCGGCACCATTTCACCCAGCAGGATGTGCAGCACCACGACCAGCGCCAGCGAGATCGTGAACGCCACCGGGTGCAGCAGCCCGGCGGGCAGGCCGACCGCGTGGAGCGGGACCTCGAGGAGATGCGCGATCGCCGGTTCGGCGACCTTGCCGAGCAGGATCGAGCAGATGGTGATGCCGAGCTGCGCGGCCGCGAGCATCAGCGACAGGTTCTCGCCCGCCGTGATCACGGTGCGGGCGCGTTTCTTGCCCTGCGACTCGAGGGCCTCGAGCCGGTCGCGGCGGGCCGAGATCAGCGCGAACTCGGCGCCGACGAAGAAGGCGTTGCCTCCCAGCAGCACGAAGGTGAGCAGCACACCGAAAAGGTCACTCATCGTCGTCCTCCTCGCTGTCGGTGTCGCCGGTCTCGTCGGGCTTGGGGGTGAGCAGCACCCGGTCGATGCGCCGGCCGTCCATGTGGGTGACGGTGGCGACCCACCGGCCGCCGGGGTCGTGCGCGCCCTCGGGCAGTGGCAGTTCCACCTCGTCGCCCTCGTCGGGTATCCGCCCGAGTTCGGTGAGGACGAGTCCGCCGAGGGTTTCGTACTCACCCTCGGGTGCGGTGTAGCCGGTGGTGTCGGAGACCTCGTCCACCCGGAGGAGCCCGGAGCAGGACCAGCCGTCACCGACCCGCTGGACGTCGATCTCGGACTCGTCGTGCTCGTCGCGGACGTCGCCGACGATCTCCTCGATCAGGTCCTCCATGGTGACCATCCCGGCGGTGCCGCCGTATTCGTCGACGACGAACGCGACCTGCATGCCGTCGGACCGGATCCGCTCCATCAGGGCGTCACCGTCCAGGCTGGAGGGCACCACCGGGACCTTCTGGGCCAGCGAGTTGAGGCGGGCGGTGCGCCGACGGTGGGCGGGCACCGCGAACGCATGCTTGATGTGGACGACGCCGACGGCGTCGTCCAGGTCCCCGTCGACGACGGGGAAGCGGGAGAACCCGGTGCGGGAGGCGGTGTCGATCAGGTCGGCGACGGTGTCCGTGGTGGACAGGGTCTCGATCTTCACGCGCGGGGTCATCAGTTCCTCCGCGGTGCGTTCCCCGAACCGCAACGAGCGGTTCACCAGCAGCGCCGTGCCCTTGTCGATGGCGCCGCGCTGCGCGGACGTCCGCACGAGCGATCCCAGCTCCTGCGGGGACCGCGCCGACCGCAGTTCCTCGGCCGGTTCGATGCCGAGGCGTCGCACCAGCCAGTTCGCGGATCCGTTGAGCCCGTTGATGGCCCACTTGAAGATGAGCGAGAACGCCGCCTGCATGCCGGCCGTCGCGCGTGCCGTGGGCAGGGGGTGGGCGATGGCGAGGTTCTTCGGCACGAGCTCGCCGAACACCATCGAGAAGGAGGTCGCGAGGACGAGTGCGATCACCAACGACGTTGCCGCGGCAGCGGATTCACTGAACCCGATCGCGGACAGCACCGGGGTGATGAACCGGGCGAGGACCGGCTCGGACAGGTAGCCGGTGATCAGCGTGGTGATGGTGATGCCGAGCTGCGCCCCGGACAGCTGGAAGGACAGCGTGCGGTGGGCGTGCTGCACCTGCCGGGCCCGGCGGTCACCGTCGCGGGCGTGCGAGTCGACGGTGCTGCGTTCGAGGGCGGTGAGGGAGAACTCGGCCGCCACGAACAACGCGGTACCCGCGGTCAGGGCGAGAAAGCCGAGCAGGGCGAGAATGCTGAGCGCGATGTCCATGTGTCATCGCCGCCGAGCTGAGGAACGGGGGTCGCCGGGTTTGTCACCCGGCTCGCTAGAGGAGCCCTCCGAACCGGCGGAATCGGAGTCCGATTCCACGGAGCAGGAGGCGACGGCACTCCCGGAGACGGCGGGTGGGGCGCTTGCTTCGTGTGTGGGTGCCGCGGGCACCGGAGTCCTCTCGTTCGGCCTCGACGGCCCGGACGGGTCCGGCGCCGAGAACTGGTGTGGTTGAGCGACCCATGATACCGGTGGATGTCCGGTTCCGTGGAACAGGACACCCACCGGCGCATCAGGATGCGGTCGTCACCAGCCGGCCGGCAGCGGGCGGCCCTCGGCGAACCCGGCGGCGGACTGCACACCGAGAACGGCACGCTCGTGCAGTTCGGCGAGCGTCCGCGCGCCCGCGTACGTGCAGGTGCTGCGCACACCCGAACAGATGTGGTCGATCAGGTCCTCGACGCCGGGGCGTTCCGGGTCCAGGCGCATCCGGGAACTCGAAATACCCTCCTCGAACAGGCCTTTCCTGGCCCGGTCGAACGCGGTGTCCGTGGCGGTGCGCGCCGCGACCGCACGCTTGGAGGCCATGCCGAAGCTTTCCTTGTACGCGTTGCCGGACTGGTCCACCCGCAGGTCGCCGGGGGACTCGTAGGTGCCCGCGAACCACGACCCGATCATCACGTTCGACGCGCCGGCGGCGAGGGCGAGGGCGACGTCGCGGGGGTGACGGACGCCTCCGTCGGCCCACACGTGCGCGCCCATCGCGCGGGCCTGCGTGGCGCATTCCTCGACGGCGGAGAACTGCGGCCTGCCCACCCCGGTCATCATCCGGGTGGTGCACATCGCGCCCGGTCCGACCCCGACCTTCACGATGTCGGCGCCCGCGTCGATCAGGTCCCGGGTGCCGGCGGCGGACACGACGTTGCCGGCGACCAGCGGGACACCGAGGTCGGCCTTCTTCAGTGCGCCGAGGACGTCGATCATCTTCTGCTGGTGGCCGTGCGCGGTGTCGACGACCAGCAGGTCGGCCCCCGCGTCCACGAGGGCGCGGGCCTTCGCGGC
The DNA here is from genome assembly GCF_030056915.1 of Rhodococcus sp. IEGM 1307. Lineage (NCBI taxonomy): Bacteria > Bacillati > Actinomycetota > Actinomycetes > Mycobacteriales > Nocardiaceae > Rhodococcus > Rhodococcus sp. IEGM 1307. Next base: position 150,797 of record NZ_JASHKW010000006.1, read on the forward strand.
GACGTCGCCGTTGACGCCGACGGCCGCGGCGACCCGCAGCTTCCCGTTGCCGTCGACGGCGGGCTGGTAGATGCCGTCCCGGATGGCGCCGGTGCGGGTGAGGACCCCGGCGAGGGTGCCGTCGGGGTGGACGATCACGGCGAGGGAGTCGTGTTTGCCCTCGAGGAGTTCGAACACCTCCCGCGGCGACGCGGAGTCGGGGGCGGTGACGAAGTCGGTGAGCGCCACCGAGCGTAGTCGCGCGAACCGGTCGACGTCCGTGCAGGAGCCCTCGGTGACGACGCCGACGGGGCGGTCGTTCTCGACGACGACCACGGCGCCGTGCGCCCGCTTCGGCAGCAGCGCCAGGGCGTCGGAGACGGCGGCGTCGGGGCCGAGCGTGACCGGGGTGTCGGCGACCAGGTGCCTGCTCTTGACGAACGACACGGTCTCCGCGACGGCGGGTGCCGGAAGGTCCTGGGGGAGTACCACCAGACCGCCGCGGCGGGCGACCGTTTCCGCCATGCGCCGTCCCGAGACCGCCGTCATGTTGGCGACGACGATCGGAATGGTGGTGCCCGACCCGTCCGAGGTGGCCAGGTTGACGTCGAATCGCGAGGTGACCTCGGTGCGGTTCGGCACCAGGAACACGTCGTCGTACGTCAGGTCATAGGGAGGGCGATGCCCGTCGAGGAACTGCACATGTCAGGACGATACCGGGGAAGTTGCGGCGGTGTCGGATGTCCGCTGGGCCTGCGACCTGGACAGTCCGATCGTGGCCACCAGCATCACCGCGACCGCGCAGCCGACCACCACCAGTCCGGGGCCCGCCACCCGCAGCCGCTCGTCGAGGACGGTCATGCCGAGGAACACGGCGGCGAGTGGTTCGGCGATGGTCAGCGCGGGCAGCGACGCAGACAGCGGTCCCACCTGGAAGCCGCGCTGCTGCAGATACACCCCGACCAGGCCGGCGGCGACGAGCGCCCACGCCTGCCAGCTGCTCAGCACCGCCCACAGCCCGTGGGGCACGAGTTCGACGACGTATTTGGTGAACGCGACCGCCACCCCGTACAGGATGCCGCCGGCCCCGCCGAGCAGCAGCGCCCGCCATCCGGGGTCGATCTTCGACATCCCCGCGGCGGCCGCGACCGCCACCACGGCGAGGAGGATGCCGAGCGGCACCACCCATTCGCGGAACGGGGCGTCGATGTTGCCCTCGGTGGGGTCGCCGATCACCAGGAAGACTGCGAGCGCGACGGCCAGCGCGACGGCGAGGGCCCAGGTGGTGCGGCTGAGCCGGTACCCGGAGAACTTCGCCGACAACGGCAACGCGAACAGCAGCGCCGTCACCAGCAGCGGCTGCACCACGAGCACCGACCCGAGCGCCAACGCCACCGCCTGCATCGCGTACCCGCCGCCGTCCCCGACGAAGCCGGCCCACCAGCGGGGACTGCGCAGCAGGGTGGTCATCAATGCGGCGTCCTCGGGGACCGCGGACGCCGCGCTCTGCTGGGCGACCGACGCGCACGCGAACAGCAACGCCGCGATCAGCGCGCACACGATCGACGCGAACGGCAGGGACATGCCTCTCAGTGTGCCCCGCGGTTGCGGTGTCCGTGCGGAGTTGACGCAGGTCCGGGTTTCCGGCCGCGTCGGGCACCCGCCCGTGGTGCTCCGCCGTCCCCGGGGCGGCCGCGGCGGGCCGGGCGACCCCCGGTGTCGTGCGCCTGCCTGCCCTTCTTCGGGGTGTCCTGCGCCGGTGCCCGGGTGTCGGGCGCGGGGACCGCCTTCCCGGTGGGGCGGCGGGCGCCGGTGATCTCGGCCAGCACCGTGTCGCCGGGCCGCACCCGCACGCCGTCCACCTCGATCCCGGCCTTGCGGGTCAGCTTTTCCACCTCGGCGCGCTCGTCCTCGGTGACGAGGGTGACCACCACGCCGGACTCGCCGGCGCGGGCGGTGCGGCCCGCGCGGTGCAGGTAGTCCTTGGGGTCGGCCGGGGGGTCGACGTGGACGACGAGCGAGATGTCGTCGACGTGGATGCCGCGGGCCGCCACGTCGGTGGCGACCAGGACCGGGGTGGTGCCGTCGGCGAACGATTCGAGGGTGCGGGTGCGGTTGTTCTGCGCCTTGCCGCCGTGCAGGGCGCCCGCGGAGATGCCCGCCTCGTGGAGTTGCTGCGCGAGCCGGTCCACTCCGTACTTGGTGCGCACGAACATGAGGGTCCGCCCCGCACGTGAACCGATATGTGCCACAACGGATCTCTTGTCGGCCCGGTCGACGAACAGCAGGTGGTGGCGCATGGTGCTCACCGACGCGGTGACCGGCGCCGTCGAGTGGGTGACCGGGTCCCGCAGGTACCGGCGGACGAGGGTGTCGACCTCCCCGTCGAGGGTCGCCGAGAACAGCAGCCGCTGACCATGCGCCGGGGTCTTGTCGAGGATCGTCGTGACCTGCGGCATGAACCCCAGGTCGGCCATGTGGTCGGCCTCGTCGAGCGTCAGTACGGTCACGTCGTCCAGGGACACCGACCCCTGCGCCACGTGATCGGCGAGGCGTCCCGGCGTCGCGATCAGCAGGTCGACCCCCCGCGACAGGATCTCGACCTGACGTTTGATGGGAATCCCGCCGACGACGTTCGCCACCCGCAATCCCACGGACAGGGCCGGCTCGTCCAGCGCCCGCTCGATCTGCAACGCCAGTTCACGGGTGGGCACCAGCACGATGCCGCGCGGGAAGCCCCGCCTGCTCGCGGCGCCCTTGAGTCGCACGAGCATCGGCAGTCCGAAGGCGAGGGTCTTCCCGGACCCGGTCGGCGCGCGGCCGAGTACATCGCGGCCCGCGAGGACGTCGGGAATGGTGGCCGCCTGGATCGGGAACGGCGCCCCGATGCCGCTGCGGTCGAGGGCGTGGGTCATCACCGCGGGGAGACCGAGCGCGAGGAACGTCTCACCCACCGGTGCGGGGGAGGAGAACTCGTCGTCGGGCATATCGAGAAGGCTACCGCCTCCGAGAGGGGCCTCCGACGCCTCGGCCGTGACGTACACGCGGTACGTCACGGCCGGGGACGGGCAGGCGGCGAGGCTCAGGCCTGCACTTCGCTGCGGTCACCGCTCCAGAGGGTGTGGAACTTGCCCTCCGCGTCGACCCGCTCGTAGGTGTGGGCGCCGAAGAAGTCGCGCTGCCCCTGCGTCAGGGCCGCGGGCAGCCGCTCCGCGCGCAGGGCGTCGTAGTAGGACAGCGACGACGCGAACGCCGGCACCGGGATCCCCAGCAGTGTGGCGGTGGAGACCACCCGGCGCCAGCTGTCGATGGCCGTCTCGATGGCGTCCCGGAAGTACGGCGCCAGGATGAGGCTCGGCAGCTTCGGGTTCTCGTCGTACGCCTCCTTGATGCGGTTGAGGAACCGGGCCCGGATGATGCAGCCGCCACGCCAGATGGTCGCGAGGTCGGCGGGGTGCAGGTCCCAGTCGTATTCGGCGCTGCCGGCCGCGATCTGGTCGAATCCCTGCGCGTAGGCCACGACCTTCGACGCGTACAGGGCCTGCCGGATGTCCTCGGTGAACTGGGCGGCATCGGTGGGCTTGTCGGCGAGGACGCCGGACGCCAGCCCGACCGCGGCCTTGCGCTGCTCGCGGGACCCGGACAGCGCGCGGGCGAACACGGCCTCGGCGATCCCGGTGACGGGGACACCGAGGTCGAGCGCGGACTTGACGGTCCAGCGGCCGGTGCCCTTCTGCTCGGCGGCGTCGACGATCACGTCGACGAGCGGCTTGCCGGTCTTCGCGTCCTTCTGCCGCAGCACCTCCGCGGTGATCTCGACGAGGTAGCTTTCGAGGTCGCCGCCGTTCCAGTCGGTGAACACGTCGGCGATCTTCCCGGCGTCGTAGCCGAGGGCGGATCCGAGCAGGTTGTACGCCTCGCCGATGAGCTGCATGTCGGCGTACTCGATGCCGTTGTGCACCATCTTCACGAAGTGGCCGGACCCGTCGGGGCCGATGTGCGTGCAGCAGGGGGTGCCGTCGACCTGCGCGGCGATCGACTCGAGCAGCGGTCCGAGGGCCGCGTAGGACTCCTTCGGGCCGCCCGGCATGATCGACGGACCGTTGAGCGCGCCCTCCTCACCGCCGGAGATGCCGGCGCCGACGAAGTGCAGGCCACGCTCCCTCAGTGAGGCCTCGCGGCGGATCGTGTCCGTGTACAGGGCGTTGCCGCCGTCGATGATGATGTCACCGGGCTCCATCGCCGCGGCGAGTTCCTCGATGACGGCGTCGGTGGGGTCGCCGGCCTTAACCATGATCAGCACGCGGCGCGGCTTCTGCAGCGCGCCCACGAACTCCTCGATCGTCTCGGTGCGGACGAAGTCGCCCTCGCTGCCGTGCTCCTCGATGAGGGCGTCGGTCTTGGCGATGCTGCGGTTGTGCAGCGCGACCGTGTGACCGTGCCGGGCGAAGTTGCGGGCGATGTTCGAGCCCATGACGGCCAGTCCCGTGACGCCGATCTGGGCGCGGGCACCCTCAGTGTTGTCGATAGTCATGGATACAGCATTCCCTCTCGCTCGGCGGTAGTGAAATCGGCGGCTACGAAAAGCTCGACCGCCTAAGCCAAACATACGAAGGCCGGCCGTCGCACATGCGACGGCCGGCCTTCTCTCACACTTCGATATTCGGTTGTCGGATCAGCGATCGATCAGCTGCGGCGCTCACGCCGCGGGCCGTCGAAACCGTCGTACGAGCGACGCTCCGTGCGGCTGCGGAATCCGCCACCGGTCGTCGCCGCGGGGCGACGCTCCGACGTGGCCGCGGGGCGGCGATCGTCACGGCGGTCATCCCGGCGATCGTCGCGACGGAACCCGCCTGCCGCACCGCGGTTGTCGCCGAAGTCGCGGCGGGGTGCGCTGCGGTCGAAGCTGCGCTCGCCGGTTCCGCGGTGGCTGTCGCCGCGGTCGCCGAAGTCGCGGCGCGGGGCCCGATCCGTGAACGTCCGGTTGTCCCGGTCGCCGCGGTAGCCGCCGCCACGGTTGTCACCGTCGCGCTGCGGACGGTCGCCCCGGTAGCCGCCGGACCGGTTGTCGGTCTGGTCGCGGCGCGGGCCGCGACCCTCGAAGCTGCGACCACCCGACGGACGGTCGCCGAAGCTGCGCTCACCACGGTCGCCGCGGTCGTTGCGATTGCCGCGGTAGCCGCCGCCGTCGCGGCCGGCGTATCCGCCCTCACGGCGGGGTCCGCGGTCACCGAACTTGCGGTCGCCGCCACGCTCACCGCGGGAGTAGGTGTCGCGCACCGGTTCTCCGCTGGGCGCCTTGGCGCCGGTGATGCTGGCCAGCTTCTCCGAGCCGGGGGTGACGGGCACGGCGGTGGCGTCGACACCGGCCATCCCGGTCAGGCGGCGGAACGTGCGCTTCTGGTTGGGCAGCACGATCGCGACGACAGTGCCCTTCTCGCCTGCACGGGCGGTCCGGCCCGCACGGTGCAGGTAGTCCTTGTGGTCGGCGGGCGGATCGACGTGCACGACCAGGTCGATGCCGTCGACGTGGATGCCGCGGGCGGCGACATCCGTCGCGACGAGCACGGGGGTGCGGCCGTTCTTGAACCGTTCGAGGACCCGGGTGCGCTGGTTCTGCGCCTTGCCGCCGTGCAGCGCCTCGGCGGCGATTCCCACCGCGCGGAGGCGGTCGGTGATGCCCTCGCAGCCGAGCTTGGTGCGGGCGAACATGATCGTGCGGCCGTCGCGGGCGCCGATTTCCGCGAGGACGTTGTCCTTCTGGCCGCGGTCGACGAGCAGCACGTAGTGCTCCATCGTGTCGACGCTGGCGCGACCGTCCTCGGTGGAATGCTGCACGTGGTCGGGCAGGAACTGGCGGACCAGCGACTGCACCTCACGGTCCAGGGTGGCCGAGAACAGGAGACGCTGGCCGTCGGCCCGGGTTTCCCCGAGGATGGCCCGGACCTCGGGCAGGAAGCCCATGTCAGCCATCTGATCGGCCTCGTCGAGCGCGGTGATCTCGATGGAGTCGAGGATGCAGGTGCCCTGACGCAGGTGGTCGTTCAACCGGCCGGGGGTGGCGACGAGGATGTCGACGCCGCGGCGCAGCTGGTCGACCTGCTTGCTGAACGGGGTGCCGCCGACGGCGGGGCGGACGGTCAGTCCCATGGCCCCGGCGTACGAGTTGAGGGAGTCGACCACCTGGAACGCGAGTTCACGGGTGGGAACGAGCACCAGCGCGCGGGGACGCTTGGGTGCGGGCCGGTCCTCGTGCCGGGACAGGCGGGTGAGCATGGGCAGGCCGAATGCGAGGGTCTTGCCCGATCCGGTCTGTGCGCGGCCGAGGACGTTGGTGCCGGCCAGCGCATCGGGGACGGCCAGCGCCTGGATCGGCGACGGGACGGTGATGGAGTTGCGGGCGAGGGCCTGCACCAGGGGTGCGGGCAGGCCGATCTCGGCGAACGTCACGGTGGCGTTCTGGTCAGGGGTTTCGGTCTCGGTCTGCTCTAGTGGGGCAGACGTCGTCTGGACAGCGTTGGTCACGCAAATACCTCTCCGGGCATAGGGCGCGTCGCGGAGCGGGGGCTGTCATGCAGCACGCACAAAGGGACGAGCCAGGGCACATGTCACCTGGTCAATCCATTCGCGGAAGTGCGGGGAATTGGGCTGTGTGCCGTTTCAGTGTTGATGGGCCGCAGTGGCGACCGTCGACCAGTGTACGCGACGGGGCACCCGGTTATCGAACCCGGCGGGATGTGAGCTGGGTGACTACACGGCGCTGAACAACCGGCTCAGTTCGGTGAGCCAGGGGACGGCGACGGCGATGGTCGGCACCACGAGGATGGCCACCGACGCGGCGTAGGCGGCGAGAGCCACCGGGGTTCCCGCCTCCGAGGAGGCCAGGCGCTGCACCCGCAGCAGGGTGCTGGGACCACCCGCGGCCATGGCGCCCTTGGGGGCAATCGACCCCGAACAGGCGACGAGCGCGCGGGCCAGCGCGGTCGGTCCGGTGGCGCGGACGGCGGAGTCGTCGGCCAGCATCTCGACCAGCAACTGCACCGACCCGAGCGCGGACTTGCTGCGCACGACGGTGGGGAAGGCGGCGTTGACGGCGGTGAACGCCTCGAGGACGAGGTCGTGCCGGGCCCGCAGATGGGACCGCTCGTGGGTGAGGATCGCGGTGATCTCCGCGTCGTCGAGATTGGTGAACGTGCCCTGGCTCAGCACCACCCGCTGGCGCAGACCGGGCAGGCAGTAGGCGATGGGCTCGGTGACGTCGAGGACCCGCAGGTCCGGGGTGCGGGCGAGCGGCGACGAGGAATCGCAGCGGTCGAGGAGGTCGACCAGCATGCGGTGCCGGGCGCGTCGGCGACGGGTGCGGACCCCGACCTGCACGATCGCGAAGATCAGTTTGGCGCCGACGAGGAGGGTGAGCGCAAAGACCACCACGTACAGCAGCCACAGGGGCAGGCCCAGGGCGTCGATCTCGGCGACCGGCGCCGTGGTCGGGCGTCCGTCCGGTCCGGGGACCAGGAGCTGGCTGGCGATCGCGAGGCCCGAACTGAATGCGGACAGAACTGCGGCGAGGGCGATTGCCTGCCACAGCACGAGTGCTGCTCGGGGGGCGCGATGCGGCCATCGGGCACGACTCAACAGCGCAGGGACAGGCCCTGCGAGTAGAAGTGCGAGTACTCCGAATACCAGCGCGGTGGTGGCGTCCATGTCCTACTCATCATGCATGACGAACGTCAGCCGGCGCGAACGGTTCCCGACTGATTGTCTCCGGTGGACCGCTCCTTGGCCTCGAGCGCGGCGAGGGCCTCGCGGAGCGCGTCGGCCTCGTCGGCGCCGACCTGGCCGACGAAGTGCACGAGTGCGGCGGCACGGCTGCCGGACTTGTCGGCCTGCTGCAGTGCGTCCACCATGAGGCTCGCGACGAGCTCCTCACGCTGGTGCACCGGCAGGTACCGGTGGGCGCGGTCGTCGCGCTGCTGAATGACGAGGTGCTTCTTCGCCAGTCGCTGGAGCACTGTCATGACAGTCGTGTACGCGAGTTCACGGCGTGCCGCCAGTGCCTCGTGTACCTGCCGTACCGTCTGCGGTTCCGAAGTGGACCACAGGTGATCCATCACTGCGCGTTCGAGTTCGCCGAGTCCAGCCATAAACCGATTCTACGGATACGACGACGCAGATACGTACTACTGGTAGTAGTAAAACTGCGTCACGGCGTGTGGTATTGGCCATACTTCGAAGGGGTGGATTACGGTCGGGTTGGCAGCGGCCGACCCGCCGGGCAAGCGTTCGTTCTCGACATCGCGGAGAGTGGGGACCTGGCGGATGAAGACCGACGACAGCGCGGCGACCGGGCACGATGCGGCGGCCAGGGTCAAGGGTCAGACCGGGCGGGCAGCGGAACGGGTCTGGGGCGGGGTGCGGGGTGCACCGGTCAGCATTGCGCTGCTGGTGGTGATTTGGATCCTCGCGATCGCCACGTCCAGTGTGATCAGCGGCCCCTCCCACGACCTGTCCCAGCACGTCGCGATCGGGATCCGGGCGTTCCAGAACGGGTGGATGTGGACCCTGTTCACGGCCGGGCTGTGGGGCGACGACGTCCTGGCGTACCTGTCGACGACCGTCCTCGTCCTCGTGGCGGCCGCACCGCTGGAACGTCGCATGGGGTCGGCGCGGTTCGCGCTGGCCGCGGTCGCCACCCAGGTGCTCGGCGGGCTGCTCGCACTGTCGGTGGCCGCCGTCGCGAAGGTCGTCGACGCGAACTGGGGTTTCCGGCTGCACGTGGGCATGGCCGTCGGCCCGAGCACGTGGATCGTCGGTGCCGCGATGGTCGCCAGTTCGAACATGGGCACCCTGTGGCGTCGGCGGATCCGCGTCGGCGTCCTCGTGTTCACCATCACCCTGGCACTGTTCAGTGGGTCGCTGCAGGACGTGGTCCGGCTCGCCGCGGCCGTGGTCGGGCTGGTGATCGGCCGCTGGATCGTCGGCCGCTCCGCCCGCGGCGAACGGATCGCGGGCACCCAGCGTGAGGGCCGGGTGCTGGTCGCGATCATCGTGGCGGCCAGTGCGATCGGCCCGATGATCGCGGCGCTGTCCGCGGAGGCGGTCGGACCGCTCGCCGTGCTCCGCGACCTGTTCCGCGGCATCCCCTACACGGCCGGCGAGGTGCGCGACCTGTGCGAGGTGTCGGCGTCGGACCCCGAATGCCGGCGCGGGCTGCTCGAACTGCGCCTGTCCGGGGTCGGGCCGACCCTGCTGAGTCTGATGCCGTCCCTGTTCCTCCTCACCCTCAGCGACGGCCTCCGACGGGGCCGTCGCTTCGCGTGGGTCGCGTCCGTGATCGCCCAGGTGATCCTGCTGGTGCTGTCGCTGCTGAACTTCGCGGTCCGGTTCGTCGACTCCCTCGACGAGGACTCCCTGTTCTACGGTCTCGCCGACCCGAACCTGTACCGGACGCTGGTGCCGTTCCTGACGCCGCTGGCGATCCTGATCGTGCTGCTCGCCACCCGGCGGTTCTTCGACGTCTCCGCCCCGGCCGGCACCTACCGGCGGCTGGCCGTCGTCCTGGTGTCCGTCCTGGGCGGGCTCGCCGTCCTCTACGTCCTGGGCGGGCTGTGGGCGCGGAACGGTTTCGACCCCCGGCCCGGCATGGCGACGCTGCTCGCCGACTTCCCGGAGCGGCTCATCCCGCCCGTGTACCTGCAGTGGCTCGACCCCCGGCTGCTGCCGGTGAGCATTCCCGCGACCCTGCTGTACGAGTGGACCGGGGTGGTGTTCTGGGTGGCGGCGTGCGCGCTCGTCGCCGCGACGTTCCTCAGTCCCGCCATCGGATCGGACTCGGAGTCCGCCGAACGGGCCCGCGCCCTGCTGAAGTCGGGGAGCGGAAGCCCGCTGTCCTGGATGACGACGTGGCGCGGCAACAACTACTGGTTCTCCGCCGACGGCACCGGCTACGTCGCGTACCGTGTCCTCGCCGGTGTCGCGCTCACCACCGGCGACCCGGTCGGCCCGCCGGACCGGTTGCGGGACAACGTCGAACACTTCGCCGAATTCGCCGCCGCCAACGGGTGGATCCCGTGCTTCTACTCGGTGACCGGGGAGGTCCGCGCCGTCACGGACGCCCTCGGCTGGAGCGGCATCCAGGTCGCCGAGGAGACGGTGCTGGATCTGGGGCAGATCGCGTTCACCGGAAAGCGATTCCAGGACGTCCGGACCGCCCTGAACAAGGCGAAGAAGTCGGGGATCACCGCGGAATGGGTCAGCTTCCCCAGCGCCCCCCGGTCGATCACCGACCAGATCACGGCGATCTCCGAGGAATGGGTGGCCGACAAGGGGATGCCCGAGATGGGGTTCACGCTCGGCGGACTCGACGAGGTCGACGACCCGGAGGTGCGCTGCCTGGTCGCCGTCGACGAGGACCGCACCGTCCACGGCGTCACGTCCTGGTTGCCGGTGTACCAGGACGCGCGGGTGGTCGGCTGGACCCTCGACTTCATGCGGCGGCGCTCGGAAGGGTTCCGGCCGGCGATGGAGTTCCTCATCGCGTCCGCGGCGCTGAAACTGGAGGAGGAGGGGGCGCAGTTCCTGAGCCTGTCCGGCGCCCCGCTCGCCAAGGTCGAACAACCGGACGGCGACGCCGACGAGCAGGAACGGTCGGAGTCGTCGAGCCTGTCGGCGGTGATGGACAGCGTTCTCGATCTGCTCGGCCGGACCCTGGAACCGGTGTACGGGTTCCGTTCGCTGCTGGCGTTCAAGTCGAAGTTCCAGCCCCGGTACGTGGCCATGCACATGACGTTCGCCGACCCGGCCGCCCTGCCGAGCATCGGCAACGCCGTCGGCAGGGCGTACCTGCCGACGGTGTCGCTGGGACAGAGTTACCGGCTGGTGCGGACGATGATCGGCGGCCGACGCTGACGGCCGCTACTTCGGCTCCGGTCCGCCGACCGCGCCGTACACGTGGCGGGTGCCGATCGGCACCACCAGCGGGCGATCGGACACCGGGTCGGCGATGACCGCGGCCTCGAGACCGAACACCTCGAGCAGGAGTTCGGCGGAGATGATGTCCTTCGGCGCGCCGGCCGCGACGATGGTGCCGTCCCGCATGACGATCAGCTGATCGCTGTAGCGGATCGCGAGGTTCAGGTCGTGGAGCACCATCACCACAGTGCGGCCCAACTCCTCGTGCATCCGGTCCACCAGGTCGAGCACCTCGATCGAGTGCGCCAGGTCCAGGTAGGTGGTGGGCTCGTCGAGCAGGAGGATGTCGGTTCCCTGCGCGAGGGCCATCGAGATCCAGGCCCGCTGACGCTGACCACCCGACAGTTGGTCGACGGGGCGGTCCGCGAGATCGGACACCCCGGTCAACGCGAGCGCCTCGGCGACCTCGCCCTCGTCGTCGGACGACCACTGCCGCAGCCACGACTGGTGCGGGTGCCTGCCGCGGGCCACCAGGTCGGCCACCGTGAGCCCCTCGGGGGCCAGCGGCGCCTGGGGAAGCATGCCCAGTGTGCGGGCGACGTCCTTGGTGCGCATCGAGCCGATGGCCTTGCCGTCGAGCAGCACCGAACCGTTGCGCGGCTTCAGCAGCCGCCCCAGCGCGCGCAGCAGCGTGGACTTGCCGCAGCCGTTCGGCCCGATCACGGTGGTGATCACCCCGGTCCTCACCTCGAGGTCGAGGTTGTCGACGATGACCCGGTCGCCGTACCCGAGGCTCAGGTTCTCGGCGATCAGTCGAGAGTCAGTCTGCACGGTCATGCCGAGACCTTCCGATTGTTGCGCACCAGCAGATACAGCAGGAATGGACCGCCGAGTGCGGAGGTGACGATACCCACCGGCAGCTCGACGGGCAGGATCGTGCGGGCGACGACGTCGCTGCCCACCACGAGCACGGCGCCGGTCAGGGCGGACGCGATGAGCGGCGGGCCGGCGGACCGCACCAGCCGCAGCGCCACCTGCGGTGCGGCGAGCGCGACGAAGCCGACCGGGCCCGCTGCCGCGGTCGCGATGCCGGCCAGGGCGACGGCCATGAGCAGGAGCCGGGCCTGCGACCACTGCAGCCGCACACCCAGCGACACCGCGTTGTCGTCGCCGAGGCGGAGGGCGCCCATCGTGAACGACGAGATCACCGCGTAGCCGCCGACGAGGACGACGGCGATGGTGACGGGCCACACCTGACTCCAGGCGGCGCCGTTGAGGGACCCGTTGAGCCACACCTGGGCCCGCGACGCGTCGTTGATGTCCGCGGAGATCAGCAGCCAGCCGGTGACGGCGATCAGCATGGCGTTGATGCCGATGCCGATCAGGATCAGCCGGTAACCCTCCACCCCGCCGCGCCACGCGAGCATATAGATGACCAGCGCGGTGAGCAGTCCGCCGAACAGGGCGGCCAGCGGGATGCCCAGGGTGGCGAGGAGGCCGACGAAGCTGCCGCCGCCGCCGAGGACGATCAGCGCGACCGCGGCGGCGCTGGCACCGGACGTGATGCCGAGAATGTCCGGGCTGGCGAGGGCGTTGCGGGCGATCGACTGGGTGATGGCGCCGGCCAGGCCGAGGGCCATGCCGATGAACACCCCGGTCAGCGACCGCGGCAGCCGGAGGTCCATGACGATGAAGTTTTGGGCCTTCGTGCCGCCGCCGAACAGCACCCGGGTGACCTCGGGGATCGACAGCGGGTAGTCGCCGCGACCGATGTTGAGGCACAGCACCAGGAACAGCGCCACCAGCAGGGCCACGTTCACGGCGATGCCGAGGGGGCGCAGGACCAGGGAGATCGGTCCGAGCCGGAACGCGGGGCGGGCCGGGACGCGGGACGCCGGGGCGGCCCCGAGGTCGGGGCGCACTTCGTCGCGAGTGCTCACAGGCTTGCCAACTTTCTGCGCCGAACCAACGCGATGAAGAACGGTGCACCGAACACGGCCAGCACGATCCCCACCTGCAGCTCACCCGGCCGGACCACGACGCGTCCGATGACGTCGGCGGTCACGAGCATGACGCCGCCGAGGAGCCCGGCGTAGGGGACCAGCCACCGGTAGTCGGGGCCGGTGATCGCCCGCGCGACGTGGGGGACGACGAGACCGATGAATGCGATCGGACCGCACGCCGCGGTGGCCGCACCGGTGAGGAGGGTGATCGCGACGATGCCGAGTGCGCGGCTGGCCGCGATGTTCGTGCCCAGCGACCGTGCCACGTCCTCGCCGAGGCTGAGGACGTTCAGGCCCGGTGTGCTGACGAGGGCGAGGATCAGTCCGATGACGAGGAACGGCAGCACCTGCCACAGCACGTCGAAGCCGCGGCCGGCCACCGACCCGACCACCCAGAAGCGGTAGGAGTCGAGGCTGGACTGGTCGACGATGATGATTGCGTTGGTCATCGCCTGCAGGAAGAACGCGACGGCGGCGCCGGCCAGGGCCAGGCTCAGCGGGCTCGCCGCCCCGTTCCCGATCGATGACAGCCCGAACACGATCACGCTCGCCGCGAACGACCCGGCGAACGCGAACCACAGGTATTCGCTGGGCGCGCTGAACCCGAACAGGTACATCGACAGCACCACGAGGAATGCGGCGCCCGCGTTGAGACCGAGGAGGCCCGCGTCGGCGAGCGGGTTGCGGGTGTGCCCCTGGATGAGGGCGCCCGCGACACCGAGCGCCATTCCGACGACGAGTCCCAGTGCGGTGCGCGGGCCGCGGAGGGTGCGCACGATGATGTCGGTCTGCGAACCGTCCGCGTCGAACAGTGCATGGAAGATCTCCGCGAACGACAGCGGCCGCGCCCCGACGGCGACGCTGGCGAGGAGCACCAACCCGAGCAGGACCACGAGGACGCCCAGCCCGACGAGCCGACGTCGCCGGATCGCCGCGACCGACACGTCCTTCTCGCGGACGGTGAAGCCCTCGTCGGACGCGGTGCTCTCCCGCACGACCTCGGTTCCGGAACGCCGGAACACCCGCTGCAGCGACCGTTTCGGGCCGATCGCGTCCTGGGTGTGGGTGTCGCGGGTGACCAGGCCGACCCAGCCCTTGCCCGAACTCTGGCCGGTGTTGCCTTCGCGGAAACCGCGGTTCCACAGGGCCAGTCCGAGGGCGATCGCGACGGCGGCGCCGCCGAACACGACCCGGTCCGCCTGCCCGCCGCCGTTGTCGTCGCGGAGGGACTCCACGATGTACCAGCCGAGGACGAGGGGGATGGCCACTATCCCGATGTCGAGCAGTCCCGCGAGTGCCCGGAGGTACAGCGGGGCGGGACCGCGCGGGACGTCGCGCTTCCCGTAGGGCTCGTCGGTCGGCAGGTGCGGGATGTCGCTGCCGAACTGTCTCGTCGTCGTCACTGGCGGGGGAAGCTCCTGACGTGTGTGCCTGTGCACCGGATCTGCACCGAATTCAACTACTTAGGTTACGGAACCCTATCTCTGATGCCACATCCGGCGGGACGTCCCGAGCGTTGCGGTCGACGGGGGTGCCTCACATCACATGATGTCAAGTCTTGATATTTGGTTAGGCTCACCTATGTTTGGTGTGTTCCATCCCGACCGATTGGAGTGCACGGTGACTTCGACCCTGTCCGCCCCCGCGACCGCACTGGACGTGTCCTGCACGCGACTTCGCGCGCTGAACGCCGAATATCCGCGCATGTACGCGGTCGCGACGATGGCAGACGAGGGTAAACGCCGGTGGTGGTCGCTGGCGGACGACATCGACGGCGACCGGGTGCCCCGGATGTGGGCCCGTTCGCTCGAGGATGTTCCCGACCCGGACGTCGCCGCGATGCAGGTGGCCACCGCGCTCATTCACGCCGTGGTCGGGCGCGTCACCGCGCTCGTCGTCCTGGAGGGCCGCGCGTGGGACCCGGGGCTCGAGAACCTGTGGATCCACATGGACAGCGACGAGGGCATCGACTGGGCGGGTGTCGCCGACGACACCATGCGCGTGCTGCCGGACGACCCCTACGCCGGCGCACCCCGGACGGTCACCGTGCCCTGCGAGCGGGCGCTGCTGCTCTGGACGGTGCACCGCAGTCTCACGTCGCTGCACGCGGTGTTCGACGCCATCGCCCGGCTGACGCCGATCGACGCGTCCCGCTTCTGGGGACTCGTGGGGGAGGCCGTGCTCGGAGCCGCGACGTACGTGCCGATCCTCGCCGGTGGCGGCGAGGCGGCCGCGCAGCGCCGCGGGCAGGGGATCCTGGACGCCTTCGTGGCCGCCGGGGTGCCGGTCCGCTCGAAGAGCCGGATCACGCGCCCGCACTGCGGCCGACTCGGGCAAGCCAGGAAGCGCTTGCTTAATTAGGGCAGCCTTGCCTATACTCGTTCCAGGCGCCGAGCAGAAATGCCGGCGCCGAGAACCGAACTACCGGACCGCGCCGGAGTCCTGAGGGCTGCAGTGACTCCCAGGTCCATCCCACGGCGGGCCTCACGCTGACACAGTGTGAGGCCCGCCGATCCGTTTGCCCCACCTGCTTTTCCCGCCTCCCTTCCCGTCGTGTAGGCAGGAGATCGGGTGCGCCGCGAGAGCGCACAGCGATCCGATGGAGAGTGTGATGGTGGATTCCGGGGAACAGCAGGCATCGAACGGTGACGGGGGGATCGACACTGCCGCGTTGGCCGATCAACTGGGCAAGGGCTTCGACGCCCTCATCGGGCTCGAATACACCGAACTCTCACCCGACCGCGTGCGAGCGCAATGGACGGTCACCCCGGACCTGCAGCAGCCGGCCGGAATCCAGCACGGCGGCGTCTACTGCTCCGTCATCGAATCGGTGGCCAGCGCAGCGGGCACGGTGTGGCTCGGCGGCCGCGGACACGTCGTCGGTGTCAACAACAACACCGACTTCCTCCGCGCGACCCGGGAGGGCACGCTGACCGCCGAAGCCAGCCCCGTCCACCGCGGACGCACCCAGCAGCTGTGGGAGGTCCGGATCACCGACGAACAGGACCGACTCGTCTCCAAGGGGCAGGTCCGGCTCGCGAACATCACCGACACCGGACGCCTCGGCAACTGACGACCACCCACGCGCACGGCGGAGGGGACGGACCCGACAGGTCCGTCCCCTCCGCTCTGTTCACGTCATGGGCGCGCCTGCGTCACCCCGCGGCTTTGCGCTGCGCGCCGCCCGACTTCTCGGCGGCCTCTTTCTCCCGCTCGTGCCGCTCCAGCTGCTCCATCGCGTTGCGGGCGAACACCCACTGCTCGGTGGATGCCATCTGCGCGCGCCCGCGGCCGAGGAACGTCACCGTCCACGACAGCAGAGTGGACAGCCGGCTGCGGAACCCGACCAGGTACATCAGGTGGATTGCCAGCCAGGCCACCCAGCCGATGAAACCGCTGATCTCGAGCTTCCCGACCTTCGCCACCGCACTGAATCGCGAGATGGTGGCCATGCTGCCCTTGTCGAAGTACTTGAACGGCGGCCTGTCTTCCGGCTTGTGACCGCTCAGGCCGGCCTTGATCTGCTTGGCTGCGTACTTGCCGCCCTGCATCGCGACCTGCGCCAGACCTGGCAACTTGTCGAGCGCCATCATGTCGCCGATCACGAACACCTCGGGGTGGCCGGGCACCGACAGGTCGGGTTTGACCAGGACGCGACCGGCCCGGTCGATCTCGGCGTCCGACTGCTCCGCGATCTGCTTGCCCAGCGGGCTCGCCTGCACACCGGCCGACCACACCTTGCACTGCGACTCGATCCGGCGTTGCGTGCCGTCCTTGTCCTTGACGACGAGGCCGTCGACGTCGACGTCGACGACCATCGCCCCCAGCTGGATCTCGATGCCGAGCTTCTCCAGCTGCTGGCGGGCCTTACGGCTCAGCTTGCCGCCGTAGACGGGCAGCACGTCGTCCGCGCCGTCCAGCAGGATCACGCGGGCCTCACGGGGATCGATGTTGCGGAACGCCCCCGACAGGGTGCGCCGCGACAGTTCCGCGATCTGGCCGGCGAGTTCGACACCGGTCGGACCGGCGCCGACGACGACGAACGTCAGGAGCCGGGCGCGTTCGGCGGGATCGTTCGACAATTCGGCCTGCTCGAACGCGCCCAGGATGCGGCCGCGCAGTTCGAGGGCGTCGTCGATGGTCTTCATGCCCGGCGCGAACTCGGAGAAATGATCGTTGCCGAAGTAGGACTGGCCCGCGCCCGCCGCGACGATCAGGCTGTCGTACGGGGTGACGGTGGTCCGGTCCAGGAACCGGGAGGTGATCGTCTTCGCCTCGAGATCGATCTCGTCGACATCGCCGAGCAGAACCTTGGTGTTCTTCTGCTTGCGCAGCACCAACCGGGTGGCGGGAGCGATGTCGCCGACGGAGAGAATGCCGGTCGCCACCTGATACAGCAACGGCTGAAACAGATGGTGAGTGGTGCGCGCGATCATGGTGATGTCGACATCGGCATTCTTCAGCGCCTGTGTGCCGAACAACCCACCGAAGCCGGATCCAATGACCACGACGCGATGGCGGCGTGACTCAACCGACTTGATACTCATTCCGTGCTCCTCGAAAAATAGACGACTCCTGTCACGGTAGTCGCCTTGTCCCCGAGCGTCTCAGTAAGCCGCGCTTCCCCCCGCCTGCACAGCGGAATCGATCCAGAACCCGGCGGCCCGTCCATACGTGAAGGCGGGCAGCCCCTCCGTGAGGAACTGCCCGCCTTCCGGTGCGTACGCGGCTATTCCGCCCGGCCGATCCGCTTCCGCCCCGTGGGAGTCCCCGGCGATTCCGGCGGAATGAAATCCGATTTGATCGAGAACACGAACAGTGCCGACACCCCGACCACGACGACAAGAATGGTGAGGACTACGACCACGTAGCCGAAACCGACACCAATTGCTGTCAAGTCCATCAGACCTACCTCCTCAGTCGCTGCTCACGCTACTGCGGAGGGTAGCCGCTGTCACCGCGTCGGCGGGGAAGAACGATTCGATGGCCAGCTCCGCGACCGTCACGTCGAGGGGAGTGCCGAACATCGTGGTCGTGCTGAGGAACGCCAGCACCGTGTCGTGGTGTCGGATACGCAGCGGCACGACGAGCGACCCCGGCAGTCCGGCGCCGTCGACGGTGCCGCCGGGGTAGCCCTCCAACTCGCCCAGCAGGTCACGCAGTCCGTCGTCGCCGGTCACCGCGATCTGATGACGCAGCCGGTGCAGAAGATGCCCCCGCCACTGCGCCAGGTCGAGGATCCGCGGTGCCATGCCGTCCGGGTGCAGGCTCAACCGCAGGACGTTCACGGGCGGCTCGAGCAGCTCCGCGGCACATCCCTCGGTCAGCACCGCGACGGCCTCGTTGGCGTCCACCATGTTCCAGTGCCGGTCGACGACCACCGCCGGATACGGGGAATGCGCGGTGAGGATCTTGCCGATGGCGTCGGCGATCGACGCCATCGGCACCTCCGACAGTCGGTGCTCCGGGAAGGCGGGCGCGAAACCGCCGGCGAGGAGCAGTGCGTTGCGTTCACGCAGCGGAATGTCGAGATGGTCGCTGAGGCGCAGCAGCATCGCCCGCGTGGGATTCGACCGCCCGGTCTCCAGGAAACTGATGTGCCGTGCCGAGATCTCCGCGCGGTTCGCCAGTTCCAGCTGACTGAGCCGGCGGCGTTCCCGCCACGCCCGCAGGTGGGTGCCGACATGCGACGTGCGCCGATCGTCGAGGGAGGTCATTCGGCCAGCCTAGGTCGGGCGGATCGCCGCGACCATTACCTCGGACGTCATGGTCAGCGGTCACGTGAGGTGATCGAACTCCCCGGTCACCCACGCGCAGTGCCGCGTGGCCGAGTATTCGAGCGCCTCCCGGCCGTCGCTGTCGATCACGTTGTCGAAGTTGCCGATGATGCGGTCGAACTCGAGATGCGAGAGCTGGTCCGCGATGCGCCGCACCACCGCCGCGGACAGCGGCAGCCGGTTCGGGTAGGACCGGAGGAACGACACCGTACGGCGGTCCGGGTTGGGGAACACGCCGTCCCCGGTGAGGAGGACCCCCCGGCCGTCGGCGCCGTCCCGCCAGTGCGCGACGGCGCTGCCCGGAAAGTGCCCGCCGATCTGGTGCAGGGTCAGACCCGGCGTCACCTCGTGGGTGCCGGACCAGAACACGATCGGGCCGTCGGACCGCGCCAGCCACGCGCGGTCCGCGTCGGCCACCAGGATCGGCACGCCGCCGAGCGCCTTCGACCACTGCGTCTGGACCCCGAACATGTGCGGGTGGCTGCCGGCGACGGCGATGACCGGGCCGTGCGCGGCGACGGCGTCGACGGCGGCGTCGTCGACGAACCCGATCGGATCCCACAGCAGCGACCCGGCGGGGGTACGGATCACGAGGGACTGCTGACCGATGGCGGTCTTCGGATCGACGTACAGGCCGTGCAGCCCCGGCTCGACCTCGTGCTCGACCGCGCGGTACCCCGCACCGGCCAGCTTCTCCACGGTGGTCCACTCCTGACCGCCCAGCGGAATGTACTGGCGTTCGTCCGCGCAGATCGCGCACTCGTCGGGGAGCGGGGTGTTCGGGTCCTGTTCGACGCCGCACGTGGCGCAGAGATGAAATAACACCCCTCGATCATGCATCCTCACGGCACCCCGAGGAGCCGCAATCCGGCAGTCGTGGCGGCCGCGGACAGGACGACGACGACGAAAGGTGCCTTCCGCCAGGCGAGTAGGCCCGCGACGACGACGCCGGTGGGACGCGCCACCCCGGCGAGGTCGTGACCTTCGGTGAGCGCGGTCGTGCCCACCAGTGCGGTGAGCAGAACCACGGCGGCCGTCGCCATGGTCCGCTCCACCCACGGCCGGGTGGCGATCCGTGGCCGCAGCACCGGTCCCGCGAACCGGAAGGCGAACGTGCCCGCCGCAAGGACCCCGACCGACCCGATCAGCACGAGGTTCCCGGTCACGGCAGCACCTTCCGCCGCACACCGGCAAGCAGCCCCACCAGCGCCGCCAGCACCGGAAGCCCGGCGGGCAGGAAGGGCGTGGTGGCCAGGGCGATCACGCCGCCGGCCAGTGCCGGCACCCGCACGTCCCGATCGCGCAACGCCGGCAGCACCAGCGCCAGCAGCACCGCCGGGAACATGGCGTCCAGTCCCAGCACCGAGGGGTCGCCGATCGCCGTGCCCGCCACCGCGCCGAGCACGGCCCCGAGCGGCCAGCACACCGCGATCCCCACACCGCACGCCCAGTACGCGGCGCGCCTGCGGTCGGCGTCCGTCTCACCGAGGGCGAACACCACCGACTCGTCGTTCATCAGGTGACTGCCGACGACGCGGCGCAGCCCGCGCCCCAGCACGGCACCGACCGCCAGACCGAACGGCAGGTGCCGCGCGTTCACCAGCAGCCCGGCGATCGTCGCCGCGACCGGGCTGCCGCCTGCCGCGACGATGCCGACGAACAAGAACTCCGCAGATCCGGCGAGGACCAGCACCGACAGCGCGACGGGCAACCAGGCGTTCAGGCCCGAACCCACCGCGATGGCGCCGTACGACATGCCGACCAGTCCGTCGGCGAGGCACACCAGCGCGATGTTTCGGAGGACCCGCGAATCGAGTGTTCGCTTCATCGAACGCATGACTTCTATACTGAACACATGGTGCATCGTTCGTCAAGACGAACATCGCGACCAAAATAATGAACGGGTTGTCGGGAAGGGAAACCATGGCAGGGCAATCCCCGCTGGGCTACATCGGACCCTCGCTGCGTCGCGAACGCGAACGGTCGGGTATGTCCCTGACCGAGGTCGCCCGCCGCGCCGGGGTCGCGAAATCCACACTGTCCCAACTGGAATCGGGGGGCGGCAACCCGAGCGTCGAAACCCTGTGGGCCCTCTGCGTCGCACTCGACGTGCAGATGTCGCAACTGTTGGACCCGCCGCGGCCGCGCGTGCAGGTCATCCGGGCCGACGAAGGACCGGAACTGACATCCGACCGGTCCGACTACCGCGCCACCCTCGTCGCGTCCTGCCCGCCGTCCGCGCGCCGGGATCTATACCGCCTCGCCGTCGAACCCGGCCCCGCCCGGGAGTCCGAACCGCACATGCCCGGGGTGGTCGAGCACGTCATCCTCAGTGCCGGGCGCGCCCTCGTCGGCGTCGCGGGCGATCCGGTCGAACTCGGACCCGGCGACTACATCGCCTACCCCGGCGATGTCGCACATGTGTTCGAAGCGCTGGAGCCGGGCACCCGCGCCGTCCTGGTGTCCGAACACAACTGAGGACATTCGGCGAAATTTCTCCGCCCAGGGTGTCGATTCGGAAGGGTGACGTTCGTATAGGAGGTGAGAGCCGGCCACATCCGCAGTCGCCGGCTGTCCGATCCGAGGAGGAACCCGAGATGACCCAGTACCTGTTGAGCGTGTACCAGCCCGACGGACCCGCTCCCGAACCCGACGTCCTCGCGAAGATCGGCGACGACCTCGACGCCCTCAACCAGGAGATGGTGTCCGCGGGCGCGTGGGTGTTCAGCGGGGGACTGTGCGCCCCCACCACGGCGACCGTGCTGCGGGCCCAGGGCGAGGACGTGCTCCTCACCGACGGCCCCTACACCGAAGGCAAGGAACATCTCGGCGGATTCACCATCGTCGAGGCGCCCGACCTGGACGCCGCCCTCGAATGGGGTCGCAAACTCACCCGGGCGACGACCCTCCCGATCGAGGTCCGGCCGTTCGTACACCACGGTGGAGCCGGCGACTGACGTGGTCGGGTCCACCGACATCGAACGGGTGTTCCGTGAGGAACACGGCCGCGCGGTGTCCGTCCTGGTCGGGGTGTTCGGCGACCTCGACATCGCCGAGGACGCCGTCCAGGACGCGTTCACCGAGGCGGTGCGGCGCTGGCCCTCGTCCGGGCTGCCGCCGAGCCCGGCCGGATGGATCATCACCACCGCCCGGCGCCGCACGATCGATCGGCTCCGGCGCGAGGCCACCCGGCACGACCGCCACGCGCAGGCCGCCCTGTTGCTCGCCCGCGACGAACCGGTGGATGAGGGCGTCGTGCACGATGACCGGCTACGCCTGATCTTCACGTGCTGCCACCCGGCGCTCGCCCCCGCCGCCCAGGTCGCGCTGACCCTCCGCCTCCTGGGCGGGCTCGGCACCGCGGAGATCGCGCGCGCATTCCTGGTCCCCGAGCCGACCATGGCGCAGCGCCTCGTCCGGGCCAAGGGGAAGATCCGGGACGCCCGGATCCCGTACCGGGTGCCGAGCGAGACCGATCTGCCGGACCGCCTCCGCGCCGTCCTGGCCGTCGTCTATCTGATCTTCAACGAGGGCTACACGGCCAGTTCCGGGGACCGGCTGACGCGGGCGAACCTGTGCGCCGAGGCCATCCGCCTCGGCCGGGTCCTGGCCGCGCTGATGCCCGACGAACCGGAGGTCACCGGGCTGCTCGCGTTGATGGTGCTGATCGAGTCGCGGCGAGACGCCCGCACCGACGGCGACGGCCGGCTCGTGCTCCTGCCCGATCAGGACCGCAGTCGGTGGGATCGTGACCTCGTCGCCGAGGGGCAGTCGCTGGTGCGGGAGTGCCTGCGACGGAACACCCCCGGGCAGTACCAGATTCAGGCCGCGATCAACGCCGTCCACAGCGACGCGGAGACGGCCGCCGACACCGACTGGTGGCAGATCCTGCAGTTGTACGACCAGTTGATGTCGGTGGCGCCGAGTCCGGTGGTGGCCCTGAACCGGGCGGTCGCCGTCGCCGAGGTCAGGGGACCGGAGCAGGGGTTGGCCCTCGTCGACCAGCTCGACCTCGGCAAATACCACCTGTACCACGCGGTGCGGGCCGATCTGCTCCGCCGACTCGGACGTCCCGACGAGGCGGCGCGCGCATACGAGACGGCGCGCGACCGCACCGCGAACGCTGCCGAGCGGGAATTCCTTCGGGAACAGCGCGATTCGCTCCGGTGACCCGGACTGCCGGTCAGAGACCCAGGCCCGGCGGCAGGCACACCGACCCGAAACACGTTTCCGTGCTCACGGTGACGGGGAGAGGCTCCGCCGTCGCCGGCTTCGCGTATGCGGTCTCCGGGAGCGGCGCCGAACCCCACACCTCGTCACCGGGGCCCGCGTTCTCACTGCAGATCCAGTGGACCAGGTAGTCGCCGTCGGGCACCGCGTCGAACACGAAGTCCCGCGGTCCCGGCCCGATCACCACATTCGATGCGTGGAACACCGCCACGGACTCGGGGTTCACGATGTCATCCGCCGCATGCAGCCCGCCGAGTCCGCACACGATGTCCGCACCGGTGTCGTTCGCGATGGTCGTCGTGACGGTGCTCCCGGCCACCGCGGCGGCCAGGGTCACGTCGGGTGGGTCCGCGGCGACGGGAGCGGCCAGGAACAGGGCGAGGGGGCCTGCGGCGATCAGCGTGACCGCGGCCCGGGGCACGAGTGTCATCAGCGGAACCTTCGTTCTCGGCGGTCTCACTCCGGACGTCACGGTGTTGATACCCGCGGTGCGGGCGGATAAACGGCGGCGGGCGACACGTCAAGTTCCCCCGGTGGATCATTCGACGGCACCCGCCGGGGATCGGAGCATTCAGTGTCGGCGGCGTTTGGCGCGGGCGGCGAACTCGTCCAGCACCCGGACCACGTCCTTGGCCTGCCAGATCCGGTTCCGTCGCCCGTCGGTGATCTGGGTGAGGATCCCGGCGTCGACCAGGCGGTCGATGGCGATCTGCGCGTTGGCGCCGGTCACCCCGAGCGTGGATGTGACGAGCTTGTTGTCGACGACCGGTTGACGAAGGAGCACGTCCACCAGCCGGTGTACCGCCGCGCCGCGCCGCGCCGTCACACGGGTGCGCCAGTCGGCTCGAACCGCTTCCAGGTCCTGAACGAGGGTGCGACCGTTGGCGACCGCACCGAACGATGCCTCCGCGATCGACCGGACGATCGGCTCGACGTTCCCGGACCGGTACTCGCCGAGCGCGTCGAAATACTCTGCGGTGTCGTGTAGTAGGCCCGCGGACACCGGAACGGCAACACTGCGGGTGAGCTGTCCGCCGCGCAGCATCGCCTGAATCAGGGCGCGTCCGACACGCCCGTTGCCGTCCGGGAACGGGTGGATGGTTTCGAACTGCGCGTGCGCGACCGCAATCTGGGCGATCACGGGCACATCGACGCGGTTGGCGAAGACGATCAAGTCGTCGATCAGTGCGGGAACCCGGTCATGATGCGGGGGGACGAACTGCGCGGTGTGGGGTCCGAGGCTTCCGCCGCCGATCCAGACCTGCTGCTGCCGCCATCGACCGGCGATGTTCCGATCGCCGTGTTCGAGCAGCGCGCGATGCATCTGCAGGATCGCCTCGGCGTCGATGGAGTCGGACAACTCCAACGCGGCGTGCATGGCCCGGACGTTTCCGACGATCAGGCGGGCGTTGCGGGAGGCGTGCTCGCCGAGTTCGGCCAGCGCGATCTGCCGCGCCCCGCTGCTGAGGTTCTCGATCTCCGAGCTCGACGCACTCTCGGTGCGGAGCAGAATGGAGGCGAACGGGGCGGTGATGTGGCCGACCTCGACGTCGAAACGGGTGAGCTCGGTCGCCGCTTCCTCCGTCAGCGATTGCAGCTCGCCGCTCAGTGAGATGGTTTGCTCCGCGATGAACGCCGGTACTGCCGCACGGTAGGGGCCGGCAGTGAGGCGCCGCTCGCGCCGAGAGCCGTAGTCGCCGGCGGTGCTGACCCACGGATGCTGCTCGTAGGCGACAGGAGGCCACAACAGTCCGCCGTTAACCGATGCCACCCAGCGAACATACCATTGGTTAATAAGTTATCCAATGGTATGGACCTACGTAGTGACGGTGTGCAACGCGATCGAGCGCCGGTTCTACGACTTCGGTTCCGGCGCCCAATCGCGTTCCGCGTGATTCTCGGTGTTCCCGTGTTCATCACGCGGTGACCGGCGTCGCCGGGACGCGGTGATCCGGCGACCGATGATTCCGTGCTGAGGTGCGAACAGGTAGACCAGCGCGAATGCCGCACCCTGGGACAGCACCACCATGCCGCCGCTGGCCGTGTCGAGGTGATAACTCAAGTACAGGCCGATGACGGCGCAGGCCGCCGAGATCGCCGGGGCGATGACCAGCATCCGGTGGAAGCTGTCGGTCAGCAGGTACGCGGTGGCCCCGGGAATGATCAGCATCGCGACGACCAGGATGACGCCGACGGCCTGCAGGGCCACCACCGCCGTCAGGGCCAGCAGCCCCAGGAGCGCGGCCCCGAGCAGGCGCGGGTTCAGGCCGATCGCGTGGGCGTGGGTGGGGTCGAAGGCGTACAGGGTGAAGTCGCGGCGCTTGACGATCAGTGCGACGAAGACGACGGCCCCGAGTATCGCGATCTGGACGAGGTCGGACCGGCTCACGCCCAGCAGGTTGCCGAAGATGATGTGGTTGAGGTCGGTTTGGCTCGGGGTGACCGAGACCAGCACCAGCCCGAGCGCGAACAGGGTGGAGAACACGATGCCGATCGCGGCGTCCTCCTTGACGCGGCTGGTGTCGCGGACCACCCCGATCAGTGCCACGGCCAGGAACCCGAAGATCACCGCGCCGATCGCGAACGGGGCGCCGACGATGTAGGCCAGGACGACGCCGGGCAGGACGGCGTGCGAGACCGCGTCACCCATCAGTGACCAGCCGATCAGAACCAGCCAGCACGACAGCACCGCGCACACCACGGCGGCGATCAGGGTGGTGATCAGCGCGCGGACCATGAAGTCGTAGCGCAGCGGGTCGACGAAGAAGTCGATGACATCCATTGATTCTCAGGTCCTTGTCATGACGTCGAGGCCGAAGGCGGCCGCCAGGTTCTCCGGTTGCAGCACGACCGTCGGGTCACCGTGCATGAGGACGGTGCGCATCAGCAGGATCGCCTCGTCGGCCAGGGTGGGCAGTGCGTGCAGGTCGTGGGTGGAGACCAGGATCGCCGCACCCGCGGCGGCGAGTTCACGCAGCAGTGCGGTGATGGTGGCTTCGGAGCGTTTGTCGACCCCGGCGAACGGTTCGTCGAGGAGAAGGATGGTGGCACCCTGCGCGATTCCGCGGGCGACGAAGGTGCGTTTCTTCTGGCCGCCGGACAGTTGCCCGATCTGCCGGTCCGCCAGTTCGGTCAGTTCGACGCGTTCGAGGGCGTGGTCGACGGCCTCGCGGTCAGCTCTGCCGGGCCGCCGGGTCAGCCCCATGTGCCCGTAGCGGCCGGTCATCACCACGTCACGCACCGAGAGGGGGAACGTCCAGTCCACGTCCTCGCTCTGCGGGACGTAACCCAGCACACCGGTCTTGCGTGCCGCGGCCGGCGCCGTGCCGTTGATGCGGACCGTGCCGGAGTCGGGTTTGACCGTGCCCATGATCGTCTTGAACAGGGTGGACTTTCCGGAACCGTTCATGCCGACGAGGCCACAGACGCGTCCTGGCTGCAGGGCAAGTGAGACCTGGTCGAGCGCAAGGACATCGCCGTAGTGGACGGTGACGTCCTGTACCTCGACGGCCGGCCGGGTGGTCATGATTGCTGCCCGTTCAGTGCGGCGGTGAGGGTGTCGGCGTCGTGCCGGATCAGATCGAGGTACGTCGGCACGGGCCCGTCCGCCTCGGACAGCGAGTCGACGTAGAGGGTGCCACCGAACGCGGCGCCCGTGGCCTCGACGACGCGTTGCATCGGCGCATCCGACACCGTGGATTCGCAGAACACCGCCGGAACCCGGTTGTCCTTGACGAACTCGATCGTCGAGGCGATCTGCTGGGGCGTGGCCTGCTGTTCGGCATTGACCGGCCAGATGTATTTCTCGGTCAGCCCGGCATCCCGGGCCAGATACGAGAACGCTCCCTCGCACGTGACCAGCGCCCGTTCGTTGACCGGCAGTGCCCCCAGCTCGGCGACCAACTCGTCCTGCACCTTCTGCAGCTGCGCCTTGTACGCGTCGCCGTTGATGCGATAGTCGGCTGCATGTGCCGAATCGAGTTCGCTCAACGCGGCGACCATGTTGTCGACGTAGATCTGCACGTTCAACGGTGACATCCAGGCGTGCGGATTCGGTTTGCCCGCGTAGGCGTCCTCGCCGATGGCGATCGGCTCGACGCCGTCGCTGACGACCACGTGCTCGACGTCCACACCGTCGACGAACTGGGCGAACCACGCCTCCAGGTTCATCCCGTTGTCGAGGATCAGGTCGGCCTCGGCTGCCTTCTTGATATCGCCCGGGGTGGGTTCGTATCCGTGGATTTCCGCGCCGGCCTTGGTGATCGACTCGACGGTCACGTGCTCGCCTCCGACGTTCGCGGCGATATCGGCGAGAACGGTGAACGTGGTCAACACCACCGGTTTGTCGTTTTCCGGTCCGTCACCCGTGCCGCATCCCGACAGCATCAGCGCCGTGGCAAGCGCTGTCAGCACCGCGGCACCGGCTACCGGCCCTCGTCGCGCACCCACCTTGAAGCCCGTTGTTTTCACGGTCGAATCATAATGTTCGGCTGGCCGAAACCACAAGGGGTGGCACCCCGCAGTCACGTCGTCGGTCGACGGAAGTCGCCGTTGGAGCCCGCCTGGGAGCGCCGTGCCGCGACCGTGTCGGCGGTGGACCCGATCGTGGGCGCGAGCCGCCACAACCCAGCGGCGGCGAGAATGTGCCACAGCGCGTGGCCCTGCAGGATACTGCCCGGCCGGCAGATCGACGTCCGGTCGCCGATGGTGCCGAGCAGCGCGCCGGACACGAGAAGCAGTGCCGCGACGACGGTCATGCGCCGCAGCTGCGGACGGACGCGGGCGCGTTCCAGACCGAGTCCCACGGCGACCGCGGCGAGTATTGCCTGCACAATCGTGGAGGCCGTCGGGCCGGCCGCCACCGCGGGGATCACCACGACCGGGACGGCAAGCCACCACACCGGCGACAGCCGCCGGCCGAACCGGTCGGAGGCGGCGTCGACGGCGAGGAAGGCCAGAAGTGTCGCGATCGGGATGTCGTGTGCGTAGGCCTGCCATGGTGGGTTGGGTCCGTGTGCAACGAGCGACCCGGCACCGACCGCGATGACGAGGAGGCCGTACGTCACGGTCGGCGTGCCGTGCGGACGACGCGCGACGACCGCGAGACCGGCAATCACGAAGGCGAGGCTGGTGACGGCGGCCGCCGGCTGCCCGATGAAACCTGCGTCGCGATACAGTTCGCAGGCATTCGCCAGCATCATGTCTTCGAGGTTTCCAAAGAGGTCCGCCGGCCGCAATCGCGGTAGCGCCGGCGGGAAGATGGGCTGGCAGTCATACGGTGGCCCCCGTGCGGACACCGAAGTCGGTGTCGTGTCAGCTCGCCCGCGCGACGTCGGCTTCCGTGTCCTCGATGCGGCGTTCGAGGTAGTGCAGTTGCGCGATCGCGTTGCGGGCGGTGATCTGCTGGTGGGTGTTGGTCAGTTGACCGCGCCAGGTGCCGAGGAAGGTCCAGGCCCACGACAGCAGGGTCGCGAGGCGGCTGCGGAAGCCGACGACATAGACGACGTGCACGGCCAGCCACATGATCCACGCGAGGAAACCGGTCAGCTCGAGGCCGCCGATCTTGGCGACCGCGTTGAATCGGCAAATGGTTGCCATCGAGCCCTTGTCGCGGTACCGGAAGGGGTTCCGTTCCGGTACCGGGCGTCCCTTGGCTGCGGCGGTGACCTCGGCGGCGATCTGTTTCGCGGCGTAGCGACCCCCTTGGATCGCGACCTGGGCGACGCCGGGCAGACGATCACGCGACATCATGTCGCCGACAACGAACACATTCGGATTGCCCGGCACGGTGAGGTCTTCGTCGACGGCCACGCGGCCTGCGCGGTCGATGTCGGCGCCGGACTGTTCGGCGAGCTGGCGACCGAGGGGACTCGCGGCCACCCCCGCGGACCAGACCTTGCAGGCGGATTCGATGCGGTGCTCGGTGCCGTCGGTGTCGCGAACGGTTAGTCCGTGGGCGTCGACGTCGGTCACCGACGCACCCAGCCGCACCTCAACGCCCAGCTTTTCGAGGGTTTCCGCCGCCTCGGAGCCGAGGTTGTCCCCGAACGGCGGCAGTACCGCCGAGGCGGCGTCGAGCAGGACGATCCGCGCATCCCGGGGATCGAAGTTGGAGTACGCCCCGACGAGTGTGCGGTGTGCGAGTTCGGCGATCTGGCCGGCCATCTCGACGCCGGTGGGGCCGGCACCGACGACGACGAAGGTGAGTAGGCGTGCCCGCTCCCGCGGGTCGGTGATGACCTCTGCCTGCTCGAACGCGCCGAGGATCCGGCCGCGGAGTTCGAGGGCGTCGTCGATCGTCTTCATGCCGGGTGCGTGCTCGGCGAAGTGGTCGTTGCCGAAATAGGACTGCTGCGCCCCGGCGGAGACGATGAGGCTGTCGTATCCGGTGACGGTGATCTGCCCGAGGTGTTCGGACGTCACCGTACGTTCGGTCAGGTCGATCGTGGTGACGTCGCCGAGTCGGACGGCGGCGTTGGCTTGGTCCTTGAGGATCAACCGCGTCGAGGGGGCGATCTCGCCTTCGGAGAGGATGCCGGTGGCCACCTGGTACAGGAGGGGTTGGAACAGGTGGTGGGTGGTGCGGTCGATCACCGTGACGTCCACGTCCGCGCGGCGGAGGGCCTTCGTTGCGAACAGCCCACCGAAGCCAGATCCGATGACGACGACGCGGTGGCGCGCGGGCGGGGACTGGGGGTTGCTCATGGTGAGCCTTTCCGATCACGCCCAGGGGCGACGATCTCGGTGTCGGGGGAGGATGTCCAGGGTTCACGACCAGTAATTCGACTGACAGGCATCAATAGTGAACAAGCGGCGCAGGGAAGCCAAGGTAAGAGAACAAAATTCTCTAGACTGAGCCGATGAAGAAGAATGTTTCAGGCGCGCCGTTTGGCGAAGGCTCGGGATCGAATGATGTTCGAACGGGGGCGCCGATCGATGAGATCGACCGAATCCTCCTCGATCAACTCTCGCGCGACGCGCGTACCCCGAACAACGCCCTCGCCGCCCTCGCGGGCATCGCCCCCTCGACCTGCCTGGGCCGCGTGCGTTCCCTGATCGATCGCGGAGTGATCCGCGGCTTCCATGCCGACATCGATCCCGCCACCCTCGGCAGGGACCTGCAGGCAATGATCGCAGTTCGAGTACAGGCCAACGCAAGACAGCATCTCGGGCAGCTCGCCGAGCAACTCGCCACCGTCGACGAGGTGCTGAACGTGTACTTCATCGCCGGCGCCGACGACTACCTCATCCACGTCGCCACCGCGAGCAGTGAAGAGCTGAGACGCTTCGTCCTCGACCACCTCAGCGCACATCCCGCGGTCGCCTCGACAGAAACCATCCTGATCTTCGAGCACGTGCGCCCGCGGCACCGAGCGCCCCGGGCCGAGCAATCGTCGGGCCGATGAGGACCTCCACCGTCGACGCTGCCGTCGTCCGGGAGCCGAGGCCGGTATCTGTCAGGCTGACGTGAGCGCCTTGATGCGGTCGGGCCGGAAACCCGCCCAATGGTCGTCACCCACTACGACGACAGGGGCCTGCAGGTAGCCGAGACCTCTTACGTAGTCATGGGCGTCGGGGTCTCGGGTGATGTCGACGATCGTGTAGTCGAGCCCCTCGTCGTCCAGGGCGCGGTAGGTGGCGGTGCATTGCACGCAGGCCGGCTTGCTGTAGATCGTGATGGTCATGGTGCACTCCGCTCCGTGATGTGTGCCGGCGGGGGACCGGAAGCATATGCTCTCCGGCCCGGGTTCGCGCGCTGACAGCGCGGAGGTGCCGAGTCCCGCCAACACATCGAACATACATTCGATTATCTGTTATGGTGGCCTTTCGGCGCCAGTGACGGTGTAGGGAAGACTCCGTCACTGGCGCCGTCAACGCAGCGGAAAACACGAGAGCCGTTGTCGTGCAATGCTTGTCGGATAGATTCCGGAGTATCGACACGGGGGAGAAGCGTCAGGACGCGGCCCTAACGTCCATCCCGGCGAGTCGGGCGCTGTGCCGTTCCGGGCCGCTGTGGCTAGGACGCATCCATGACTTCGTGCCGGATTCCTCAGCGTTCAGGGACGGACGCACTCGTTCTCGGTTCCCGCGCGCGTTCTCGAGGCCGAAAACGGGTGCGTCTACGGAAAGGGTGCGCGGCTGTCGCCCGGAGCTCGACGCGACGACGCTGCCGACCCGTCGTCCGGGTGTGGAGGTCGCCGGTGGCGCGGGGCAGGCCCTGCGATCCACTAGTTGACATAATGTCGATTATCGGCAAAAGGTGGCATTTTATCGCCGCAGGTCAGAGGTCCGGATTTGGCCTGCCTGTTTACCCGCAGCCAGTTCTGCGTCGATCTGGTCCTCGGGCCCGTCCGGCACTTGTTCGCCGCGTATCCGACTCGATGCGTCGGCCTCGTAGCGTCGCGGCTGATGCGTCCGTCGGCGCGCTGAATAATATTCACGCCGCCGGATGTGCGGCCCCGGACCGCTAAGGCCAATTCGGCGGTGTCGTCGAGTGGCCCGCTTTTCCGAATGAATGTTCGGTTTCGGGTCTCCCCTCCCTCCGCCCATGCACCCTTATTACGTCACTGTGACGTAATGAGGGTGCATCCGGTTCCACTCGGAACGTGGCCGGCTTCGGTATCACCCGTGCCAGGATCGAAGGGCACTCCACAACACGTTCGGAAAGGGTGTGCCGGTGTCCGAATTGCTGGCCTTCGACGATGAGCCCGAACCTCGGACTGCGCTCTGGCATGCATGCACGAGGGTTCCCACGGCCGCCCCGGGCGACTCGGTGACGGCCGTACTGAGCGATATGACCACTAAGCGATACGACTGCGCTTCGGTCGTCGCCGTACTGGTCGCCGGCAGGCTCGTGGGTGTCGCACCGATCGAACGTATGTTCGGTACCCCCGGTTGTGCGTCGCTACGCGACGTCGATGGCCTGTGCGGCGCAGAGGTTCGCGTGGTGCAGGATGCCTCGGAGGTCGTCGAGGTCGATCGCCCGCAGTGGCCGACTAGTGTTGCGGCCAAGCAGACCACGCCCGGTCATGGCGTGCAGAAGTCCGGCCATGAATGCGTCACCCACCCCGGCCGGGTCGCCGATGTCGACGCGATGGCCACGCACACGCACCGACCCGCTCCTGGTGTAGCCCGTGGCTCCGGCCGCGCCGTGGGTGACGACCACGATCGCCGGGCCCCGAGACATCAACCACCGCATCGCGTCACCGTGGCGCTCGCCCGGCCGCACCCATTCCAGGTCCGCGTCGCTCAGCTTGACGATATCGCTGCGGGAGATCATCTCGTCGATTCGTACGATCGAGATGTGCCGGGGGCCCATCGCTGAGGGCCTGACATTGACGTCGTAGCTGATGGTCGTGTCCGGGTGCCGGCGGGAGACGAGTCGTGCCACGTCATCGGCGCCGGGTGCTCGGACGACGGCGATGGAGCCGACGTGCAGGTGATCACACGACGGGACGTCGGTGTGGACGAGATCCCAGCTGAGAACCACGGTTTCGGTGTCGGGTCGGTCGGGGTGGGCGGTGACTGTGGAGGTGCGGGCGGCGGGATGACCTGCCTGAACCACTCGGACGCCGCAGCGGGTGAGCTCGCCGTGGAGGGCGCGGCCGTGGCGGTCGGCGCCGAACGTCGTCAACAGGGTGGTGGCGATACCGAGCCGGCGAAGGCTCCGCGCGAGGAGAGCAGGACTACCGCCGACCCGTTCGCGGGTGCAGTCGCCACCGATCGTGATGTCGATGAGGGATTCCCCGACGACGGCGATGTCGCATCGGGCGGTGGAGGTGGTGGTGGTGGTCATGTCGGGAGGCTTCTCTGCTGGTTCGGGAGGGGGTGGGCCGGTGACGGGTGTTCCCGGTTCGGTTCCGTCTCGGGCCTGATGAGGGGCGGGCGGCGGTGGCGGCCCGACGGCGAGATCGCCCGGTTGTCCGAGCACGTCGGTGCGAATCTGATGCTGGCAGTCCATGCCGCGAGGCACGAAGCACTCAGCAGCCGTGGCTGCTATTGCGGTAGCCGTGCGCCGCCGGGAGTGTTGGCGAAGAGGTGGGCGTGCGTCGGGTCGATGCGGACGTGCACGGTCTGGCCTTTCTCCGGTGGGTTTCGCCAGTCGACCCTGGCCACGATTGGTTCGTGCCGTCCGCCCACCTGGGTGCGTCCGAAGATGAACGCTTCGGAGCCGAGTTCCTCGACGACGTCGATCTCGAGTTCGAGGCCGGCGTTGGCGAGTTCGACGTGCTCGGGCCGGATCCCGAACACCACCTCGGAGCCGGCGGACGACAGGGTGTCCCGCGGCACCGGAATCACCTGCTCGCCGAAGCGGATTCCGCCGTCCGTTACCGGCAGCGTGAACAGGTTCATCGACGGTGAACCCATGAATCCGGCGACGAAGACGTTCGCGGGCCGGCGGTAGAGCTCGCGGGGGGACGCGCACTGCTGCAGCACGCCGCCCTTGAGGACGGCGACCCGGTCGCCCATCGTCATGGCCTCGACCTGGTCGTGGGTGACGTAGACGGTGGTGGTGCCGAGTCGGCGCTGGAGCTGGGCGATCTGGGTGCGGGTCTGCACGCGCAGTTTCGCGTCGAGGTTCGACAGCGGCTCGTCCATCAGGAACACCTGGGGTTGCCGGACGATGGCGCGGCCCATCGCCACCCGCTGTCGCTGGCCGCCGGAGAGGGCCTTGGGTTTGCGGTCCAGGTAGTCACGGAGGTCGAGCATGTCGGCGGCCTCCCCGACGCGCCTGCGGATCTCGCCTTTGTCGGTACCCGCGAGTTTGAGGGCGAAGCCCATGTTCTCCGCGACGGTCATGTGCGGGTACAGGGCGTAGTTCTGGAAGACCATCGCGATGTCGCGGTCCTTGGGTTCGGCGTGCGTGACGTCGTGGCCGCCGATCAGGATCTGCCCGCCGTCGAAGTCCTCGAGTCCGGCGAGCATCCGCAGCGAGGTGGATTTGCCGCAGCCGGACGGGCCGACGAGGACGAGGAACTCGCCGTCCTCGATGTGCAGGTCGAGTTGATCGACCGCGGGGACGTCCGAGCCGGGAAAGAGCCTGGTCGCGCGGTCATAGGTGATTGTTGCCATGAGAATTGAATCCCTCCACCGGCAGGAACGTGCCGGACGATCCGAGTGAGTGAGGTGGGGTGGTGCGTCTGTGGCGCGGGTGTATCGGTGGTGTCAGGTCGTCGGTGTCGAACTTTCTGTGGCGGTGGGCGGGAGGTAGCTCGAGGACGAGATGGTGCCGAATTGCGGTCCGTCGCTGTTGAAGCCCCACGTCATCCAGTTGCCGTCTCGTGCCTGCCGCATCTGCACCGCGTACAGGTCCGCGGTGTCGACATTCTTCGCGTCGGTGACCTTCCACGGCCCGAGCAGGGACTGTCCCTCGGCGATCCACGTCCCCGCACTGTGCTCGGCAGTCACGCGGGCGTTCTTGGGCGCGCAGGAAAACACCAGGACTGGCTTTCCCTGGACGTCGTGGACTTGGAGCACCTCCATTTCGCCGAAGCCGGCGGGCGCCGACAGTGGGGGTTGGATGTGCCAGTGGTTCAGGTCGTCGCTGGTGGCGTGGCCGACGACGGCGCGGCCCTCGGGGTCGCCGGTGTTGGCTCGGGCGGTGATCAGCATGTGCCACTGACCGGCATGTTCGAAGACATAAGGGTCGCGCCAGGCTTCGTCGGGCCAGGTTCCTTCGCCGAGGCGTTCGTACCAGCGGCCGTCGGCCTCGAGGACGAGGTCGGGGTCCTTGGTCCAGGTCAGCAGGTCTGGGGAGGTTGCGCGGCCGATGCGTTGTTTGAGGCCGTTCTCGGCCCGGCTCACTCCGGTGTAGAACATGCTCCAGAGTCCGCCGGTGTCGCGGACGACGGAGCCGGTCCAGGTGGCGAGGTCATCGAAGGCCGGGCCATCGGAGGGCGCCAGCGCGTCGGCGGTGAGGGTCCATTGCTCACCGTCCGGAGACGTCGCGTGACCGATGGTCGCGCGGTAGTGGCGGCGTTCGCGGTCCTGCAGGGCGCGCGAGGCGCGGAGGAAGAACAGGTGGTAATCGGTGCCGTCGTCGGTCATCCAACTGTCCCAGACCCAGTGGTCGGGAAGGGCGAGTCGCATCATCTCTCCTGGGGGTGCGCGGGAACCGCGGGGCGGCTACCGGCAAGTTCGGGGTGTGGGTCGTCGGAAGAAGCCGCGAGTGACCGAGCGTGATCCGGTGCGGGTCCGGTGCTGCCGCGGACGACGAGTGTGGTCGGTGCGGTGACGGCGGTGGGGGCATCCCCGTCTGGGATGGGGGCAAGTGCGTCGAGGACGAGTCGGGCGGCGATCTCGCCCTGCTCGCGCACGGATTGGTGCACGGTGGTCAGGTCGGTGAGTGCGGCGAGCGGATGGTCGTCGATTCCGACGACGGAGACGTCCTCGGGAATGCGCAGGCCTCGGCGGCGCAGTGTTCGGATCGCTCCGAGGGCGAGTTCGTCGCTGTGCGCGAAGACGGCGGTCGGAGCCGATTCCGGGGTGGCGTCGAGGATGTCGGCCATCGCCTCTGCGGCGTTGAGGCCGCCCCAGTCGACGTCGCGGACGAGGCAGTGGTCCACAGCGATGCCCGCTGCGGTCAGTGCGTCGACATACGCCTCCGATCGACCGGAGCGTGCCGGCCACCCGGGCTGATCGGGGTCGTGGGCGGCGATCATGGCGATCCGCCGGTGTCCTGATTCCAGGAGGTGGTCGACGGCGAGCCGCCCGGCGTGGTAGTCGTCGATGCAGACATAGGGGTAGTCGGCGCTCTGGCCGCCGGCGGCGACGATACCGACGCCCATCAGTGCGAGCCGTTCGCGCTCGCGTTGATCCACCGGGAACGCGACCACCACCACGGCGTCGACCTTCCGGCGGGCGGGTAACCGGGTGAAGAAGTCCTGGCGATCCTCGGGGCCACCGACCTGGTACAGCAACAGGTCGAAGTTCGCTGATGCGAGCACCGTCTCGATTCCATTGACCATCTCGCCGAAAAACCAGCGCTCGATATGGGGAACGACCAACGCCACCCGTCGGGTCCGCCCGCCGGCCAGGCGGACCGCGTCCGGGGAGACCACGTAGTCGAGGCGACGGGCGATGGCGAGGACCTTCTCTCTCGTGGCCGCGGAAACCCCGTACGAGTCGTTGAGAGCGCGGGAGGCGGTCGTCAGCGAGACGCCGGCTTCCCGGGCGACGTCGCTGAGACTCAAAGAACCAGGTTGATCGGGCACGAGGCGATGGTAGCCCGACCGACCTTGATTTCGGAAGCGCTTCCGACATACGCTTCGGAAGCGCTTCCGAATTGTGATGCGCGTCTCAATGCGGAGGAGCTATGGACTCACACCACTCGAACCGGGGCCGGTGGGCGCGCAGGTTCGCCGCGGTCGCCGGAGCCGCGATCCTGCCGACGGCGGTGGCCTGCGCGCCGCCGGGCAGCGGCTACACCACGACAGCCCCGACGGAGCCGGTAGCGGTGAGCACGGATCTCGGTACCGACCCGATCGAGTTGACCCTGTACGACGGGGCGGGGCTGAAGAAGATCGACGAGGCGTTGATCGCGGCGTTCACCGAGCGCCACCCGAACGTGACCATCACCGCGCGCTATGACCCGGACGAGGTTCAGGCGGTCAACGCGCCCCGGGTGCTCGCCTCGGACAACCCGCCGGACATCGCACGGATCATCGCGCTGCCGGCGGCGGTGGCCAACCGCCAGCTCACCGCACTCGATCCGTGGGCCGAGGCCTACGGCTGGAACGAGCTACCGGAAGGGCAGATGGCCATGTACCGGGTCGATGACGCCGGGGTCCGGGGCACCGGCCCGCAGTACACGATGGCCAGCGGATTCACCCTGACCGGTCTCTACTACAACGAGGAGCTCGCGACCCGGATCGGAATGACCTCACCGCCCACCACCGTCGAAGAATTCGAGCAGGCACTCGCGGCGGCGAAGACTACCGGACTGGTCCCGATCATGGCCGGCAACAAGAGCGCGCAGGTCACCTTCCTGGTCCAGATGATGCTGAACACCGCCCTCGGCCAGGACGCGGTCAACGACTGGGTCTTCAACACTCCCGGCGCCACCCTCGACACCCCCGCCGGCGTCGATGCGGCTGCGGTCGTGGCCGACTGGGCCGCAAAGGGGTACTTCCCCCAGGACACCAACGGCACCGACGCCACCGCCGCCGCCGGACGGTTCGCCGCCGGCGAGGCACTGTTCTACGCCTCCGGGAACTGGGATGCCGCGACCCTGCAGACCAAGATGGGCGAGGACGTCGGCTTCGTTCTCCCGCCGGCACCGGCGGGGGCGCCCGTGCTGGCCATGTCGGATCCGGTGTCCAACTTCGCGATCCCCTCGGGCTCGGACGACAAGAACGCCGCCGCAGCCTTCTTGGACTTCCTCCGTTCAGATGCCGGACGGCAGGTCGCGGTCGATGCCGGTTTCGCCCCGGCCGGCACCGGCAAGGTCCCGGCCACCGCGCCCGGATCGCTGGGTGCTCAGATCCAGGCCGCCTTCGGCAGGCTGGTCGCCTCGGGCGGCCAGGTCCAGTTCGTCCAGAACGCCACCAACGGCATGTCCGGCACCTGGTTACCGCAGGTCCAGATGCTCGCCGCCGGCCGAACCACACCCGGGCAGATGATGGCCGCCGTCCAATCCGCCTACCAGCAGGACCTTCTCCGATGACCTCCACCGCGCACACCCCCCAGGCCTCCCCCGTCCGGGCGTTCGGTCACCGCGCCGCAACCCGGCACGACCGGGGGCACCGCGCCAAACGAGCCCTGACCGGATGGCTGTTCGTCCTCCCCGCGGCGCTGGTGTACACCGTCTTCGTCCTGCGGCCGCTTGTGACCACCATCTGGTACTCCCTCTACAACTGGGACGGCATCTCCGTCGGCAGCTGGGTCGGACTCGGCAACTACGGCCGCGTCCTCACCGACCCGCAGTTGCTGTCCTCGATCGGCCACGCGTTCTTCCTCATCGCGTTCTTCACCGTCTTCCCGGTCATCGGCGGACTTCTCGTCGCCGCACTGCTCCAGGAGATCCGCATCCGCGGCCTCGGAACCCTCACCCGCACTCTGCTGTTCCTGCCGCAGATCATCCCGGGCGCCGCGGCGGCGGTCGCCTGGGTGTGGATGTTCTCGAGCAACGGCACCGTGAACCAACTCCTCTCGGCCGTCGGCCTCGGCGGCCTCACCCGCTCGTGGCTCGGCGACTTCGACTGGGCACTGCCCGCGGTCGGCATCATCGGCACCTGGCTCGGGCTCGGATTCTGCACCATCCTGCTCATGGCGGGCATCGGCAAGATCGACATCGCGATCTACGAGGCCGCCCGCATCGACGGTGCCGGCTTCTTCAGCACCTTCCGGTACGTCACCGTCCCCGCCCTGCGGGCCGAAATCGGGGTCTGCGTCACCGTCACCATCATCGCCGCCCTCGCCAGCTTCGACATCGTGTTCATGTCCACCCAGGGCGGTCCCGGCTACGCGACCACCGTGCCCGGCGTCCAGATCTACCAACTCGGTTTCACCGAAGCCCGCGTTGGCCTCGCCAGCGCACTCGCCGTCGTCCTGACCGGCCTGATCCTGCTGGTCATCCTGCCGATCCAGCGCTTCTTCAGAGAGAAATAGCCATGAAAACCTCCGTCCGCCAACGCATCCCCGGACTCGCCCTGCTGCTGGGCACCATGATCTTCTCGATCCTGCCGTTGCTGAGCATGCTGTCGGCGGCACTGCAACCGCAGGGCACCGTCCCCTTGGGACTGTCGTGGCCGTCGAACCCGCAGTGGCACAACTTCCTCGACGCCTGGCGCGTCGCCGAGGTGACTCCCCTGCTGGTCTCGAGCATCATCCTCGTCGCCGGCGTCGTCCCGGTCGCCGCGTTGTTCGCCGCGATGGCCGGCTACGGGCTCGGGCAGCTGAAGGTCCCCGGCGGCACCGTCGTGTTCCTGCTAATGCTGCTGGGGTTGACCCTCCCGCGGGAAGCGACGATCGTGCCGCTCTACTACCAGCTGCGCGAGATGAATCTGCTCAACACCCGCCTCGGGCTGATCCTGGTCCTGATCGGCACGTTCATGCCGTTCGCCGTGTTCTGGATGCGCGCGCATTTCCTGTCCATGCCGAAAGAGCTCACCGAAGCCGCGGCCCTCGACGGTGCCGGCCCCTGGCAGGCGTTCCGCCACGTCCAGATCCCGCTGGCGGTCCCGGCGTTGGCCTCGCTGTGCCTGCTGCTGTTCCTGTGGACCTGGAACACCTTCCTGCAGGCCATCGTCCTGATCGACGACCCCAGCAAACGCACCATGGCGGGCGCACTGCAGAACTTCGTCGGCCAGTATTCCACCGACGTCGTCCTCCTCAACGCCGGATCACTGCTGATCATGGCACCGACCATCGTGGTGTTCCTGCTGTTCCAACGCCACTTCGTCAAGGCGATGATCTCCGGCGCCGTCAAGGGCTGACTCCGCACCGAGCATGAACTCCCGACCCACCAACCCCGAGGACACCATGACCACATCACCCCAGTGGTGGCACGACGCCGTCATCTATCAGGTGTATCTGCGCAGCTTCGCCGACTCCGACGGCGACGGCATCGGCGACATCACAGGCCTCCGGGACCGCTTGCCGTACCTCGTCGACCTCGGCGTCGACGCCGTGTGGATCACCCCCTGGTACCGGTCACCGATGGCCGACGGCGGCTACGACATCGCCGACTTCCGCGACATCGACCCGCTCTTCGGCACCCTCGACGACGCGGACACCCTACTGGCCGCCGCCCACGCCGCCGGGCTCCGCATCATCATCGACCTGCCCGCCAACCACACCTCGCACACCCACAGCTGGTTCCAGGACGCCCTGGCCAGCGCTCCCGGTTCGCCCGAGCGCGCCCGGTACTTCTTCCGCGACGGACGCGGCGACACCGGTGAGCGCCCTCCGAACGACTGGATCAGCGCCTTCGGCGGACCGGCCTGGACCCGCACCACCGACCCCGACGGACAACCCGGCCAGTGGTACCTGCACCTGTTCGCCCCCGAACAACCCGACCTCGACTGGACCAACCCGGAAGTGCGCGCCGACTTCGCCGACGTCCTACGGTTCTGGTTCGACCGCGGCGTCGACGGCATGCGCATCGACGCCGTGTCGGCCATGGCCAAGGTCCCCGGCCTGCCCGACGCGGGCCACGCACCCGGAGCCCGTTTCGAATCCAGCACCTGGGTCGACAACCCGCACTGGGATGTCGACGCCCTCCACGACATCCTGCGCGAGTTCCGCACCATCGCCGACACATACGGGCCAGACCGCATGTTCGTCGCGGAGGCGATCGTCCGCAGCCCCGAGCGCCTGGCCCGCTACGTGCGACCGGACGAACTGCACACCGCCTTCAACTTCGACTTCCCCCGAGCCGGCTGGAACCCGGCAGTGTTGCGCGCCGCGATCGACCGCAGCCGCGACGCGCTCTGCGAGGTCGGAGCGCCGGCCACGTGGGTGCTGTCGAGCCACGACGAGACCCGCCACCTCACCCGATTCGGGCGCGCCGACACCAGCACATTGCCCATGACCCTGACCGCCGGCACCGACTCCGATCTCGCCCTCGGCACTCGACGCGCCCGCGCCGCCGCCCTTCTTATGCTCGCCCTGCCCGGCGGGGCCTACCTCTACCAGGGCGAAGAACTCGGACTCGAAGAAGTCACCGACCTCCCCGAAAACCTGCTGCAGGATCCGACCTGGGAACGATCCGGGCACACCATCCGCGGCCGCGACGGATGCCGGGTCCCGCTGCCCTGGAACGGTGATCACCCGCCCTTCGGGTTCGCCGCCGACGACATCCAGCCGTGGCTGCCCCAACCCAGCTCCTGGAAGTCGAAGACCGTCGCCGCCGAATCCGGGGACCCCGACTCGATGCTCACCCTCTACCGCACCGCACTCCGACTCCGCCGCACCCTGCCCGCCCTGCGCGGGGACGACTTCGCCTGGCAGCCCTGCGCCCCCGATGTCCTCGCCTTCGACCGGGGACCATCCTTTCGGTGCGTCGTGAACCTCTCCAGCGGGCCCGCCCCGATCGACGCCGGCGCAACCGTCCTCCTCTCCTCCGGCCCCCCGACGGACGCTCTCACAGTTCCACCGGACACCACGGTCTGGCTCCAGACCACACGATAGGAGAGCGATACGACCACCCCGGTGCCTACATCGGCGGACCGCAGACCACGCGTGCCCGAAGTCGACCCACAGGGAACCACCATGACCACACACCACCCCGACGCATCCCCCATTGCTGCTGATCAACCCCACCGCGCGCAGGCCGACGACCGCATCTGCAGATCCCGGACGGGGCATCGTCGACAGGCCTATCGTCAAGTGCCGGCACCTCACGACAGGGAGGCGGAGGAGATCCTCCGATTCGCACGAATCTGGGCGCCCTATGGCGGAGCACCCGATGACGAGACATTCCAACGATTCGGGATGTCACGACCACGTTTCTTCGACAAGCTTTGGGAAAGCGTCCGAGACAGCGGATGCGGCCAGCATCTCGAAAGCCAACTCGCCATTGCCTATCCCCGCCCAACGTTCCGCACAGTGAGCCAGCACGAGCCGACCAACACCACATCCGATTACGAAAGACCACTCCGGGTGCCGAACCCAGATCCACAAGATGGTTCGGACTGAGTTCATCACCGCAACAGTCAATTCTCGGATACTCCGCCTCTACCGACTCTGCAACCTGAACAACCTTGCACTGCAGTACAACCGGTCGTCGGCGACGATCCAACACCACAATGCCCTCGCCGCTACGGCGCAACTCTATTCATGGTGCTACGCCTACGGGAACAGTTCCTCGCCCGAAACGCCCACAACCTCGCGCACGTTTACCCGCCGACGTCACACCCTGCGCGAACCGTAACAGGATGAAAGAAGCGGTCCATGTCACTCCCTACGGGCTCGAGGGTAGGAAACCTACCCTTCGAGCTGTCCAGCTTCGTCGGTCGCCGAAGCGAAGTCGCCGAGGTCAAACGCCTTCTCAGCGCATTCCGGCTCGTCACCCTCACCGGGTTCGGCGGGGTGGGTAAAACACGACTTGCGCTGCGAGTGGCAGCGGACGTGAGCCGGGCGTTCACCGACGGGGTATGGCTGATCGAACTCGGTGAGCAGCAGGACGACACGCGGTTCACCGAAACAGTAGCCGGCGCCCTCGGTATCGAGACGCCATCGGCCACGAGGACGCTCGAAGCCTTAACTGAGTACCTCGCCCCCCGACAGCTCCTCCTCGTGCTCGACAATTGCGAGCACGTGGTTGATGGAGTCGCGGCCCCGACGGCGGCATTGCTCCGGAAGTGCCCAAGACTTCGCATTCTCGCCACGCCGGGAGACTTTGGCAATTGCAGGGGAGGCCGCGCTTCCCTTGCGGCCACTGACTTTTCCAGATCCGGACCGATCTTGCTCAGCGCAAGGGCTGTCCAGCTATGAGGCAGTGCGGCTGTTCATCGAGCGTGCATGCGCCGCCGTCCCAGGGTTCGGCGTGACCGAGGACAACAAGGCTGTCGTTGCACGAATCTGTCAGCGGCTCGATGGGCTGCCGCTGCCGATCGAGCTCGCGGCTGCGGGGTTGCGGGTGTTGTCGGCGCAGCAGATCTTGCTTCGCCTGAGCGATCGATACCGACCTCTGAGCATTGCGAACCGGGGTACACCTGCTCGTCAACAGAGCCTGCGACTGTGTATTGATTGGAGCCACGAGCTCTGCACGGCACGCGAACGCGAAGTGTGGAGAAAGGTTTCGGTCTTCACAGGAGGATTCGAGCTGGACGGGGCGGAGGCGCTCTGCGCTGGGGAGTTCGGCCCGAACGAGCTGCTAGAGGTGTTGGCCGCGCTGGTCAACAAGTCGATCCTGATCCCAGAGCAGACACACGGTGTCATCCGGTACCGGTTGCTTGAAACGGTTCGCGACTACGGGCGGGACAGGCTTCGGGAGAGCGGCGAGTACTCGACGTTGCAACGACGGCACCGGGACTGGTTCGAACAACTGACCGTGCGGGCACACACCGAATGGCTCAGCCCCAGGCAGGCAGAGTGGACCACCCGATTGGAGCGCGAGCTACCAAATCTCCGCGACGCGATGACGTATTGCCTTGCTGATCCGATCCACGCTCCTGTCGGCTTGCAAATAGCCAACGCTCTTCGCCGCTTTTGGATCTCCCGTGGCCTCCTGAGTGAAGGTAGGCAATGGCTCCGTCGGGCCTTGACCTCCCAGGTCGAGCAACCAACCAGATCGCAGGTCACAGCGCTCTGCACCGAGGGCATGCTCGCCGCGTTGCAGGGCGAGGGCACCGATCCCTTCGCTCTCGTGGCGAAAGCGCGTAAATACGCCGCGGGCATGGCGGACCCGATCCTGGAGCAGTTGGTTACCCGCACCGAGGGTCAACTAGCACTCTCGAGCGGCGATGCGGCACTGGCTGTCACTCATTTCGAGAAGGTCCTCGACGCGTGCCGAGCATCCGAAGACCTCGATACGCACCTCGAGGTGCTCCTCGGACTGGGAGTTGCGTGCGGACGGTGCGGGGACCGAGCACGAGCGATGACCTGCTTTGAAGAAATCCTCGCCATCACCGAGCCTTTGGGTGAAACTGTCCACCAAGCGCAAGCCCTGGCAGCGCTCGGGTCAACTGTCTCGTGCACCGACCCCGTTCAAGCGACTCAGCTGCTGACA
The DNA here is from genome assembly GCF_030056915.1 of Rhodococcus sp. IEGM 1307. Lineage (NCBI taxonomy): Bacteria > Bacillati > Actinomycetota > Actinomycetes > Mycobacteriales > Nocardiaceae > Rhodococcus > Rhodococcus sp. IEGM 1307. Next base: position 194,371 of record NZ_JASHKW010000006.1, read on the forward strand.
CGAGGCTTACAACTGAGCCGAAGCCTCAACAGCCCTTCGACCGCAACCAGCTGCCTCTACACGTGCGCGTGGATCGCCGCCACCGAGCACCGAACCGAGCACGCCGCGGTGCTGATGGGAGCAATTGAGAAGTTAGGGGAACCCACCGGAGCCAAACGGCTGAATCGGTACAACATCAACGCAGGTCAGGAATCGAGCCTGGCCCGCTTACGTCTCGTACTCGGCGAGCGAGCCTTCAGCAAGGCCGTCCAACAAGGTCGAGGTCTTAGCCTCAGGCAAGCGGTGGCCTATGCGCTCGGTGAAAGCACAGCAGCCGGTGACCCACCACGATCCGGTCCGAACAAAGACCTGACACCGCGCGAACGGCAAGTCGCAGACCTAGTGGCACAGGGGCTGACCAATAGAGTGATTGCGGACAAACTCGTGATATCCCAGCGAACCGCGCAAGGGCACGTCGAGCACATCCTCGCCAAACTCGGATTTGTCTCGCGGGCACAGATCGCGGCGTGGGTGGCGCCGAACGCAGGTGAACGATAGCGGACGAACTTGCCCCCACCTTCGACTGTCCGCTGTTCCGTAAGACGAACGGCCAGCGGAACACCGCGCGCTGCGGATCGCACCACTGCTCACCACTGTTCCGTTTGAGTGTTCCGCGTATTGTTCCGGTGAACCCCCGCCCTATGGAACGCTGGATGGATGGGTGAGCCGTTCCGCGTCGGATATGCCCGATGCTCCACCGACGAACAGGATGTCGGGATCCAGACCGAACAGCTGCTCGCGCTCGCAGTGCCGCGCGAGCGGATCTTCATCGACAAGGGGTTCTCCGGCACGACCCGCAAGAACCGGGCCGGGCTGGACAACGCGCTCGCCGCGGTCACCTCCGCCGCCGCGGCCGTCACCGGCCGGCAGGTGGTGCTGACGACAACGAAATTCGACCGGTTCGCGCGCAACATGGCCGAGGCCGGCGAGATCCTGACCGGTCTACGCGAGCGCGAAGTGCTGTTCGGGCTCGGTAGTTCGGTGTACGACTGGAACGACCCGTTCGGCAAGCTGTTCCTGCAGACGCTGGCTATGGTCGCCGAATTCGAAGCGAACCTGAACCACCTGCGGACCCGGGAGGGCATGGCGAAGGCCCGCGCGAAAGGGCGCCTCAAGGGTAAGCAACCGAAACTGCCTCTCGCCGCACGCAAGACGATCCACCGCCGGTACCACGACCCCGACGACGACGCGAGCTTGGCGGACCTGGCCGACGAGTACAGCGTCGGTCGCTCCACCATCCACCGTATCGTCAGCGGCACCACACCGCGGGCGTAATTCCACCTCGAGGCCCATCGCGCCGCGGTCACGGCAACGCGGCGCTGTCGAATTCGAGGTGTGCCAGCAGAATGGCCCGGGCCGCGCGCTGCCTGGTCGGCGCGTCGCACAGGTAGATGCCGTTGCGGTGATGCGCCCACCAGCTAAGTCACCCCCGACCAGCGGCTACGCCAAATACGCCCGATTTTCGGCGGATACTACGGCGACCCCGTGTCATCCGGGGGCCGCAACGATGAAGGTCGAGGCAGAAAATTCGGCACCAGCAAACCCGGAGGAGTGCGCCATGTCCGGCCACTGTTCGATCGTTGCAGGGATCGACGGCTCACCATCATCGTTGCAGGCGGTTTCGTGGGCGGCCAAAGAACGGCGGGTCCACCTCCTGGCGGCGGAGCCCGGTCACGCGATGGTGCTCGGGTTCATCGGTCGCTGGTGGGAGAAAGGCTACGGCCGCGTCGAGTAGTCGCCAGCAGACTTCGGCCGGTTCGCCCTTCCCGGATATGGCATCGGCGCTTGGGGTTTCACAGTTCTCACGTACGACGCCCACACGTCTGTCCTGGTCACCGAGGTGCGCGTACACGGCACGGACGACAAGGCACGGCGGAGCTTCCGCGGGTATTGGACGGTGGTGGGCCCGTTCGGCAAGGCGATGGGCGGGCCGGTACTGCGCCTGATTCGTGACGAGGCAGAGTCTCTCTGAGTCGCGACCCAGCTCGTCACTCGATGGCGGCCCGGAATTGCTCGTGCAGAGCCGCGGCGAGCTCGCGGACCTCGGGTACGACGTCGGGGTCGACGATGATCGTTACTGTCAGCGTGCCCGCATAGGACAATGCCGCGAACGCGACGCCGACATTCCCCGCGGTGACGGTAATCGGGGTGATGCCCGTGATCGGTGCACCGGCGATGACGAGTTGCCCAGGGGGACCCGGGAGGTTCGTCAGGAACGAGTTGACGAGTCGCTGACGATCGACGAACCACCGAAACAACCGCACGGCGGCCAGAATCCGGAAAAGTGGTCCGATCAGCGTCGAGGATGTGCCTCGGGTCCGCATCTTCCGGGCGCGGGTGACGCGCGAAACAGCGGCGAGCCGTTCCTCGAAGCTTCCTACCAGCGGTACGCGGACGGGCATCACGCCGACCTGGTTCCCCAGGTGCCCACTGGTTGTCGCACTCCGGGCCGAGACGGGGACCGAAACCACCAACTCCTGGGGAAACTCCTTCCGCTCACGTAGGAGTTCGGCCAATGCCCCAGTGACGGCGACCAACAGAACATCGTTGACGGTGGCACCCGACCTCCGCCCCGCTGCCCGGACACCGTCGAGACCGACGTCGACGGTCACTACCCTGCGACGGGGACCGGTGGCAGTGTTCAGGGAACACCGCGGAGCCCACCCGCCGCGACCACGACCGAGTTCGGCCCAGCCGCCTCGTATACGAGCAATCCTGCGCGGAACTCGGCGCAGCGTGCGGCACCGTTCGCAAACGCCGTCGACGAACCGGCCCCGAGGCGGTGCCGCGGTATCGTCGGCCGGCTCAGCCGGGTCCGCGCCGTCGACCAGGCGCGTGAGCACGGCGAGACCACCGATCCCGTCGGCCACGACGTGATGCAGCACCAGTACCAGACCGGTGTGATCGTCGATGAGACCGGTGACGACGACCGCCCGCCACAATGGTCGTGACCGGGGCAGCGGCCGGGTCACCGCGTCCACCGCGATTGCCAGCGCAGCGTCATGGCCCCCCGGGCTCGGGCACCGGACTCGGGCCACATGGGCGCGGACATCGAAATCGGAGTCGTCGACCCAGTACGGCCGTCCCAGGCCCCGCCGTGGCGTGGCCAGGCGCTGTTGCAGGCGCCGAATGCTGGTGAGCCGTCGTGTGAACGTGGCCTCGACGGTCGCCGCATCCACGTCACCGTCACCGGCAACGAACAGTAAAGCGCCGACGTTCATGGGTACCGGTCCGACGTCTGAGACGAGCGTGATCAGGTCGCCCGAGCAGAGTTGCTCGCGACGGTCGCCGGCGGTCATTCGGAGGCTGCGTCAGCCGCGCGCGACGAGGCGAGGAGGGTCAGGACACCGCGTTCTATCGAGTCGGAGAGGTCGGTGAGGTCCGGTGTGGTGTCGTAGTCCCCGGTGAGACCGAAGGCGAGATGGTCGCTGTAGCTGAGGATCGCGATCCCGATCCGCAGCCGCAGCGCGATCGGCACGTACGGAAAGATCTCCAGGATCGTGCGGCCTATCACGTGTCGTGTGGCTTTCGGACCGGGGACGTTGGTTGCGACGGCGACGACACTGTGCTGAGGAAACCGGGTGGCGAGTCGAACGGCCCAGGCCATGGGCATGAACGGTCCGTACTGGGCCACCGCGGTGAACGCCTTGCCCCCTTCCGCTTCCTTGCTCGCCTTGTGCGTCGTGAGGCGTTCGTGGACGGCGACCAACTGCTCGACCGGGTCTTCGATGTCGACTGGCAGAAAGGGCAGCATGAGCGAGACCTGATTGTGGATCGCATGTTCCTCGGTTGCGGAGCGGACGGACACGGGAACGAGCGTGCGGACCGTGTGGGGTTCGGGACGCTCGCCCCGTTTCAGGAGCAGCTGCCGTAGTCCGGTGGTGATCGCCGCGAGTGCGACGTCGTTCACGGTGACCTGGTACGTGGCGCAGATTTCGCGAACGTCATGCATCCTGACTCGCGCGGCGCAGTAGCGGCGCTGGCGACCGATCGGTCCGATCAGCGAAGTGTCCGTGGATGAGGTCAGTATCTCGGACAGCAGGTGGGTGAGGCCGGTTGCCACGCCGATACCGGCGGCTGTCAGCCGACGTGGAATTGCCAGTGCCGCCGAGACGAGCCGGAGTTGCCGCACCGGGGACAGGAACTCGATCGTCGAGCGGACCAGGCTCTCGACGCTCTCGAGGCGTGTACCGACGGTCGGTACCGGCTCGGCGTCGGTGTCGGGCTCTGCGGTCGTCGACGTTTCGGCCACGACTTCGTCGCACATGGCCTCGAAGAATTTGGTTCCGGTGATCCCGTCCGCCATGCAGTGATGAATCTTGGTCAGTATGGCCCAGCGGTCGTCGGTGAGGCCTTCGACGACCCAGCATTCCCACAAGGGGCGGTCACGGTCGAGTCGGTGCGCCATGACCCGGGCAACGAAACCGAACAGGGACTCCTCCTCCCCTGGTTCCGGGACGGCGACCCGTCGCAGATGATGGCCGAGGTCGAAATGCGGATCCGGTGACCAGGAGGGTGGGCTGAAGTCGAGTGGGACCGTGTGAACCCTGTCTCGGGCGTGCGGGAGCTTCGCGAAACGTGCGGCGACCGTGTCACAAAATTCGTCTTGCCCGGGAACGGGGCCCTCCATGATGGCGAGAGCACCGATCGTCAGGCTCGCGTGTGGGTCGGAGTCCTCCGTCTCGAGAAAACCCGCGTCCAGGAAGCTCAAGTTGTCGTCCACTGGCTCTGGCCTCACCATTCGGAAATCGTCGTCGTCTTCTTGTGTTCGACATCAATGGGCGTCAGCTGACCGGCCACCCGGGGGCCTTTCCGAGGTTCCTCCACTCGCGGTCCCACTGTGACATCCGGTATCTCGTTCCTGCCCAGCGAATTCCGATCAACATCGTGAGACAGATCGTCGCACCCATTGTCCACAGTGCGAGTGCGGCGCCCACGGCCTCGAATGCGTTCTCGGTGCCTGTCTTCGGCGCATCGACGATCTTGCCGGCCGGGTCGATCCACATGCTGATCGTTTGTCCCGCCTTCGCTTCCGGCGCGGTCAGTACCTGGCCGGTGCGTGTGGTCCCATCCACTGTCCACCGGGCCTGTGCCTGCCCCGTGGCACCCGTTGCCGGGGTGGTATCCGCCAGGTTCACAGTTGGGTCCTCGAGGAGCACTGCCGCGATCTGATGCCGGTTCTCGCGGTCGGCGCGGGATTGGCCGTCGAGGCGTGTGTGAGTAACGGTTCCGAAGGCTGCGGCGAGGGGAACCAAGATCAGCACCAGGGCGACGACGGCGAGGAAGACCGAGGATTCGAGGCGATAGCTTCCCCGCATCAGTCGGTTCCCGCTCCACGGCCCCAATCGCCACATCCGCGATACCAGTGTCTGTTCCCCGATCATGGCGACCTCCTGCGATTGCTCCTTCGAGTGTCGCGCCGGGACAGATGCCGATGTAGGGCCCAAGGTCATCGCTCTGGTCGGATCGGTCCGGCGATCAGGAGGGGACACGGGGTTATGTGCACCAAGGCTGCGCTGGTCGAGCCGAGCGTCATCCCGGAAAAGCCGCCCCGTCCGCGGCTGCCGACGACGATCATCTGGGCTTCGTCGGCCATTTCGAGGAGGTGGCGAACCGGTCGGTCCCGAACGAGGGTCTGTCGCACCCGGACCTCGGGGAATCGTTCACACCATTCGGCGACGCCGGCTTCGAGCACCGACCGCTCCATGGTCTGCTCTTCACCGACGGGGAGTATCGACAGGTCCTGGTCGGACCACGCGTGCAGTGCGATCAGTTCCGTGCTGTGAAGGGAACACTCCTCGAACGCCAGACCGACGGCCCGGGCACTGCTCGGAGATCCGTCGACGCCGACGACGACGGGTCCCGTGCCGTCCGCGACTCTCGACCAGCCGTCGATCACTGCTACAGGGCACTGCGCATGACGCGCCACGGCCGAGGTCACGGAGCCGATCAGCCCGTCAGTGAACTCGCCGAGTCCGCGTCTGCCGAGTACGACCATTATTGCGCCGGCGGATCGGTCGACGAGTGATCCCGGGGCGTTCTGATGGGACACTTCGGCCCGAATGTCGATGTCTGAGTCTGCGGATCCGGCTCGGGCGGTCTCGAGTGCTTCGGCAAGGTCCCGCTCGGCTCGGGCGTGGAGGATTTCAGCGAGTCGCGGCCCATCTTGTGCACCGCGGTACGTGATGCAGGACAACAACAGTAGCGGCGCCCCGCGCACTTCTGCCTCACGTGCGGCCCACCGCACCGCATCCAGCGACGTCCGGATGAGTCAGCATGCCCTACTCACCTGGCGGGTTGCTCGGAGCAGGCCGCTCTCGAACCAGGACTTCCGATAACGGGCGTCTGGGTGTGGGCGACGGTTCCCCCACCCCGGTGCCCGCTCCCACCCTGATCAGAACTTGCGGCATCCCGTCCCCGGAAGACAGCTCCCGCAGCATTGTCCGTGTCGCGGCGCGTTCGGTCAGATGGGTGACGGGGCAGGTGGCGAGTCCGCGGTCCGTGCAGGCGAGCAGAACGGCGGAGAGTGCTTCGCCGCTCCGTAGCCAATCAAGTCTCGAATCCGAGGATGTGGAGAGCAGGAGGATCGCGGCGCTGTCTTCCGACGGGCCGCCGTCGGGTGTGCTCGCGCGGCCGGGTGGAAACTCACGTGAGAGGTGCACCGAGTGCTGCTGCGAGTCGGACGGGCGCGCCTGTTCCGGCACACCGTCGGGGAACAGTCCGCGCCCCGACCACCACCGCAGTTCGGCTTGGTAGGTGGGGTCGTCGTGCCGTAAACCAGTCATCCGGCGTGATGCGTCCTCGAGTGCGGGACGGCTTCGCTCGCCGAGGTCTTCGAGTTCGACGCCTGTTCCTGCAATGATTCGCACCAGCTGTTCGAGTGTCTCCGTCCACGCGGGCGGTGCGTCCAGTGGCAGTCGTTCGGTTCGCCTTCGTTCGATCGCCGCCGCCATTCGGGCGACGAAATCTGTCGGTGTCGGAGCCGGGACGAAGCCGATCGTCGACAGAAGTTGCCGGTCGGAGGAACGCGGCAGCCGTTCGATCACAGGACGCCAGCGATTCGCCGCGAAGGCGTACTCGAGGTGATTCAAGGCCGCACCGCAGGAGATCACCATCTGACGACCGAAGCCATCGGTGGCGGGTAGCAGCCGGTCGGGATCGCTGTACAACCGCAGGGCAGTGCCCATCACCCAACGCCACGGTTGGCTGTTGTGCAGTGACGGCGCGCGACACGCCAGCGCCACAGCTGACTCGACCGTACGTCGGTCGGGTACCACGGGCAGTTCTCGCGTGTTCACAGTGCGTCCGTGAATGTGGTGGGTGCTCCGCCGATCATCGTGTCTCCTGAGTTGTACTGGCTTCGAGTGTTGTGCTCGCAGCTCGGTGACTCTAGGGCCGTTGGTCATCGACGCCGCCGAGGAAGGTTGCACCATCTGACCGGCACATTTGCGGTGTAGCGGTCGCCGAACTCCACGACCTGATCAGGGACCGTGTCGGTGTCACAGTGAACCTTGCTGATCATGACCGGACACCGAGCCCGGTGCAGCATGTCCCGACTCGTCGACCCGAGGACCGCACGGCCGAGCGCGCCGTGCCCGTGGCTTCCGGCGACGAGAAGCTGCGCGTCCACACACCAGCGGAGCAATACTTCGCCAACTTCACCGGACTCGACAATCTCTCGCACGGCGACGTCGGGGTATCGTTCGGCCAGTCCCGCGAGACTTTCCGCCAGAACCGCAACGCTCCCGTTGACGGGCCGCGACCTCATCCGGTGCGTTCTCGGTTTCGGGCCGCACCACGACCCGGCACCGGGAGTGATGGGCGAGTCGCAACGCCGTCGCATTCAAATATCCTTCCACCGGGCCTCGTGCCGTCGACCCGATCACCACCATGGACGCCGAGTCCGCCAACGGCAACAGGGCGCAGGGCGCCGTCGATCCGGCCGGTAGGAAACACTCCACGGCGAGGGCACTCCGGTCGGCTCTGATGCTGCGCACCGCATCGGCCAGGAACGTTTCCCCTGCGATGTGGTCCTCGTCTTCCGACGGCAGGGGCCGCGGTTCTGTGTAGAAGACCGGGTGTGGGGGAAGCACGTGAACCAGGTGCAGCGTTGTTCCCTGCCTCTCCGCAACCGCGGCGGCCCAGTGTGCAGCGGCTCTCGCTGCCGCCGAGTCGTCGACTCCGACGACAACCGGGGCGAGAGAAGGTGTCCCCGCGTCGGTCACGGTCGACTCACCGCGTGCACACCATGCGGATGGCGATAGCGCCGGACATCTTCCCAGGTTTGCAGCGGGCGCATCCCCGTCAGTAGGGTCTTCCGGCCCGAATCGTCGACAGGTCTCCGCCAGTGACCATCGGCCCTAACCTCGGGCCACGGAAAGGCGAACACTGAGGTGGACGCACCGACTGTCCGACCCAGGTCAGGGCGGAGTGCGATTCACCGAGGAGGCGATCGTGGACAGCACCATTCCCGACGAGAACGTCGTTCGCATTGCCGTGGACCTCGCCTGCCGGGCACCGTCGGTACACAACAGTCAACCGTGGCAGTGGACGTACGCCGACGGCCAGCTCGACCTCTACACCGAACGTGGGCGGCTTCTGGCCTCGACGGACCCGTCGGGCCGACAGTTGGTCGTCAGTTGTGGTGCGGCGCTGAATCATCTCCAGACGGCATTGACAGGGCTCAAATGGTCCGTCGACATTCGGCGCGTCCCGGAGGGTCCGCACTCGGGGCACCTGGCGACGATTCGGTTCCGCCACGACGCCCGGCCTCAGTCGCACGACTTCGATCTGCTCGCGGCGATCCGGCACCGGTATTCCGACCGCAGGCCCTTCGGCCCGATCAGCGTGAAGACCCCGTTGCCCACGGCATTGACCGACATGGCGCGGGGCATGGACGTCCACCTGACACGGCTGGGACAGGATGCTCGTCCGACCCTTGCGAAGGCGACGGAGTTGACTGCGGCGGCACGGAAATACGATTCCGCGTACCAGGCCGAGCTCCACTGGTGGGCCGGTCATTCGATTCCTCAGGGTGGAATACCCGCAGATTCGCTCGCGACCGCGGAGAACCGTGACCGCGTCGACATCGGGCGCCGCTTTCCCACAGGCCGCGACAACAACGCGACCGCGGAGATCGACCGCTCGACGGTTCTCGTGCTGAGCACCGACACCGACAGCCGCGATGCGTGGCTCAGGGCTGGTGAGGCCCTGTCCGCGGTGCTGCTGGAGGCTACCGTCGGCGGTCTCGCGACCTGCCCGCTGACGCACACGACCGAACTACGGCAGAGCCGGGAGATGATCCGCGAACTACTCCCCGACCGCGGCTTCCCGCAGGCCCTGATTCGGGTAGGCACGACTGAGAAGAAGTCTCCGCCACGGCAGACTCCACGACGCCCCGTCGAGTCGGTGTTCTCGATCGGCCGCCGCCACTCCGCTCGTTGACGATTCCGGCGACACCTGCGCACGGTCAGGACATTCGGTCGGAGGGCTCACTGATCACCGACAGCACCGCCGACACCGCCGTGTCGACAGCTCGGCCCACCGCGGGTGAGAGCCCGCGGCCACCGCCCAGATCAGCGACCTCCACCGCCAGGACGATCATTCTGTGGGGCAGCCGATCGAGCACGGCGCCGAGGCGGATTGTCTGGTCGAGCGCGATTCCGTGCGTGCTGAACGACCCCGCCCGAACGTCGCCGAGCTCGTCCGGAGTGAGCTGATACACGGCGCCGGGTCGCAGACGACGGCATCCACGATGACGGCCAACTGCGCACCGGTCCACGCTTCGAGCAGAGTGGCCGGGTCCCCATCGGATACCGACACGCACACGTCCGGGGCGACGTGGCCGCGACCTGCCGCGCAACGATCGGGCCGATCCCGTCGTCGCGGCGGAGATCGTTTCCCAGCCCGATCACCACGACGGTCATCGGCGGTCGACCGTGAGGGTCAGAAAGTGGGTGGCGCAGGAGATGCACGGATCGTAGTTGCGGATGGTTCGTTCGCACAGCGTTGTCAGATCGTCATCGGCCGGCATGAGATTTCCGTCCACCGCGCGCCGTAGATCGTGTTCGATGGCAGCCTGATTCTGCGAGGTCGGAGGAATGATGATGGCGGCGCGGATCGATCGGGTGGGATCGAACTCGTATCGGTGATACAGCAGTCCACGGGGTGCCTCGCTGACCCCGTGCCCGACCGTGCGTATCGGTGGCCCTGCGGTGAAGGGCTCCGCAGGCCGCTCGTATCGGTCGATGATCCGCAACGCTTCCTCGACGGCGTAGACGACCTCGACGGCGCGGACGACGATGCTGCGGTACGGGTTCCGGCACTGCGCGCCCAGCCCGGCATCGGCGGCGGTCTGCGCCGACACTCCGGCAAGCTGCGACGAGTTGAGTGAGTATCGAGCCAGTGGTCCGGTGAGGTACCGGCGGCCGTCGAGCTCGGCGTGGAGCGCGGTCGAGTGCGGGACCTGACGCTCGACCACGTGCTTCGGGAATTCGTCAGCGGTGCAGCGTAATCCGGTCGACGACCAGATCTCGCCGTCGTCGATCGCGTAGCTGGAGTCGTCGTGAAGTGCGAGGAGGTCGTGGTCGAGTTCGACGTCGGGGAAGTCGAAGGACGACACCCATCGGACGGTTGCCACGGCGTGATCGAGTGCCGTGCACAGTTGGTCGGACAGGGGAATCAGTTCGGCTGTGGTCGGCATCCGGTGGAACCCGCCGATTCGGACGTTGACCGGGTGGATCGGTCTGCCACCGAGCACATCGAGGATCGCGTTTCCGGCCTTCTTCGACGACAGGCCCCGCTCGACGGCCTCCCGATCGCGCCGGGCGAGGGCAATCGAATCCGGGAACACCAGAAAGTCGGGTGCGTGCAGGAAGTAGATGTGCAGCACGTGACTGACAATCCACTCGCCGCAGTACAGAGTCGCCGCAGATCCCTCACCGCGTCGTCGAGTTCGAGTTCGCATGCCTGCTCGATGGCATTGCATGCGCTCACCTGGTAGGCGACCGGGCAGATACCGCAGATACGCGAGGTGATGTCCGGGGGTTCGAGAAAGTGGCGGCCGCGGAGGAAGGATTCGAAGAAGCGGGGCGGCTCGTAGATGTTGAGTTCGACGCGTTCGGCTCTCCCCTCGCGCACGGTTACGTCGACCCGGCCCTCACCCTCGACCCTGGCGAGGGCGCGCACGGTCAGTTCCCTATTCCGGGGCGCCACGGTCGTGCCCTTCCGATCCGTAGGCCGCTACGTTGAACGTGGCGAAGATGCGGCCTATGGCGTCCTCGTTCATTCCGCACGTGCGCAGCCACCCGCTCATCGCGGCGAGATTCGGGTCGGTGGTGGGACCGAAGCAGCCGTAGCACCCGCGGGCGACCGACGGACACAGCGCGCCGCACCCGGAGTGGGTCACCGGGCCGAGGCACGGTGTTCCGTCGGCGACCATCACACACGTCAGTCCGCGCCGCTTGCACTCGGTGCAGGTTTCGAGTGCGACGGTGCCGCGGCCGGGTACCAGCGTGGTCAGGACGACACTTCCGGTGCCGAGCAGCCAGCACCGGGTCGCCGGTTCGTTCTCGCGGAAGACGAATTCCCCCGCGGCGAATCGAACCGGGGTGCTGAGTTCTGCGAGCCGCAGCCGGTGCCTGTGTCCGAGGGCAGGGGGCAGGGGGGCAGCGGCGCTTCGTCGGCGTTCACCGTTGCTCCCGGTCGTCCTCCGGCCGATACGCCGGCATGAGCTGGACGAGCCGTGCGGCCTCTTCGGTGATGTCGATACCGACTGGGCACCAGTCGATGCACCGTCCGCATCCCACGCACCCGGAGCTGCCGAACTGGTCGAACCACGTGCCGAGTTTGTGGGACATCCACTGCCGGTACCGGCTCTCCCCTGACGTCCGGATGTTCCCGCCGTGGACGTGGCTGAAATCGGGTTCGAAACACGACGACCAATGCTGCCAGCGCTCGGCGTGCTCGCCGGTCAGATCGGTGACGTCCTCACTGGTGGTGCAGAAACAAGTAGGGCATACCATCGCACAGTTTCCGCAGGTCAGGCACCGGCTGGCAACGTCCTCCCAGACGTCGGCTCCGCGCGCGTCGCGGAGCAGTGCACGAGATCCACCTCGGGCATTGCCCGTCCCATCCGGCCGGCTGCGGTGCTCACGGCGTTCCGGGCCTCGTCGACCTCTGCGGTCGCGGCGGTGTGGTGGTCGACCTCGGCGAGGACGGCGGCACCGGATTCGGTACCGGCCTCGACGACGAAGCGGTGACCGTTGTCGTCGATGCGCTCGGTCAGTGCCAGGTCGTATCCGGGGCCGGCCGCCGGTCCGGTCCCCATCGAGGCACAGAAACACACACCTCCGGGTTCGGTGCAGTGGGCGGCCACGATGAACAGGTGCCGGAACCTGCGGGCGGTGGTGCTGTCGGAATCAGGGTCCGGGCACAGCACCCGGCGCAGGACCGCGATCGCCGCGAGATCACAGCCTCGAACCCCCACGAATGCGTAGGGCCACTCGTCGGGTGCCGGTGCGATGAAGGCACCGTCCCGGTCGACGGACCACTGCTGCTGTCGTGGCGGATGGAGGAAGCGTTTCCACGACTGCGGGCCGGCCGAGTGGCCGAAGACCGCGGCGTCGTCCCGCCGACGCAGCCGATACGTCCCGGGCCCGGTTGTCACACCCCAGCCGGACGGTAGCTGCGCGCCGGATTCGAGTTCGGCGAGAACGATGGCCGAGTCCTCGACGGTGGGACCGACAACGCAATAGCCGCGGGCGCGGAGGGCCTCGATCAGTTGGTCGAGGCCGCGGCGATTCAGAACACTCGCATCGGTGTGCACGGTCGATTGCCCATCCATGCGCTCACTCCTTTTGCCTTACCGGCGGGTCCGGTCACTCGGTGAGGTGAACGCGGCTGTGCGTGGCCGCTTCTACGTCGGACGCGGTGAGCTCGATCAATTGGTGGGCCAGGTCGGCCAACGCACGTGCCGTGGCCAGTTCGTCCCCGATCTCGGGGATCTCGGTGTCCGCGGGATTCCGGCGGGCGAGCCCGACCCCGACGAGGGTGTGGGTATCGCGGGTTCGGAGCCGGGCCTGTGCCCGGGTCCTGGATCCACCCTCGTCGGCGTCGTGTTCGTCGATGACGATCTCCACGGACCACTTCTTCTCGTTCATGTTCATCGGCCTCCGTTCGGTGTGGACGCGGTGTCGCGCCCTCGATGTGGTTCTCGGGTATGGGGTGTGCCGCGATCACGAGGCCACGACCACCCTCGTATCGGTTGTCTTCGCGCACAGCCCGAGGACGGCGCGAAACCCGTCGGCTATCGAATCGGTCAAGGCGGCGAGATCCGGGACGGCATCGGCGTCGGCGTTGATCCCGACACAGCATCGTGAGGTGTAGGACATCAAGGTGACGTTGAACGCCGATCCGAGTGTGGGGCTGAACGCGTAGTAGTGCAGAATCTCCGACCCGGCGACGAACAGTGGCACCGGCGATCCGACGACGTTCGAGGCGACGAAGTCGACGTGTTTGAGCATGTTTCCGAGTGTCGAGGCTGGAAGCAGGTTCAAGGCGCCGGCGATCGTCGGTGACAGCGGAATCGCGGACTCGTGGCGCCAGGCATCCACCGTGGCGTGCACCCGGCGCATCAACTCGGCGGGGTCGTCGATGTCGGTGGGTAGTGCAAAACGTGCCAGGGTGATGCGGTTGCCTCCCACCTGGTCCGTCTCGGCACGCAGGCTGATCGGCAGCGTCATCCGCAGTTCGCTGATCTCGGCGCCGTGCAGTCGGTGGTACTTCGCCATTCCCAGCAGGACAGCAGCCAGAAACGCGTCGTTGATCGAACCGGCACCCGCCGCGGCCGCCTGAGCGAGCGCCTCCACCGGCACGTCGAGCACCGCACAGTGACGCCGCGTGCTGCGTTTCGACATCACCGGGGACAGCGTGGACACCACGGGACGCGTGAGGCGCAGTGTGGAGCCGGCTAGTGCGGCTGCATCGCGCCAGGTGGCCCTCGGAGTCCGGACCAGTCGAACACTGTTGCGGCCCAGCGCGTTCGATGCCCGGCGGGCCACGTCGGCGGCCGTGTTCCGGTACCAGGAGAGGCGGCCCGGCGGAGTGGGCGATTCACCGTTCGGCGCGGCCGTCCGATGGTCGGTCCGGTCCGGCCGCGGCCCGCCGTCGCGGGTGAAATCCACGATCTCCCGGGCAATCTGCATTCCACTGACACCGTCGGTGAGAGAGTGATGCACCTTCATCACGAGGGCGGACCTGCCGTCGTGGAGTCCGTCGAGAACGGTGAACTCCCACAGCGGACGGCGCTTGTCGAAGGCGGTCATCTCGGCGGTCCGGGCGAAGTCGAGAACCCCGTCCCATGTTCGTGGTTCGGGGAGGGTGTAGCGGCGCAGGTGCCAGCTGAGATCGAAATCGTGATCGTCCGCCCACCTCGGCGGCGCAAAGCCCATCGGAGCCTCGATCGCCGTCCGCCGGAAGAGGGGAACCAGGTCGACCGCCCTGCGCATCATGTCGACGAATCGGCTCTGATCCGGACTGCGGTCGAGCAGCGCGACCGCCACGATGGTCGACCGGAGGATCGGGTCCTGCTCCATCCGCCACGACATGAAGTCCGTCTGGGTCATGTAGCGCTGATTCGTCGTGCTCACGTCGGTCAACTCGCTCGTCGATTGGGTCTGCGGTCGGTCGTCTTCGGTGTGTCCCGCCGGGGCCCGGTCCCTTGGGGTTCCCGGCGGCCACGGGTCACATCGGCATCATGGGCATGGGTGGCAGAACACCCGTGCTGTGCAGCCACATCATGAACATGTGGAACATCTGCATCGCATCCATCACGGTCACCTCCTTCGCCGTGCGCTCGTGTCAGGGTGTCGTCCCGGCGCGCAGAATGGTCAGGCGACTCCGGTATTCCTGCTCGTCGATCTCGCCGCGCGCGAACCGCTCGGCAAGGACCGCCTCAGCACTGCGAAGCGGCGGCGACCCACCGGGCGGTGCCGGGAACGGGTGACTCACATAACGGATCAGCAGGATGATCCCCACGATCAGCAGCCCCCAGAAAAGCGCCATACCGGTGAACATCAGTGCATACCCCCAACCGCCGAAATCATCGTCGTACATCACGGGGCGGCCTCCTACGGTCTGTTCGGCGGTGTGTGTCCGGGTCGGCCCGCCGTACTACCAGTGTCCAACCGTGCGAGGGGTGGTTCACAGGGTCTTTCGGCCGTTTCCGGTGGTTTCGCTCCGGCGGAATCAGCGCGCCGTATCCGGCGTTGTATACAAGTGATGGCGGTGGCGTACCTGCACGGTGAGCCCGTGGTCGACATCTGGTCGGGATGGGCCGCGCGCGACACCCGCTGGCAATCCGACACCGTGTCGGTGTCCTTCTCCACGGGCAAGGGAGTTGCGAGCACGGTGCTCCACCGGGCTGGTGGACCGCGGACTGATCGACTACGACGCCCGTCGCCACGTATTGGCCCGAGTTCGCGAGTGCCGGCAAGGAGTTGGTGACGGTGCGGGAGCTGTTGACGCACCAGGCCGGTCTGCGCCGCGTGCGCGGACTGGCACCGGGACCCTCGGCGCTGTTCGATCACGACAGCGTCGTCGGCGCACTCGCATCCGCGGCGCCGGATCGTCGCTGAGCCGTCATGCCGGGCTATCACGCCGTCACGTTCGGATCACTGGTCGCGGAACTCACCACTCGGGCGACCGGCTCGTCGTTCACCGACCTCGTCCGCGCCGAGATCGCCGAACCCCTCGGAATCCGGGAGTTCTGGTTTCAGGTTCCCGCGGAGGAACGTCACCGCATCGCGAAGTCCTTCCCGCGCATCACTCCCTTCGGGGTGCCCCTGGGAGACCGTGTCCTTCGCCCTATCGTGCCTGCCCGTGCTGCGAAACATCGCACACGCGGCATGCCGGAGGGGCCAGGGGCGTAGGTCATCTGGCTGCAATGCGGCAGGCTCGACGCTTGGCCGCCTGGCACAGTCCGGAAAGTGACGGTTGACCCTACTCGGTGGACGACATCGTTGGTTGAATCCGAAGTGACACGACACCCCGGAGTTCGTCATGAATCCCCACGGCACCATCGTCGACCGGAAGATCAGTCGACACCGAGACACACGCGCTCACCAGCGCCGGACACCAGACGACCGAATCGACTGGCCCGACCCGAGCCCACTGGCGGACTGGTGGGCGCGTGTGATGTCCGGTGCACACCCATCGACGAGAACCGTCGGCCAGAACATGCTCGGGCACCGAGCGCCGGGATCGAGCCCACCAACTGCAGAAGGAGTCGACATGCGAGCACTCGTGGTCTACGAATCGATGTTCGGAAATACCCGGCACGTCGCAGAGGCGATCGCCCGAGGTCTCGAGTCCACGGGAACCGTCACAGCAGTCCCGGTCGCCCGAGCCGGTGACGAAGACTTGTCCGGCTACGATCTCGTGATGGTCGGCGGCCCGACGCATGTCCACGGGATGAGTCGCGAGTCGACCCGCCACGGAGCCGCCGTGACAGCGCACAAACCCGACAGCACTGTGGCACTGGAACCTGACGCGGAAAGCGAGGGCCTCCGCGAATGGCTCGACGGGCTCCCCCCGACCCACGGGAAGGCGGTGGCGTTCGACACTCGCGCCGACGGCCCTGCCCTCCTGACCGGACGAGCATCGAAGGGTATCGGCCGAAAGCTACGCCGGCACGGGTTCGATCTCGTCGCCGAATCCGAGAGTTTCCTCGTCGACAAGGAATCGCGGCTCGAGGAAGGTGAGGAGACACGCGCCGAGCAGTGGGGTCGGACACTCGCCCAGCAGGTCACTTCCGGTCGCGCCTGATCATCGTGCTTCCGACGTAATCTGGGCATACCGACGTCGCGGCAGTTCGGAAAGCAGTTGACATGCGTCCACCACCCGGGGGCTGAGCCCATGTCACACGCTGCGATCGATCTGCGACGGCACGATGCGGTGCTCTTCGACCTCGACGTCGTGATGGCCGAGTCCGCGCGGGCCGACACCACGAGAGCACTCGTCCGTCAGTTGCAGAGTCTCGGGGTGGCGACGGCGGTCTTCTCGACCGATCGCGACGTTCGACCGGTGCTCGACGCCGCGAGAATCGCCGACGTGTTTCCCGTACGGGTCGACGGCGCCTCACCGGTCGACGCCGCCGACCGGCTGGGGACGCGGCCGGGCGGTGCGGTGGTCGTCACGGCCTCCGGAGAAACGGCTGCCGCGGCCACGCGTGGCGGCTTCGCACTCGTCATCGGGGTCGGTCACGACCACCGCGCCGACGACTTGAGAAGATGCGGAGCAGATATCGTCGTCGTCGACCCCTCCGAGATCCCGTTCCGTGCAGGCGATCTCCGGCTATCCGAAATTCCGGACGCTCTGACCTCTCGGCACGAACTCCCCGCCGTCCTCCGTGTCCGCAGGCCCGCAGTGTTTCTCGACTTCGACGGCACCCTCGCGAATATCGTGTCCGATCCTGCGAAGGCCGTCCTGGTCGACGGTGTGGCCGCCGAGTTGGCCCGATTGACACGCAAGTGTCCGGTGGCCGTGATCAGCGGACGCGACCTCGCGGACGTGCAGACACGGGTCGGTATGGCGGAGATCTGGTATGCGGGCAGCCACGGGTTCGAATTGGCCGGACCGCAGGGGCAGTACTACCAGAATCCCGACGCTCTCGCCGCGGTACCGGTGCTGCATCACGCCACCCGCGCCCTCACCGACCGCCTCCGTGGCGTGCCGGGCGTGTTGATCGAGCCCAAGAAGTACACCGTCGCCGTGCACTATCGCAACGTTGCCGCCGATCGGATAGACGAGGTCGTTGCCACGGTCCACGATGTCGCCACGTCCGGGGAGGTCCGGCTCAGAGTCACCGGGGGTCGCAAGGTCGTCGAACTCCGTCCCGACGTCGATTGGGACAAGGGACGCGCACTGAACTGGGTCCTCGAGCACATCCACGACGCGAGATCCCTACTGCCGATCTACGTCGGCGACGACTTCACCGACGAGGACGCATTCGACGCCGTGACGGCGAACGGGGTGGGGATCGTCGTCCGCAGCAGTGAGGTCGGGGATCGACGGTCTGCGGCACGCTTCGCCGTGACCGATCCAGTTCAGGTCCGCGTACTGCTGCAGCGGCTGGCGGATCGTCTCGGCCGCGACCCCGAGACCGCGTCTGCGGCCGATGCATGGATGCTGTTCTTCGACGGCTATGAACCCCCGACCGAGAAGCTACGGGAGGCCGTCTGCACTCTGGGGAACGGCTACTTCGCCACTCGCGGGTGCGCACCCGAAGCAACCGCCGGCCCGGTCCACTACCCGGGCACGTATCTCGCGGGTGTGTACAACCGCTTGCGCGACGAGCGGGCCGGGATGGAGATCGTGAACGAAAGCATGGTGAACGCGCCGAACTGGCTGACGACGACCTTTCGTATCGAGGGCGGGCCGTGGTTCGACGTCGACGCCGTCGACCTGCTCGAGTACCGCCAGTACCTCGATCTGCGTCGCGCCGTACTCACCCGCCGGTTCCGGTACCGCGACGAGACCGGGCGAACGACGTCGGTTATCCAGCGGCGATTCGTCGCCATGCACCTCCCCCACGTGTGCGCGCTGCAGACGACGATCATCGCCGAGAACAGGTCCGGCTCGGTCGAATTGCGTTCGGCGTTAAATCGTGCGGTTCGCAACACCCTCGTCGAGCGGTACCGGGATCTCGCCGCCGATCATCTCGTACTACTCCATTCGGGCCCGCTGTCGGCGGACTCCGTCCTGCTGGCGATGCAGACCACTCAATCGCGCATACCGGTGGCCATGGCGGCACGAACCACGCTGTTGCCCCGCGACCGACACCGTGAGTGCACCTACCGTCTGCACAATCGCGACGGCCGCATCGGCCACGACATCACGGTCGACCTCACCGAGGGTGAATCCGTGACGTTCGAGAAGATGGTGACGGTGTTCACGGGGCGCGATCACGCATTGTCCGAGCCGGCCGACGAAGCGGCCCGCTGGGTGCCGTCGATCGGCGGGTTCGAGGAAGTGCTGGACGGTCACGTGCTGGCCTGGGAGCACCTGTGGGACCGTATCGGGATCACCCTCGGCGACTACCGGGACGGTCTGCGCATCGCCCGGCTCCATCAGATGCAACTCCTGCAGACGGTGTCGCCGAACACCGCCGACCTCGACGTCGGTGTGCCCGCCCGGGGGTTGCACGGTGAGGCGTATCGGGGCCACGTCTTCTGGGACGAGTTGTTCGTCTTCCCGGTCCGGCGGCCAGCACTGACACGGAGGTGGCGACTACCACATCCGCACACACCGAGAGTCCGGTGCCTGAATCTGCGGGTGCCGATCTTGACCCGGTCGTTGCTGCGCTACCGGTACCGTCGTTTGCCGGAGGCCCGCCGGGCCGCGCGGGCGGCCGGATATCGCGGCGCGATGTTCCCGTGGCAGTCGGGCAGCGACGGCCGGGAGGAAAGCCAGCAACTGCATCTCAACCCGCGGTCCGGTCGTTGGCTCCCAGACCCGAGTTGGCGCCAACACCACATCGGCATCGCGATCGCCTACAACGTGTGGCACTACTACCAGGTCACCGGGGACCTCGAGTCTCTCAGTGATTTCGGCGCCGAGATGCTGGTGGAGATCGCCCGATTCTTCGCAGGCCTCGCCTCCTACGAGGCGCCCGGGGGCGCTACACGATCCGCGGGGTCATGGGACCGGACGAGTTTCATTCCGGCTACCCCGAGGCTCCGCACGAGGGAGTCGACAACAACGCATATACCAACGTCATGGCCGTGTGGGTGATCCTCCGGGCGAGAGAGGCGCTCGATGTGATTCCGGCCCCGGACCGGTCCGATCTCGTCGACTCCCTGAGCTTGGACGTGAGCGAGATGGCCCGGTGGGCGGACGTGAGCCGCCGCATGTTCGTTCCCTTCCACGATCGGGTCATCAGTCAGTTCGAGGGCTACGAGGCGCTGGCGGAACTGAACTGGGCCGGCTACCGGGAGCGGTACACCGACATTCAACGGCTCGACCGCACCCTCGAGGCGGAGGGGGACGACGTCAACCGGTACCGGGCATCGAAGCAGGCCGACGTGTTGATGCTGTTCTATCTGCTGTCCGCCGACGAACTGCGTGATCTGTTCGAACGACTCGGATATCAGCTCGAACCGGAGGCGATACCGCGCACCATCGACTACTACATCGCCCGGACCTCGCACGGTTCCACACTCAGCGCGGTGGTGCATTCCTGGGTGCTGGCCCGCGCCAATCGCGACAAGGCCATGGAGTTCTTCGACAGGGTGCTTGCATCCGACATCACTGACATCCAGGGAGGTACGACCTCCGAGGGGATCCACTTGGCAGCCATGGCGGGGAGTATCGACCTGCTTCAGCGCTGCTTCACGGGACTTGAAACTCGTGGTGATCGCCTCGTTTTCAGCCCGGAATGGCCGAGAACGCTCGGTGCGCTCGAATTCCCGATCGTCTATCGCGGACATCAGTTGTGGCTGACCATCAGCGGTCGCCGCGTTCAGGTCAGTGCGGGCGCCGGAAATCAACGCGCGATCGAGATCTCGTGTCGTGACCAGGTGGTCCGACTGGAGCCGGGGTGCACGGTCAGTCTGGGCTAGCCACCGTCGGCGCTGCCCGTCCACGACCGGCGCCTCCCACGGTCAGCTGACCGGCCATCCGGGTGTGCGGCCGCGATCGTTCCACTCTCGATCCCACTGGCGCATCCGGCGTCGGCCGTTCGTCCAGCGCACCCCCGAGTACAGCAGGAGGGAGCCGACCGCCGCGGCCGCCCAGACCGACAGTGCCGCGCTCACGGCGATCGCCGCGTTCTGCACTCGAGAACGGGGCTCGGCGACGACGTTGCCGTTTGTGTCCACCCCTACGGTGACCGTGTCGCCGCTGTGCGTGCCGGGTCTGGTTTCCACGGCGGTCGAGCGCAGGGTGCCGTCCGGTGCCGTCCACCGAACGGAACCACGATCAGGATGAATGTGATCAGGACGGCCGCGACGACGGAGTCGCATCGGTCCGTGGCACGCATGAGGGGATTTCGGCTCCAGGGCGCCAGGCGCCACCAGGGCAGTGCCTGATCAGGATCATCACAGCCTCCTCGGACCGTCCTCCTGTTTTCGAGCCTTGCGCGCACGAGGTGAGCGGCTAGGGCCCAAGGTCATTTGCAGGGATGACAGGGGCCGGACCGGCCTCGGAAGAGTGGCCGAGAGCCACAATTGCCGCGCAGTTCTCCCGCGAAAACCCGAGAAGAGTGACTTTCGGCCCTGGAATCGAGCGCGCCGTTATCGCACCGTTGCAGAAGAGCCGGCGCACG
The DNA here is from genome assembly GCF_030056915.1 of Rhodococcus sp. IEGM 1307. Classification (NCBI taxonomy): domain Bacteria; kingdom Bacillati; phylum Actinomycetota; class Actinomycetes; order Mycobacteriales; family Nocardiaceae; genus Rhodococcus; species Rhodococcus sp. IEGM 1307. The sequence goes on from NZ_JASHKW010000006.1 coordinate 215,732, forward strand.
ACATCGGAACCACCCGTCGGCGAGGGAACGAGGAACATCATGTTCGAAGGCCACGCCACCGCATCGCCGCGCGACGATCGTCACCGCCGAGACGACGAACCTGAGGAGTTTCTGTACGTGCATCCCGCCGGCTTCGCGCTCTCAGTGGTGTCAGGGGCAGCGGCCGCAGGCCTGGTCGTCCTGCTCGGCGCCTGGCTCGCAACCCCCCTCGTCGGAGTCGGCGCTGCCGCGACACTCATCGCCACCGTCGGTCTGGCGGCGGCGATGTTGATGCCCCACCGGCCACGCCGGCATGGGGCGAGCCAGGTTCGTCCAGCTGCTCGATAACCGCCGGAGGCCCTCGAGTGGGACGCTTCGGATGCCTGCTGATCTCGGCGTAGTCTGATTTTCCGGAGCGATCACACAGCAAGACTGGAGGTTGCCGCATGATCAACGTCTTTCTCGTGGACGATCACGAGGTCGTCCGGCGCGGAATCGCGGACCTCCTCACCGCCGACCCCGACCTGACCGTCGTCGGTGAAGCCGCCTCCTACTCTCAGGCGATGGCACGAGTGCCCGCACTGAAACCGGACGTTGCAGTCCTCGACGTAAGACTCCCCGACGGCAATGGAATCGAACTGTGCCGCGAACTGCACTCACTGATGCCGGAATTGCATTGCCTCATCCTCACTTCGTTCACGGACGACCAGGCGATGCTCGACGCGATTCTCGCCGGGGCCAGTGGATACGTCGTGAAGGACATCCGGGGTATGGAACTGACCCAGGCGGTCCACGACGTCGGGGCCGGCAAGTCGCTCCTCGACAGTCGCGCCGCCGCTGCTCTGATGGTGAAGGTCCGCGCGAACGCCAGTGAGAAGGAAGGAATCTTTGGGCATCTGACCAATCAGGAACGGACACTCCTCGCCCTGCTCGGTGAGGGGCTGACGAACCGTCAGATTGCTGCGCGGATGTTCCTTGCCGAGAAAACCGTCAAGAATTACGTGTCCAGGCTGCTGACCAAACTGGGGGTGGAGCGCAGGACTCAGGCAGCGGTACTTGCCACGAAGATGCCGTCGAGACCGTCCGGCACCTGACGGGCGAAGCCCTGAGTCCAGTAGCGGTTCCGTCATGCGGCAACGCCACTACGTGGGAGAATGCGTCTCGTGACCCGTCAACCGGATGAGCGCGACCGGGGTCCGCTACTCGGTAGCCTGTCCGAGCTGCGGCTCCGTGAGCTCCTGACCGAGGTGCAGGAACGCATCGCGCAGATCGTCGATGCCCGAGATCACGTCGACGGGCTGCTCGAGGCGATGCTCGCGGTCACGTCAGGACTCGACCTCGACGACACGCTTCGCACCATCGTCCATGCCGCGATCAATCTCGTGGATGCCCGCTACGGCGCGCTGGGGGTGCTCGCCCCGGGTGAGGGCTTGAGTGAGTTCGTCTTCGAGGGCATCGACGAGGAGACACGCGAACGTATCGGCGACCTGCCCCGGGGTCACGGGGTCCTCGGGTTCCTCATCACCAATCCGAAGCCGGTCCGGTTGGAGGACCTGTCACATCACTCTGCCTCGGTAGGATTCCCCGACCACCATCCGCCGATGAAAACCTTTCTGGGAGTGCCCATTCAGATCCGAGACGAGGTGTTCGGGAATCTGTATCTCACCGAGAAGGCGAACGGTGCACAGTTCACCGAGGACGACGAGGTTCTTCTCCGCGCACTCGCGGCCGCCGCCGGGATCGCCATCGAGAACGCCCGCCTGTACGAGGAGTCCCGGACGAGGCAAGCCTGGCTCGAGGCGACACGTGAGATAGCGACCGAACTACTCGCGGGCAGCGAGACGGCGGAAGTGCTGCGGGTGATCGCCGACGACGCGCTTGCCCTCACCGGCGCCGACAGTGCTTTCCTTGCTGTGCCGGACGATCCCGACATCCCGTCGGACGAGGTCACCGAACTCGTGGTCACGGCGTCGGCCGGCACGGTGTCGGATCGCATCATCGGCCGGACTATCCCGATCGAGAAATCCACTTCCGGTGAGGCATTCCGCGAGCGGACACCGCTTCGGGTCACCGCGCTGGCCTTCGATCCTGGGTTCGAGACCGGAACCCGGTTCGGCCCGGCGCTGGCGCTGCCCCTGCGCGCCGCGCAATCGGTGGCAGGGGTTCTGGTGACGCTCCGTCACGTCGACGCGTCGCCGTTCACGGACGACCAATTGGCGTTGATGTCGGGGTTCGCAGATCAGGCGGCGGTCGCGCTGCAGCTCGCCAACAGTCAACGCCGAATGCGTGAGCTCGATGTCCTGTCCGATCGCGATCGGATCGCGCGGGACCTCCACGACCACGTCATCCAGCGACTCTTCGCGGTTGGCCTGTCAATGCAGAGCACCTTGCAGAGGGCGAAGGCTCCGATCGTCAAGGAGCGACTCGAACAGTCGATCGACGACCTTCACGACATCGTGCGTGATATCCGTACCGCCATCTTCGACCTTCACGGCGGTTCGGGTGGTATGACCCAGTTGCGGCGGCGGTTGCACGAGATCGTCGCCGAGACCACCGCGGATTCCGGGCTACGCACGACCGTGCACATGTCCGGGCCACTGTCCGTCATCGACGCCGCGCTCGGCGAACATGCCGAGGCTGTCCTGCGTGAGGCGTTGAGCAACGCGGTACGGCATGCAGGAGCCGACACGGTCACGGTCAGCATCTCCGTCTACGACGATCTCGCCATCGAGGTCGCGGACGACGGCAAAGGTTTCGTGGAGAACGTCGTCACCAGTGGGTTGGAAAACCTGGCTGCCCGGGCGCGGGAAGTGAACGGGCACTTCACCATCGACACAACCCTCGGTGGCGGAACCACTCTCCGGTGGTCGGCTCCGCTGCCGTGAGCCGGGATCGGCTCGCCCCGCCCACGAAGGTGGGGACCTTCTCCCCTACGCGGCCGACGGGCGCACCGTCACGATGAGAGGTAGCGGCAACTTCTGCCGCGCGCTTCCTCGAGGAGAAGACCATGACCGCGCGCCGCCCGATCGTTGTCGGAACCGATGGGTCACCGTCATCGCTCCAGGCGGTTGCGTGGGCCGCACAGGAGGCGGCGTTGCGGAACTCCCCGCTGTCGCTGATCGCGACCACGTTCGTCCCCGGCGCCTACGGTGTCCCGATCGGCATGCCGGAGAGCTTCTTCGACGACGAGGAACGCAACGGGAAGAACCGGCTGGCTGCCGCAGCGGAGATCGCCGCCCGAACGGTTCCCAGGCATTCCCTCGACATTCACACCACGCTCTGCACCGGAACGCCGGCCGGGGAACTCCTCGAAAGGTCGAAATCCGCAGCGATGGTCGTCGTCGGCTCGAACCGGCAGGGAATCGTCGAGCGCGGCTTCGTGGGATCGGTCAGCGCCGCGGTCGCCACCCACGCACCGTGCCCGGTCGCGGTCATCCGCGGCCTACCCGATTCCGACGTCACCCGACTCGAGGGCCCCGTCGTCGTGGGCGTGGACGGGTCGGCACACAGCGAGCCCGCCATCTCGGTGGCCTTCGAGGAGGCCGATCTGCGGCAGTGCGAACTCACGGCCGTTCACGCCTGGTCCGACGTCGACCTCCCCGTGCACTACGCGGGCGGTAGCGTTTCCGGGTGGAAGAAGATCGTCACCCAGGAAACGGCCCTCCTGTCGGAGAGTCTCGCCGGCCGGGCCGAGGATTTCCCCGACGTCAAGGTTCGGACGATGGTCGTCATGGACCGACCGGTACGCAATCTTCGCGAACAAGCCGACAACGCACGACTTCTCGTCGTCGGTAGTCGCGGACGCGGCGGATTCACCAGCATGCTGTTGGGATCCACGAGCCGCGCCCTGATGCACTCGGTGCGCTGCCCGCTCCTCATCGTTCGGTAGGGAGTCACTGTCCGAAGGGGGTCATGGAGGCTTGAATGAATTCCGACGGCCGACGACGGAGGTGACGGTGAATGAAGGCTCGGAGGCCACACGCGGTCACCACGGGCGTCGTCGTGCGCTCCCTTCGCCCCACCGACAGAACCGACGTGCAGGATCTGCACGAGCGGATGGACCAGCACGACGCCTACCTGAGGTTCTTCGGAGCCCGTCCGAAGCATCTCGAGGATCTGGCCGAGTCACTGTGCCGGCAAGACCCCGGGCGTTGCGCACTGGGTGCCTTCATCGGCGGCATCCTGGTCGGAGTCGCGAACTACGTGAGCCCGGCCGACCAGTCGGAAAACGACTCTCCGTTGGTCGAATTCGCGCTGGTGGTCGATCACGAGTACCAATCGCACGGAATCGGAACGATGCTGTTGACGCGGCTCGTCGACGCAGCGCGGGCGCACGGCATCGACAGGATGACGGCGGAGGTGCTGGCGCAGAACACCTTGATGCTCGAGGTGATCCGAGACCGGGGGTGGGCACCGGACGTCGCCGCCACGACCCGCCACAACATCGCGGCCGCGGAACGCAGGATCCTGCTCGACGCAGCGAGATCAGATTTGCGAACGTCGGCGGATGGGGACCGCCGAGGAGGAACCCGATGAGCGAACCGTCACCGTGCACCGTCCCGGTCCCGGTGGCACCGACACTGTGACTGCCGATGGTCGTGTGGCACACGCGTGACTATCCGACGGTGGTGCCGGCAGCGGATCCGTCGGTGAGCAGGGCGTAGAACCGCTCGACGTCGGCTCGCCAGCACAGGGCGGTGCCGGGTGCCTGCAGCATCGCCGCCCCCGCCGCGACGCCGTACCGAGTCGCTCAACGACCGACCGCACGCCAGGCCACCCACCACACCGGCGACCATGCTGTCGCCCGCTCCGACACCGCTGACCACGGGGACTTCGACCGACGGGAAATACTCGTCGCGGTCCCGCGTGACCAGCAGGGCGCCTTCGGCACCGAGGGAGAGGACCACGACCTCACAGACCCCCCGGTCGATGACCTCCCGAGCCGCAGCCACCTGGTCGTCGATCACAAACAACTCCCGCCCCGTCCAGTCCCGAAGTTCGCGAATGCTGGGTTTGACGAGAAAGACCCCGCCCCCGAAGCTGTCTCAGGGCCGGACCGGAAGTATCCACGATCACTCGCGCACCGAGCTCGCCTACGACGTCCGCCACCTGCTGGCCACGTAGTCGGCCCCTGACGCGACCTCGGTGACGAGGTCGAGACAGGCCATCTGTTCCCTCGCGGTCACTGTCGGTCCCGGCAGGACGAATCGGTACTGCAGACCCGGACACCGACGTGATGCCGTTACGTACGAGATGTTCCGCGAGAGCGGGATTGGTCGACACCGCCTGCCCGCACAGGGAGGTGGTGAGGCCCGCGCGGGTGGCACGCTCGATGATGACGTCGATGGCGTCGAGCACGGCGGGGTCCATGGTGTCGAACAGATCCCGGCAGATCTCGGAATCCCGATCGACTCCGAGAACGAGCTGAGTGAGGCCGCCAGTACCGAAGCTGCACGACCACGCTGAAGCGGTACCCCGCCGTGTCGAAGTGGTGTCCCGGCCCCGGGAGCCCTTCGGTTCCAGTGCGGTGGGAAGGACCTGACCGCTTCCGGTGTCAGGGGTGTTCCCTGTACAGCGCGGCGCCGGCGGTGACCCCCGCACCCACGGCGATGATCAGGACTCGATTCCCGGCCGGGATGCCACCCGTCCGGCGGTCCAGGGCTGCCACGAGGGACGCGGTATGCATCCGTTCGTCATCCGCGACCACGATCCGCGGCACGGGGACGCCCAGGTGCTCGGCGAGCGTCGCGCGGAACTTCCGCCGGGCGGGAGCGGCCACGATCAAATCGACATCGGCGAGGTCGAGGGAGGATGCCTCCAGGCATTCCCGCGCCGCCTGCGCTCCGGCGGTCGCGAATCGCTCGTCCATCGAATCCGACTCCCGGAACCGCAGTACGTTCCGGGAATCCTCGAGTCCGACGGTGGCGCAGAAACTTTCACCGGCGTCCGAGCAATTCATCCAGTGGACGGGCCCCAGGCCGAATTCGTCGTCGGTCCAGCGGCAGAGGATGGCTCCACCCGTCGGCGCGAACGGAAAGTGCTCGCTCATCCCACGTCCGGGATCGGCATCACTGGCAACCACCAGCGCCCAGTCGATCGTGTGCGACCGCAGGAATCCGTCGACGATCTGCAGACCGTTGAGAGCCCCACAGGATCCGTTTGCGACATCGAAGGAAAAGGTCCCGTGCGTGTCGTCGTGGGGGTCCTCCGGGTGGGCTCCGATATCTTCCTGGATGAGTGCCGCGAGCGCGGGTTCGCCCAGATTCCGGTCGCGGTACAACCCGACGTTGACGAGCAGGTCCAGGTCATCGGCATTCCGACCGGCCCGTTCGAGGCAGGTCTGGGCGGCCGACACCGCGAGATGCAATGCACTGTGGCGGGTACGCCAGCCGCCTCGTGTGACGTCGAGCCGATCAATGACTGTGCCCATAGCGTGCCACCAATTCCTCGTCCAGGGTCAACAGAACGACGCCGATCTCCAAACCCGAGGCGAGGGCGATCAACGCCACGGTCTCACCCGCTTGGATGCGGCCTGCTTCGAGTTCCTCGACGAGCGCGACGGTGTGGGTCGTCGAGGCCGTATTTCCGTAGCGGTCGACGGTGATGACGGCGTCGTGCCGTGGAGAATCGCCCAGCGTGGCGGTCACCTCCGCCATTCCTTTGCGGATCGCCCGCGCCGAGGTTTGGTGTGTGATCACGTGATCGATGTCGTGGAGGGAGATCCCGGCGGCGTCGAGCACCTCGTGCAACAACAGGGGGGTGTCTGCGATCGCCGCCCGCTGGATCCCGCGCGAATTGGTGAACATCCGGGCGCCGGGGTCGCCGCCCTTGGGGTAGGCGAGACAGAGCCGGCTGTAGTCGGCGACGGTGGTGAATCCGGCCAGACCGATCCCGGCCGATCCGGCAGGGGCACGCTCGAGGAGTAGCGCGGCGCCGGCGTCGCCGAGCGTGAGGCACGCGAGCTCCTTGCTCATGATGTTCCGGATGTGCTGGGCAGCATTTTGTCCGAGCTGCGAAATGTACTCACCACTGACGACAAGTGCCCGTTCGACGATTCCCTGACGGATCCAGTTGTTCATCACCGTCACACCGGTCAGCATCCCGGCGCACGCGTTCGAGAGATCGAAGGTCATCGCCCCCTGCGTGCCGATCGCCTGGGCGACAGCACTACTCATCGTCGGTTCCAGCCATTGGGTGAGCCCGCCGTGAAACTTGGTGATGCTGCAACTGACCACCACATCGATCGACCCGGCGTCCCGATTCGACCGTTCCAGGCAATCCAGTGCCGCCGAGATCGCCAGTGTGTAGGAGTCCTCGTCCCCCACCGACACCCGGCGCTCGCGGATCCCGGTGAGCCGCTCGAGGTCGATGTGAGTCGAGTGCCGGGTGGTCGACATCAGGTCCGTGGTCGTGAGATGTGTCGTGGGTAGATGCCGTCCGGCCCCGGCGAGACGAGTAGCGAACGGCATTCGCAGGTCGTCGTTCTCGGTCTCCATGACCAGCCAACGCTTGACCATTCTCTTCACCTCCGTGCTCACTCCACGATCGCGCACCGGCGATCTCGTCACCAGGGCATTTGGACCCTTCCGGGGGATCGTTCGAGGAATGCGACGAGGTGAGGCCCTAGGACCCTTGTCCCGTGATGGTGGCACGCCGACGCTGGTGGACGAGGAGAGGAGCCGTCATGCAGGCACAATATCTCGACGCCGGAGATCTGCGATGGCCATGGGTCGCGGCCGCCGCCGTCGTGGGCTTCGCGGCATTGTCGGTGACGTCTCCCCTCACCGTCCTCGGGGGTGCAGCAGCGGTCGTCTTCATCGGACTCGGCGTCTTCCGTAATCCGCATCATCGGGTCGTCGGCGCCGCGATCGTGTCGGTCGGTGTCGGACTGATGGTCCCGGGTTTGCCCGCCCTTCTTCTCCACGGTGTGAACTCGCTGTGAGCGGCCGCTCCGCGATTTGGAGACTGTGTGCCCTGTCGAGACGGTCACGCGGCGGTGGCACATTCTCTACGTGGCCGGCACGACCGAACAGAGACGAGGAATCGACATGCAGACTGATTCACCGATAGTCGTGGGTGTGGACGGATCGGCGCAATCGCTCGACGCCGTGCGCTGGGCCGCCGATGCGGCCGTCCACCATCGAGTCCCGCTACTTCTGGTGTCCTCCCTCCTGACGGCGCCCGGTACATTCGGTGACGCCGTCAACCTCTCCGCAGGTGTGTTCAGCGGCGTGGAATATGGGGGCACCCAGCGTCTCGCCACGGCCGCGGAACTCGCCCGGCGGAGCGTGCGCGGCAACCACCTCACCCTACGGACGGCGTTGCGTCACGGCTCGGCCGTGCCGGCCCTGCTCGACGCCGCGAAGTCGGCGCGCATGCTGGTCGTCGGTTCCCGTGGCCTCGGAGAGTTCACCGGCGGCCTGGTGGGATCGGTCAGCGCCGCGGTAGCCAGTCATGCACCCTGCCCGGTGGCGTTGATCCGCGGAATGCCCGAAACGGACGCGCCGCCATTGGACGGCCCGGTGGTGGTCGGTGTCGCCGTTGCCCCAGCCGATCTCAGCGACAACGAACTTCCCTGGTCGGCAATCGCGACCGCTGAAGAGGCCGTCCTGTCGGAGAGCCTCGCCGGATGGAAGGACAAGTATCCGGACGTGTCCGTCCGCAAGATTGTCGTCCGAGATCGACCGGTTCACCACTTGCTTCAGCAATCGCAAGGAGCGCAGTTGGTGGTGACCGGCAGCCGTGGGCGGGGTGGTTTCACCTCGTTGCTGCTCGGTTCGACGAGTCGGGCGCTCCTCCACGCGCTCACCTGCCCGCTGCTGATCGTGCGCCGGTGACGAGACGAGACGCCTCCACCGCCGTCCCGGCCGGGCGGACCGTGATGAGTCCCCTCCTGAGGATCGGCCGCGCACTGGGGGCCTTCGGGTTCGTCGTCGTTGCAGGCACGCTCGGGTATGTCGTCCTGGGCTTCGGCATTCTGGATGCGCTGTACCAGACGGTGACGACGATCAGCACGGTCGGGTTTCGTGAGGTCCACCCACTCGGTGCGGTGGGCCAGATCTTCACGATCCTGCTCATACTGGCAGGTGTCGGTACGGCGCTATACACGTTCGGGGTAATCCTCGAAGCACTCATCGAGGGACATCTACGTCAGCACATGGAGCGTCGGCGAATGGACAGACACATCAGCCGGATGACCGGGCACGCGATCATCTGTGGTTTCGGCCGGGTCGGACGGGCCGGAGTGCAGTACCTGGCCACGCTCGGGATGCCGGTCGTCGTCGTCGATCGAGATCCGGAGCGCCTCGCCGACCTCGACGTCCCGACAGTAGTCGGGGATGTCACTGACGACCAGGTTCTCGAAGCGGCGGGAATCGGCCGTGCCCACGCCCTGATCACGGCGCTCGACACCGACGCGGACAATGTCTACGTCACCCTCTCGAGCCGTGCGTTGCGGCCGGATCTGATCATCATCGCCCGCGCCCGCAACGACGGTTCGACGTCCAAGCTGATTCGGGCGGGAGCAAACCGCGTCGTCAACCCTCAGCTCATCGGGGGGCGCCGGATGGGTGCCTTCGCGCTCCAGCCACACGTCGCCGAGTTCCTGGACGTCGTGATGCACGACGAGACACTGGACTACCGGATCGAGGAGGTCGAGGTCTCGGCTGGTTCGCCGCTGGCCGGGCGGACGCTGGCGGAAGCGGACCTCGCGGCGGCCACCGGCTCGCTGTTGATGGCGTTGCGGTCACCGACGGGGCAGTTCGTTGCCAATCCCCCGCTGGAGCGACGTCTGGACCCGGGCACGATTCTCATTGCGCTCGGAACTGCGCCGCAGCTCGATGCGCTCCGCCGCGAGGTCAAGCAGAGTGAGGGAATCGGCTCACCCTGAACGGTTTCCGGCCCTTCATCGTGCCTCCTCCGGGGTGCGGCGAGCCCACCGGAAATACGCCATGGGTCCGATGAAGTTCACCGCGATCACGGCAGCCCAAATAGTTCGGCTCCCCCTGATCTCGCGGGGATCACGCTTCGCCAGATCTGCCCAGGCCGCCACGGCCAGCCCCAGCTGCACCGCCGCCGCCACGACCAGCGCGGCGCGCTGCGGCGTTGTCAGACTCGACCACGTCACACGCCTCTTCCATGGACTCATCGATGCTCCTCCGATCTCGCCTCCACCGGCCCGGCACCGCGAGAGCAATGCCTCTGCGGCGCCGACCACTGGATCTAGGTCCGTCTTTCCGTGTCCCGGGTCGATTCGGCGGCAATGGTGCCTGCCCACGCGCACACGTCCGCCCAGTCCCGGGCGTCGCCGTAGTGCCCACCCATGAGCCTGAAGACAACTCGCCCGAATCCCGGCCAATCACCCGGGGCGATCGCCCCGGCAAAGAAACGGTGATCGCGCACATCGGCCGCATCCCGCAGCAACCGCACCGCTCGCGGCTCCGGTGTCACGCGACGCAGAAAACGCGCCAGCCGCTTGGACAGGGTCGTGCTGGTGACGCCCACCGACGACACCGAGAACGCCCATACTCGCTTCCCTTCGAACTGCGACCGCAGGCGCTCGACCGCATCGGAGGCGTCGGCGAGCCACTGCCCGTCATGGATCGCGCTTCCGAGAACGATCACGTCGTAGGAGTGCACGTGTGACACGTAGGCGGCCGCCCGCACATCGACTTCCTGCCCGAAACCTTCGATACACGACCCGAGTCTCTCGGCTATCCCGCGGGTCGAGCCCTTCGCTGTCGCGTACGCCACCAGTACTTTCATGGGTGGGGCCTTTCCGGAGAGGTGTCGGCACCGGAATCGTCACCGCTCGAGTGAGGCCCGGGCTCATCTGGCTCGAACGGTCCCTGGTCGAGGCGGAACGGTGGGTACTCGTCCCGCATCAGGGTCGCGTAGGCCGCGACGCGAAACGCCCAGCGGTTGATGCCCATCACGAAGTCGAAAAGACCGTGTGGGTACCGTCCGGTGAAGAGAAGCGCAATTGCCGAGAAGGTCACCACGAGACCGAGCAGAGAACCGACGAGCCACGTCTGCCCGTAGTGCGCACCGTCGGTGGCGAACGCTCCGGCACGCCAGCTTCCGAACCACCCTCCCGCGAGTAGCGACAGAATCAGGTAGTGCGGGATCGCCAACAGCCACCACTTCACGAGCACCAGTCCGCGGGACAGCCGCACGGGATAATCGACGTCGAAGTCCGCCGGATAGTCGGTACGTTTCAGGGTGAAGGGTGGGTAGCGGTCCGTCGCCAGGGCCGAGTAGGTATAGAACTGCACGCGCCACCACCACCGGAGAACGCCGACGCCGAAGTCGAAGAGGGCCCGCGGATACCGCGCCGTGAACAGGATCACGAATCCGGACACCAGGGTGGTGACGACGAACGCGACCCCGAGGAAGAAGAGCACGAAGTAGTGCGGGATCGCCAGTAACCACTTCACCAGCCACAGCCATCGCGACAGTGGTTCGTCGAGTTCGCCCACGAGACGGGTGGGATAGGCGGTCCATGGAACCTGGGGGTGGGTGTCGTCGGCTGCGTCCCGTCCGACGGGATGTGGTTGCGGTGGACCGTGCCGACCCAGACCGATTGCTCCTGCCACGATCAACGGGATTCCGATGATCAGAAAGACGACTGCGCCGATCAGGACACTCAGAGCGAGCGGTCCGAGGAAAGCGAGGCGTGCCCCGGCCTGAATGTCGGCCGACACCCCGGGGGCGGCGTCGGCATTCATCACGACAGCCGTCCAGGCACCCTGCTGCAGCTCCCAGCGCACTTCTTGTGTTCCGGGACCCGATGAAAAGGTCGACCAGAACGACTGCGCCCCTGGTGCTTCCGCGGGCCGGGTTCCAGGAATCTGCCGATAGGTCGGTCGGAACGGATCGAAGTGCACGTCTGTCACCTCGGTGCGAGCAACGTCGGTGAAGTACTTGTCGACCTCGTCACGAGGGCCGATCCCGATGAAGATCTCCTGGCTGGGATCGGTCGCGGTGGCTCGCAGCAGTACCCGGCCGAGGTCCTCGGTGCTGAACCCTTCCGGCAAGTCGGCGCCCTCGAACAGATCGACCTTCTCCGATACCAGGGCACTTTCACTCGTCTCGAAGTGCTCACGCGGCGAGGTGAAGTGCCCACCGTCGCGTTGCATGAAGTAGGCCCACCCCAGAAACACCGCGGCAGTGAGCAGCGCGAACCCGGTCAGGGCGCTCAGACAGCCCAAGACGAGAACAGCCACTCTGCCGGTTCGCACAGGAAATTCCTCCCGGTCCGTGTCCCCGAAGTCTCAGTGTGGGTCCTGGCTCCATCGGCGCGTCAGGGTCATTGGTCACCACCTCGCCCGATGGTCGCGCGTGTTTGCGGCAACGAAAGAACGCGGACGAAAGGCCCTAGTACACCGGCCGGTGGATCAGCGACAGTTGAGCAGGACAGGAGCTGACATGCACCACGTCATAGAAGTGCACAGTCTTCACAAACACTTCGGTCACGTTCACGCACTGGACGGGTTGGATCTCACCGTCGACACCGGCGAGATCCACGGCTTCCTCGGGCCGAACGGTTCCGGAAAATCCACCACCATCCGTGTACTGCTCGGGATCCTGCGCGCCACGTCGGGTCAGGCCCGGATGCTCGGTCGCGATCCGTGGTCCGATGCAGTCGCGCTGCACCGTGAAGTGGCCTACGTGCCCGGCGACGTCACACTGTGGCCATCCTTGTCCGGCGGCGAAACGATCGACCTGCTGGCACGACTGCGCGGCGGACTCGACGAACAACGCCGCGGAGAACTCATCGATCGGTTCGATCTGGATCCGCGCAAGAAGGCGCGGAGCTACTCCAAAGGTAACCGGCAGAAGGTAGCCCTGGTGTCGGCCCTCTCGTCACACGCCAGGGTTCTGCTCCTCGACGAACCCACCTCCGGTCTGGACCCATTGATGGAGCAAGTCTTCCGCGCGTGCGCCCGCGAAGCGGTCGACCGCGGCGCCACCATCCTGTTGTCGAGCCACATCCTCTCCGAGGTCGAGGCGCTCTGCCATCGGGTGACGATCATCCGTGAAGGCAAGACAGTCGACAGCGGCGCCGTCGACTCGATGCGTCACCTCAGCCGCACGTTGATCACCGCCGAACTACTCGGCGACGCGGGCGACCTGCACCACATCCCCGGCGTCGCGGATATCGTGATCAACGGCAGCATGCTGCACTGTCAGGTCGACAGCGGAGTTTGCGGCGGCGACCGCCGCCAGTCCCGCCCAGATCGCCATGTACGGACCCATATTCAACCCCAGTCCCGGGGCGGTGGCGATCTGGAAAGCCGGTGCGCTGTACACCGTGATCGCCGTCGCGGTGATCTTGACCGTGATCCGGCACACCCGGGCCGAGGAGGAATCCGGTCGCGCCGAGCTGATCGATTCGACCGCGGTCGGCCGGTACGCCGGACTGACCGCCGCGATCGTCGTGGCCGCGGGTGCGTCGATTGTGACGGGAACCGCATTCGGCGTCGTGTTGCGCATGTTCGACCTGCCGCTGGCCGGCTCGATCGGCTACGGAGCCGCCCTGGCCGCAAGCGGTCTCGTGTTCACCGGCGGAGCCGGCGTCGCCGCGCAGTTGACCACCTCCGCCCGCACGGCCCGCGGGTTCGCGTTGGGCGCACTCGGAGTGTTCTTTGCACTCCGCGCCGTCGGTGATGCCGGTTCCGGGGCATTGTCGTGGTTGTCGCCGCAGGGCTGGTCGTTGCAGCTGCGCCCGTTCGCCGAGGAGCGCTGGTGGACACTTCTCCTGCATGTGGCAGGGACCGCGGCATCGACCGTCGCCGCCTACGTGCTGCTCCGCCGCCGCGATATCGGTGGCGGTCTCATCGCCGAACGCCCCGGCGACGAGACCGCCGGGCCTGCTCTCGCGGGGCCCGTCGGTCTGGCGTGGCGGATGCACCGCGGGACACTGCTCGCGTGGACCGTCGCCCTGCTCCTGTACGGACTGTTGTTCGGCAGCGCCGCTCACGGGCTCGGCATCCAACTCGGCGACAGCCGGACGATCAACGACGTCCTCGCCCGCCTCGGCGGGAATGCAACCGTGGAAGACGTCTTCGTCGCCTTCGCGCTCACCATGCTGGGCATCGCCGCGTCGGCCTACGCGATCTCCGCCGCACTCCGGCTTCATTACGAGGAAGCCGCGCAACGCGGCGAGCCGGTGATCGCAGGATCGGTCGGCCGCGTCCGGTGGGCACTGAGCCACCTGCTGTTCGCGGTGCTCGGCCCAGCCGTCGCCATCGTCGTCGCCGGTGTCGCCGTCGGAGTGACGTACGGCGCGGCCGTCGGGGACATCGCGGGCAAGCTCCCCGCGACGGTGGCCGGCGCGCTGGTTCAGCTTCCCGCGATCTGGATATCGGCCGGAGTAACCGTGGCACTGTTCGGACTGCTGCCCCGCCTCGCGCCTGCCGCATGGGCCGTCTATGTGACGTTCATCCTGATCTTCATGGTCGGCGCTCTCTCCGGCCTCCCGGCCTGGGTCCTCGACCTGGAACCATTCAGTCATCTTCCGAAACTGCCTGGAGAAGCATTCGACCCGGCACCGATCGTGTGGGAGTTGGTTTTCGCGGTCGCACTGATCACAGTGGGATTGATCGGTTTCCGCCGGCGCGACCGGAGGTGACCGATCCGGGTATCGAATCTCGCCGGCGAACACGGGCCGTCAGCTCAGCGCGGCCCGGACCACCAGTTCGAACGTCGGCCGCGGATCCGTCGTGTCGTGTCGGGCGATGCGATGCAGGATCAGGCCTTCTGCGCAGGCCATGACTGCGGTGGCGGCGGTCTGTGGATCCCGTGCTCCCAGCCGGTGGAATGCCGAGACGGCCGACGCCTCCATGGCCGCGCGCCCCCGTGCCAGCGCCTCCCGGAGAGTGGGGTCGTGGCTGGCTTCGAGGAACAGGACCAGCCGTGCGGCGGTGACGGTTCGGTTGGCGACGGTCGTGTAGTCGATCAGACCGCAGAGCGCGTCGACGAGGTCGTCTGCGGATGTCGGTGCCAGTACACCGACTTCGGCCATCTCGCGTTCCACGATCGCGTCGACGGTGCCGGAGAGCAGCGCCGCCCGGGTGCGGAAGTAATTGGACGTCGTCCCCTTCGGGAGGCCGGCGCGTTCGTCGACCCGGGCGTGGGTGAGTGATCGCAGTCCCTCGGTTCCGACCAGGTCGATCGCTGCGTCGAGCGCTGTCGTTCTCGTTGGCGTCACACGCTACTATAAACATAGTGACTTGGCACTATGATCGTAGTAGCGTGATGTCATGAGACACGAGGCCAGCGGACACGACAGAGTTTCCGGACCGAACGGCGAGCCGGACAACACCTTTCCCGCACTGGACGGTGTCCGGCACCGCTACCTCCGACTCCCCGGCCTGCGCATGCACGTGGCCGAGGCCGGTCACGGCGAACCCGTGGTGCTACTCCACGGCTTCCCCCAGAACTGGTGGGAGTGGCGCGGGGTCCTCCCCGGGCTGGCCGCGCATTACCGGGTGATCTGCCCGGATCTGCGCGGCGCCGGCTGGACCGACGCCCCGCCCACCGGATACACCCGCGAGCAGTTGCTCGCCGACGTCGTCGCGCTACTGGACGCGCTCGAACTCGACCGGGTCTGCCTGATCGCGCACGACTGGGGCGCTCTGCTCGGATACGAGCTGTGCCTGCGCGCGCCGCACCGTGTGCGGAAATACGTGAGTCTCGGTGTCCCCCACCCGTTCGTTCGGTTCGATCCACGGCTGCTGCTGACGATCGCACGGCACGGCTGGTTCGAACCCGTGATCGCCGCACCGTTCCTCGGTCCACGCCTGCTCGGACGGGGGCGTCAACGACTGACCTACCACCTGCTGCGGGGTTTCACCACGAACCGGAACACCTGTTCGGAGAACGACATCGAGATGTTCGCCGCCCAGCTGCGCGAACCTGCCCGCGCCGACGCAGCGTCCGCTCTCTACCGATGCTTCATCATGCGTGAGGCCGCACGGATCATGTCCGGCGCGTACCGGAACCGCCGGCTCGGCACCCCCACCCGGGTGCTCATCGGCGCCGAAGACCCCATCGTGCGCCCGGAGTTCCTCGGCGGATTCGAGAAGCACACCGATGACTTCGGTGTCGAGGTCGTCGAGGGCGCCTCACACTTCCTCGTCGACGAGAGGCCGGAGGTAGTGCTCGAACGCGCGCTCGCATTCTTCGCGCCGCCGGGTCGGGGTCACGAGGCGGCGACGGGCACCTGACGGACCGGATCGATGCTCCCGGGACGCTCGACCTCGCCGAGGGCGAATCCCACGCCGCGCACGGTGTGGACGACGTACGGCGATCCCACGGCCACCAGTTTCCGTCGCAGGGAGCAGATGTAGGCATTGAGGACGTTCGTCTTCGATTCGACCGTCACACCCCACACCATGAGCATGAGGTCGCGGCGGGTGACGACCCGGTCGACATTCTGCGCGAGCACGGTGAAGAGGACGAATTCCGTCCTGGTCAGCGTGGTGCGGAGCCCGTCGTGGTCGGGTTCGTGAGGTTCCTCGCACAGGCAGACGTCCTGCGCGCCGTCGGGCACCTGCGCGGGCACCTCAGGCTTCACCCGGCGGAGGATCGCGCGGAGCCGTGCGACGAGCTCGTCCGCCCCGACAGGCATCTCCATCACGTCGTCGGCGCCGGCCTCGAGGAGGTCGCTGCGCCGGTTGCCGGAACGGAACGTGCCGATCACCACAACGGCGAGCGCGAATCGCATCGCCTTCAACGCACGCACAGTGGTGTCGGCGTCGAGATGTGGTGATCGTGCGTCGACTATCACCACATCGGGGGGTTCGATCCGCGACCGCACCGGCTCCGCATATGTCCTCGTGACGAAGAACCCCGCGTCCCGGAGGCGCTCGACGAGGGATCTCTCGACATCCGCGTCGATCAGCAGGACGCGCGGACGGGCGATGGCCGAACTCGACACAGCGTTCATGCGGGTTCCTCCTGTTTTCGAGCCTCGCGTCGGGGTTCCTGCTAGATCAACCCGGGACTGAGATCAAGTTCCCACGCCGCAGTTGATGACGATATCGGGCGAATCTCCCCTATCGTTACCGAGAGACCGCTGCATCAGACGATCGGGAGGTCGTTGTATGTCCCAGCTCCAGCACCTCACACTGCACGGGGACGCCGTCGCATACCGGATGGAGGGTGAGGGCGAGACGCTGCTGCTCGTACACGGGATGGCGGGAAGTTCCGCGACGTGGCGTGCCGTTTTCCCGCAGTTGGCGCAGCGGTACCGGGTCCTGGCGCCGGACCTGCCCGGCCACGGCGATTCCGCCAAGCCGCGCGGCGACTACTCGCTGGGCGCGTTCGCCGCGTGGCTGCGCGACCTCCTGAACGAACTGGGCATCGAACGGGTGACCGTCATCGGTCAATCCCTCGGCGGTGGGGTGGCGATGCAGTTCAGCTATCAGCATCCCGAACTGTGTGACCGGCTGGTCCTCATCGGCAGCGGCGGACTGGGACCGGACGTGAACTGGACCCTGCGGTTGCTGGCGGCGCCGGGGTCCGAGTTCGTCCTGCCCTTGGTGGCGCCCACCGTGGTTCGTGACGCCGGAAACAAGGTCCGTGGCTGGCTGGCGGCGGCCGGGTTCCACTCGGTCCGCGGCGACGAGATGTGGAACGCCTACTCGTCGCTGTCCGATTCGGCCACCCGGCAGGCGTTTCTGCGGACGCTCCGCGCGGTCGTCGACCATCGGGGGCAGGCGGTGAGCGCGCTGAGCCGTCTGTACCTCAACGAAGGTCTCCCGACGCAACTGATCTGGGGCGATTCCGACGGCATCATCCCGGTCGCGCACGGATACGCGGCGCACGAGGCGATTCCCGGGAGCCGGCTCGCCGTCCTCGACGGTGTCGGGCACTATCCCCACCTCGAGGATCCCGCCGCGGTGGTCGAGATCATCGACGACTTCGTCTCCACGACGCCGGCGCGGACCTGAACGATCCGTTCCCGGCGGCGCTCGCGCGGCGTCCGGTGACCAGAATGTAGACGCTGACCAGCAGCACCCACGCCGGGAACGCCAACGTCGACCAGAGGCTGAAGTCGACGATCACCAGCAGCCCCAGGGCCAGCAAATACGTGGTCACGACGAGCCATCGCGGCATCAAGCCGGTCCGCAGCCAGATCGTCCCCAGCGAGATCATGAACACCGCGGCCATACGCAGCGCGTAGACGTGGTTGATCTGCAGCATGATCTCGCGGCCGAAATAGACGATCTCGTTCGCGGAGCTGCCCGAGTGACGGGCAATGGCGAGGACGCCTCCCGCCACCCCCATCGAGACGAAACCCATCGCGAGAAACAGCAATCCGCTGCCGAGGAACACCGTCGCGAAGAATCGGTCCTCGAGGTCGCCGAGCCGGTCGCGGATGACGCCGATGAACCAGAGGAACGCGATCCCCGCGAACGGAGCAAGCAGCAGGGCCGCCTTGATCCGCATCTCGCCGCTGCCCACCCAGGGGGTTTCGTCGAACGGGTCCGCCGGCAGCGCGGTCCGCAGGAGGACGAGGCTGGTGGCGAACAGCACGGCGAAGACGATCCCCGCGACGGCCGCCGAGCGTGGCGTTCTCAGCCGGCGGAGGTCCTGCGCGCGCTGCGTTTCGGCCATGAGTCGATCCTCGCTCGAGGAGCGTTCGGGATTCACCGATTCGCGTCAACCGGGGAACACCCGCCGGTCGGTTTCCCGCTGGGCGGAACGCCGCATGGCGTGCAGCATCCCCGAGAACTGTGATGTCAATTACACATTCACGAGACTTCGACCACCGAATGTGACCACCCACCCCTACCGCCCGGCTCGGGCCGCGCCGCAGTGCCGCGGCGCCGTCACGAGTCCCGTGCAGGTATTCGAAAGGACCCGATGATGGTCACCCATGCGACCACCGAGCGATGGACACCCCGCCTGATCTTCTCGCTCGCCTCGATCGTGTTGCTGCTGGAGATGCTCGCGGTCAGCTACATGATGATCTCGATCGCGTTGCCGCAGATCGTCACCCACTACCAGACGACGCAGGGCGCATGGCTGCTCACGGCGTTCCTGCTGGTGGGAGCGATCACCTGCCCGCTGATCGGCAAGCTCGCCGATACACACGGCAAACGGAGACTCCTGCTGACGGCCGTGGGCCTGTCGGCGCTCGGGTCGCTGATCTCGGCGATCGCACCGACGTACGCGGTGCTGATCGCCGGCCGCGCCCTCACCGGTCTGCTCGTGCCCTGCCTGTTCCTGAGCTATTCGCTCATCCGCGACGTCTTCCCCGCCCGGACGGTGGCGTTGGCGGTCAGCATCGCCACGAGCGGCATGGGACTCATCGCGATCCCCGCACCGTTCTTCACCGGCTGGCTGATCGACAATTTCGGCTTCCGGAGCATCTTCTGGTTCTTCGTGGCCGGTCTGGTGATTCTCGCCGTCCTGATCCGGGCGACGACCGCGGAATCGCCGGTGCGCCTGCGCGCCCGCATCGACCTGATCGGCGCGGCGCTCCTGGGAGCCGGACTCGCCGGCATCCTCGTCGGGGTGAGCTTCGGGCCCTCGTGGGGCTGGGCGTCGGGGTCGACGATCGGGTTCCTCGCCGGCGGTGTCGCCCTGCTGGTGGCGTGGACGGTGTCCGCACGACTGCTCGCGGACCCGCTGATCGACATCCGGTTCTTCGGTAAGCGGCCGGTGTTCCTGACGGCGCTCGGCGCGGGATTCTGCTACGGCACGTCCGCGGTGTTCACGATCATGCTCCCGATGATGTGCATGACCCCGGCGATCCTGGGGCTCGGCTACGGATTCGGCATCAGCGCAGAGGGATTCGCGATCTTCCAGGCGCCGCTGGGTGGCGCCGTGGTGATCGGCGGGCTGATCGTCGGAACCCTGGTCCCCCGGAACGTCCGCCCGCGGACCCTGATGGTCGTGGGCATGCTCGTGATGGCCGCCGCCTGCCTGCTCACGGCGATGGTCCACGACGACAAGGCACTCCTGATCGGCTTCGCCGCACTCCTCGGCGTGGGAATGGGCATGGGGTACGCCTCCGTCCCGAACCTGCTCATCGCCGCGGTGCCGCCGCAGTTGCAGGCGACCACGGCGAGCATGGTGGCGGTGTTCCAGAGCATCCTGCCCGCAATCCTCCCGGTGATCGTCTTCTCGGTGTTGAACTCGCACATCGCGACCGTCATGCAGGGTGCGGTCTTCTACACCGACACCGGCATCACGATCGCGTTCGTGATCGGTGCGATCTCGGCGCTGCTGGGCGCGGTCGTGGCCTTCGCGTTGCCCCGCCGGATTTCGCAACTGAGCGCGCCCGGTTCGGGGTCGGCGGCCGCGGCCGACACGGACGGGGCCGTCGTCCTCGCCCACTGAGCCGCCGGTCTCACACCGTCGTCGCCGCGACTCCCCCGTGGGGTCGCGGCGACGACGGCCCTCAGCGATTTCACAGCGTGCGTGTGTCACCATCAGCGGTCGTCCCGTCCCTGGGCTCGGTCGTTGTGAGGAGGCATTGATGCGGGTGCGATTACCCGGGCGGGTCGTCCCGCTGACCGAGGCGCAGCACGCCATTTGGTTCGCACAGCAGCTCACCCCCGAGATTCCCTACGTGATCGCCCAGTACGTGGACCTGCGTGGTCCGGTACGCCTGGACCTACTGACGGACGCGTCCGCACGAGCCGTCCACGAACTGGGATCGTTCACCGTGCGGGAGGTGGACGGCCGGCCCCACCAGGTTTTCGGCACCGGAACGTCGGAGCCGGTGCCGGTGGTCGACCTGCGGGACGAACCCGATCCGGTCGACGCGGCCGAACGGTGGATGCGGAATGACTGCACCTCCCCCGTCGACATGTACGGCGAATCACTCGTCCTATCGACGATTCTGCAGGTGGGCGCCGAGCGCACCTACTGGTACTCGCGTGCCCACCACGTCGCGATGGACGGTTATGCGGCGATGATGTTGATGCGCCGCACCGCCGAACTGTACGTGGCGGGAATCGACGGCGACCGGCCTCCGGAGTTCCGGACGGTCGATCCTGGGCGGATCGCGGCGGACGACGCGGACTACCGGTCTTCGCCCCGCTTCGAACGCGACCGCGCCTACTGGCGGGCGCAGGTCCGCGACCTGCCCCCGATGGTCGGCCTCAGCGGACGACGTACCCCGAATCCCGGCGCCTCGGTGCTGGTGGCACGGGGCAGCGCGGACCGCAGCAGCGACCTCTTGCGTCCCACCGACGACGGGAACGCGCACAGCCCGACCGTGGTGGTGGTGGCGGCGTTCGCCGCGTATCTCGCCCGCATGACCGGCGCCGACGACGTGGTCCTGTCACTTCCGGTGTCCGCCAGGACATCTGCGCGGCTGCGCGGCGCCGGTGGTTCCGTGTCGAACGTCCTTCCCCTCCCTCTGCGCGGTGTCGGCACCGGCACGGTGCGGGAGGCGGTGCGGGCGGCCCGAACGGCCTTGACGGGGGCGCTCCGCCATCAGCGGTACCGCCGCGAGGACATCGGCAAGGACACCGCCTCTGCCGGAACGGGTCTCACCCACTTCGGTCCGGTCGTCAACGTGATGCTGTTCAAGCAGGAGATCACTCTCGGTCCGGTCAGCGGACGCGTGCAGGTGCTGACGACCGGTCCCACGGCCGACCTGGCCGTCAACATCTATCCGGGACCACCCGGCTCGGTTCCGCGCATCGACGTCGAGGCGAGTCCGGCGCTGTACGACGAGGACGAGGTCACCGGGCACCAGAGACGGTTCACCGTGTTCCTCGCGCGTTTCCATGCCGCCACCGGCACGGACCGCCTGGTCGCCGACCTCGACGTGTTCCACGACGCCGAGCGGGAGGCGTTCACTCCGGCCTCCGGACTGCCGGATTCGGAACCTGTGACGCTGGATCGGATTCTCGCGGCGACCGTCGTTACCCGCCCCGACGCCGTCGCGGTCCGGGACCGAGGGCGGGTGGTGACCTACCGCGAACTCGACGAGGCCGCCGACCGGTGGGCGCGGGTGCTGACCGGGCACGGCGTCGAACCCGAGGACCTGGTGGCGGTGTCGATTCCGCGGTCGTACGAATCGGTGCTGGCGTTGTGGGCAGTAGTCAGGAGCGGCGCGGCGTACGTGCCCGTCGATCCGACCCACCCCACCGACCGGATCGCCTACACCCTCGGCGACTCCGGCGCGGCGCTGGGTCTCACCGTCCGCGCGGCGCGCGATAGCCTGCCCGGCACCATCCGCTGGCTGAGCCTCGACGACGGCGACGAGAATCCGCTGACCGCGGAACGCGGTAGCCCTGTGCGCATCGAGCACCCCGCCTACGTGATCTACACCTCCGGCTCCACCGGGGTCCCGAAAGGGGTCGTCGTCACGCACGACGGTCTCGCCAACCTCGTGCAGGAGATTCGGGACAAGTACGCGGTCACAGCACATTCGCGGGTCCTGCATTTCGCATCGCCCAGCTTCGACACCGCACTGGTCGAGGTGCTCGCGGCGTGCATCGGCGGCGCCACCCTGGTGATCGCACCGACCGACGTGTACGGCGGGGCGGAACTGCGAGAACTGCTGCGCGCCGAACGCATCACCCATCTGCTGTCGACGCCGTCCGCGCTGGCGACCGTGGAACCCGACGGGCTCGACTCCCTGGAGCTGGTCCTCGTCGGAGGCGAGGTGTGCCCGCAGGACCTCGCTGATCGGTGGGCGGTCGGCCGGACGATGCGGAATGCCTACGGGCCCACCGAAACCACGTGCAGCGTCACCCTCACCGACCCCCTCGACCCGGGCAGCCGGGTGACGATCGGGTCCCTGATGCGGGGCGTGCGGGCGACGGTCTGCGATCCGCTGCTGCGCCCCCTCCCGCCGGGGGCCGTCGGCGAGCTGTACCTCGGGACGCCGGCACTCGCCCGCGGATACCACCGGCAACCGGCACTGACCGCCACACGATTCGTCGCGGACCCGGCCGGCAAGCCGGGATCCCGCATGTTCCGCACCGGTGACCGGGTCCGGTGGACGAACGCGACCACCCTCGAATTCCTCGAACGCGCCGACGATCAGGTGAAGGTCCGCGGATTCCGCATCGAGCTCGGCGAAATCGACGCCGCGCTGCGCAGGAACCCGAACATCGACTTCGCCACCACGGTCGTGTACCGCAACCCGGCCGGAGACCCGGTCCTGGTCTCCTACATCGTGGTGCGGCGCGAGTCGCAGACCACGCCCGAGTCGGCGAGACGCGACCTCGCACGGTTCCTGCCGGACTACATGGTTCCCGCATCGATCACCGTGCTGGACGCGGTTCCCCTGACACCGACGAAGAAGCTGGACCGCGGCGCACTCCCCGCCCCCGCCTTCCGCACGACCACCACCCCTCGACGCGAACCGGACACGGTGACCGAGCGCACGGTCGCCGACGTGTTCGGCCGACTGCTCGGTGTCCCCGCCGTCGCGGCGGGCGATTCGTTCTTCGACCTCGGCGGAGACTCCCTGTCCGCCACGAGGGTGGTCGCGACATTGAACGCAGAACTCGACGCGACGCTCGGTGTGCGTGAGCTGTTCGAGACCCCGACCGTGTCGGCGCTCGCGGAGCGGATCGACGACAGGGACGCTTCCGGATCCGGCACGGTGCGCGCTCCGGGTATCGCCGCCACCGCCGTGCCCGACCGGGTACCGCTGTCGCCGTCGCAGCAGTTCATCGACCGCACGGCCACCACCCCGCCGCTGTACAGCATTCCGTTCACGGTGCGGGTGGCGGGGGCGGTGGACGTCGACGCGCTGCGCTGCGCTGTGGCGGACGTCGTGGCGCGCCACGGTGCGTTAAGCACCGTCTTCCCTGACTCGGCGTCGGGGCCGTATCAGCGTCTGCTGTCCGTCGACGATGCCCTACCGGATCTGGCGCCGATCCCCGCCGGACCCGACGACGTCGGCAACCGGGTGGATCGGGTGCTGGGGGCGCCGTTCGACGTGCGGACCGAACCCCCCTTGCGCGCACGGCTCTTCGCATTGGACGCACGCGATCACCTCCTCGCGTGCGTCCTCCACCACATCGCCGCGGACGGATGGTCGCTGGCGCTGGTCGCACGCGATCTCGTCTCCGCGTATGCGAGCCGGACCGCGGGCGCGCCCCCGGGCTGGGAGCCGCCCCGGGTGACCTACCCGCAGTACAGTGTGTGGCGTCGCGACATGCTGGGCACCGAGGACGATCCGGGAAGCGTCGCGTCGCGGCAACTCGCGTTCTGGACCCAGGAACTGTCGGGACTCCCCGGCGAGGTGGGGCTGCCCCTCGACCGACAGCGGCCGCAGAACTGGACGTACGGCGCGGGACGCGTCACGTTCCGGATCGACGAGACCGCACATGTCACGCTCGCGTCGCTTGCGCACCGACATCACGCCACGGTGTTCACCGCGCTGCGATCTGCGGTCGCGATCCTGCTCGCCCGGTTGAGCGGAGACACCGACATCGCCGTCGGCACCCCGGTCGCCGGTCGGAACGTCCCGGAATTGGACGACGTCGTCGGGATGTTCGTCAACACCGTCGTCCTGCGGACCCGGGTCGATCCCGGGGACACGCTCGCGGCGGTGATCCGAGATACCCATGACGTCGAACTGCGTGCCTTCGCGCACGCGGACCTGCAGTTCGAGCGACTCGTCGACCTGATCGACCCGCCCCGGTCGCCGTCGCTGCACCCGTTCTTCCAGGTCGCGATGTCGCTGAACAACTTCACCCCGGCGACCCTGGACGTCGCCGGCCTCCGTTTCGACATCACCCCGCGGCCCCTCGACGTGGCGAAATGCGATCTCCACTTTCATTTCACCGAGTGCCACGACTCCACCGGCAGGCCGGCCGGGATCGACGCCGAACTGGTGTACGCCACCGACCTCTTCGACGGGGCCACCGCGACGTCCTTCGTCGACGCTCTACTGGCCGTCGTCGGAGACGATCAAGGTGGATGAGCAACACTGACACCATGGATCGGAATCTGCTCGACCCGAGGTCGTGGAATGTGCGCGCCCGGTCCGCGGCGGCGGCCGCCCTGGTGGTCACGATCTGCCTCGTCCTCGCGGGCGGAGCGTTGCTCGTGGTGCTGTATCGGACGCTGGAGCATTCGGCGCGCGACGCCGCGGACACCCGCGCACGGCAAATCGTCGAGGAACTCCGGACCGCGGCACCCGGGGGCCTCGACAGCTCCTTGTTCGCGACCGACGGCCAGATCGGCACCATCCAGGTCATCGACTCGGCCGGCATCGTCGTGGCGGCCTCACCCGGCGCCGACCGCCTCCCTGTCACGTTCGAGCCAGTGCCGCCCGGCGATTCGCGGTACCTCGGCAACATCGATCTCGGCGGCGAACCCGACTACTGGATCGTCGAACAGGGCGCGCAGTCGCCGTCGGGTCCCGCGACCGTCGTGGTCGGGGCGGACCGCGAACCCATCGAGGGCATTCTCGGCACGGTGGCCCTGCTCATGGCGATCGGTGGCCCCGTCGTCGTCGCGTTGGTGGCGGTGGCGAGCTATCGACTCGTCGGCGCGGCCCTCCTGCCCGTCGAACGGATCCGGGCGCGGGTGGCCGCCATCTCCACGGACCGGCTCGACGAACGCGTCCCGGTCCCGGACACCCAGGACGAGATCGCCCGGCTCGCCGAAACGATGAACAGCATGCTCGGCCGGCTCGAGTCCGGTCACCGCGCACAGCAACGATTCGTCTCCGACGCATCGCACGAACTGCGCAGCCCGCTGGCCACCATCACCGCCGCCCTGGAGTTGGCGCACACCCGCCCCGAACTGGTCGACACGTCGCTGGTCGACGAGTCGTTGCTGCCCGAGGCGCGCCGCATGAACCATCTCCTCGCGGACCTGCTGCTCCTCGCCCGGGCCGACGAGAACGGGCTCACCCACACGTCGGTGGACGTGGATATCGACGACCTGATGTACGCCGAGAGTGCCCGCGTGCGGGACATGTCGCCGGAGTTGGTGGTGCGGGCGGCGATCGCGCCGGTCCGCGTGGTCGGCGACCCGCAGCAACTGGCGCGGGTGGTGCGCAATCTCGTCGACAACGCGCGGCGTCACGCCCGGCGTGAGATCCGCCTGAACTGCCGTACGTCGTCCGACGGAGCGGTCCTCGAGGTCGCCGACGACGGGCCGGGGATTGCTTTGCTGGACCGGCAGCGGATATTCGAACGGTTCGTCCGCCTCGACACCCCCCGCACCCGCGACTCGGGGGGTGCGGGACTGGGCCTGGCGATCGTCGCCGAGATCGTCGCGACACACGGTGGCACGATCGACGTCACCGACAGCGACACGGGCGGGGCGCGATTCGTGATCACCCTCCCCGTGGACGGTACCTGTCAGTCGTCACCGGACTTCAGCCGGTAGCCGACCCCGCGAACGGTATCGATGCTGTTTCTGCCGAACGGGGTATCCACCTTGCGTCGCAGATAACCGATGTACACCTCGACGATGTTGTCGTCGCCCTCGTAGTGGGTGTCCCACACCGACTGCAGAATCTCCTGCTTGGTGACCGCGGACCCGGCGTTCCGCATCAAGAACTCCAGGACGCTGTATTCGCGGGGCGTCAGCGCGAGCGCGATGCCGTCGCGAGTGACCCGATGCCGGGCGGGATCCAGTTCCAGTCCGTTCACCGTCAGGACGGGGGGACGCCGCGGTGCGCCGCGGCGGATCAGCGCCCGCAGCCGGGCCACCAGCACCACGAACGAGAACGGTTTGATCAGATAGTCGTCGGCGCCGAGGTCGAACGCGTCCGCCAGGTCGTATTCGCCGTCCTTGGCCGACAACATCAGCACCGGAGTCCACACTTCACGACGCCGCAGGTCCCGCACGATGTCGTACCCGTGTTTCCCGGGCAGCATGATGTCGAGGACGACCACGTCGAAGTCGCCGCTGAGCGCCGCCTCGAAACCCGACAGGCCGTCGTGCTCGACGTCGACGACGAACCCCTCGGCCGTCAGTCCACGGCGCACCGTCTCAGCGAGACGCCGTTCGTCCTCGACCAGAAGAACTCGCACCGCCTCTCCTCTCTGTGCCCCGCGACTTTCAGTACAACAGACCGCCGCGGGGTGGGCCACGCGCTCTCAGCGTTCCCACAGCGGGCCGTGACGACACTGGCCGAATGCCCCACACCTCCGCCGCCACCGCCGGGCTTCGTGTGTCCACCGTCCGCTCGGCGCCGTTGCTCCGTCGAAACCGCTCCCGGTCGTCGACCGAGTGGGAGGCTGAGGAGGGAACAGTTTCTCTGGTTCGACCCGGACGACAGGAGACCACTATGCGACTGACCACACTCGGCGACCTTCCCGCGCGCATCGCGACCGGGGGTTTCATCCTCCATACAGGGATGCAGAAATGGTCGGCGGACGAGCAGACCGCCCAGAGTATTCACGGGATGGCGGCGGGGGCGTTCCCGTTCCTGAACGCGATCCCGCCGGAACGATTCATCAAGTTACTGTCGGTCGCCGAGATAGGCACGGGCGCAGCACTGCTCACACCGTTCGTGCCCTCCGCCGTGGCCGGGGCGGCGCTCACCGGGTTCTCCGGCGGCCTCGTGGCCATGTACGCGAGGACGCCCGCGCTGCGTAACCCCGGCAGCATCTGGCCGAACGAGAACGGCATCGCCGTCGCCAAGGACGTGTGGATGCTTGGCATCGGGTTGGGTTTCGTGCTCGGCGGGTTGTCCCGTTCCCGCTGCCGCTGACTGTCTGACGTCGATCGGACCGAGTTCGGAGACTCCGTCGGCTACTGCTCGGGCACGACGCAGAAGTCGCTGTCGGAGAAACCCGAGGGACGCACACCGAGCGCCTGATTGAGCCGTCCCCGGTGGTTCTCCCAGGCGATGGCCGCGGCGAGTTCGGTCAGCTGCGCCTCGGAGAACTCGGCGAGCAGTGAGCGCCGCAGGTCCTCGCCGATGTGGGCGGGTGTGCGGGTGATGGCCTCGGCGAATTCCAGCACCAGCTTCTCGGTGTCGTCGAATTCGCTGCTCTCACGAAACTTCGGGAGGGCGCGCAACTGCGCGTCACTCACTCCGAGAGCGCGGCTGAACGCCGATCCGATGTCGAGGCAGTACTCGCAGTTGGTCAGTGCGGCCGCCTTGATCTCGCCGAGCGCCTTGAGGCGGGGGTCGAGCCTGGCGCTCGTCGCGAGCGCGAACTCGTAAACCCCGACGGCGGCGAGTAGCTGCGGTCGGCGCCGCAACCAGCGCAACAGGTCTGCCCGGTTGCGGCGGGCGGTGGGAAAGACACGACGTAACGAGTCCATCTGACCGAGGACGCTCATGCTGTCGGTTTACACCGATCGCCGGGGCGGGACAACCCTGAAGCCATTCGGCAATCGTGGTGTCTCGGCGACGGGAGTGTTCTACGTTCGGAACGGAGGCCCACCGCACCCGAGGAGTCGGCATGAAGGCTGTCATCTGCACCGAGGCTCGCCTGGAGGTGGATGACATCCCGCCTCCGATCCCCGTGAGGGGTCAGGTGCTGATCGATGTGTCCCGGTGCGGGATCTGCGGCTCGGACCTGCACGCCCGCGTGCACGCCGACGAGATGGCGGAACTGGCGGCCGAGACCGGCTACCGCGACTTCATGCGCTCCCACCAGCGAGTCGTGCTCGGGCACGAGTTCAGCGGCACCGTCGCCGGCTACGGGCCCGGCTGCCGGAAGAGGTGGCCGGTGGGTACCGCGGTGGTTGCGTTGCCCATCGTGCGCACCGGGTCGGACATCCACCTGACCGGGCTGTCGGCCTCGGCGCCGGGCGGCTACGCGGAACAGGTGGTGGTGCAGGAGTCGATGACCCTGCCGGTGCCCAACGGGCTGTCGACGGAGGCGGCCGCGCTGACCGAGCCGATGGCGGTGGCGTGGCACGCGGTGCGGAAGGGTGATGTCGGCAAGCGCCGGACCGCGATCGTCATCGGATGCGGCCCGATCGGTCTCGCCGTGATCAGCATGCTGAAGGCGTCCGGTGTCCGCACCGTGGTGGCCGCCGACTTCTCCGCGCGTCGGCGGGCGCTCGCCCGGCAATGCGGCGCCGACGTCGTCGTCGACCCTGCCACGGCGTCACCCTGGACGTCCTATCCGCGACGCAGGGAGACGACGTCCATCACGGAGGTACTCGCCCTCGGACTGGACACCATGGAGAAGCTGCGTCGAATCCCGAAGCTGCCGTGGTGGCATGCCTTCGCCCTCGCCGACGCGGTGGGCGCGACACCGTCCGGGCCGGTCGTCTTCGAGTGCGTCGGCATGCCCGGAGTCATCGACGGCATACTGGCAGGCGCGCCGCTGCGGTCACGTGTCGTCGTGGTCGGGGTCTGCATGGAGACCGACACCTTCCGGCCCGCTCTGGCGATCAACAAGGAGATCGACCTGCGCTTCGCCATCGCCTACGACCCCCGCGAATTCCGCGACACACTCCACATGCTCGCCGACGGAAAGGTCGACCCGACGCCGCTGATCACCGGCACCGTCGGGTTGGCCGGTGTCGAATCCGCGTTCACCGCGCTCGGCAGCCCCGAGGTGCACGCGAAGATCCTGATCGACCCCGAGAACACCACCGCCGCGCTGTGATCCGCCGACGCCCATGACATCCCACCCCCGGCTCCAGTGGGCCGTCCCGGCGCTTCTCCTCGCGCTGATCTACGCCGCGTCGCTCACCGTGTACGGGTTGAGCAGCCGCACCGGCGACGACGACGGAGCGTTCGAGATCGGTAGCGACGAGGTCGTGGTCCTCGTGACGGCGAAGTCGCTGCAGCCGACGACCGACCGGGTGCAGGCCGAGGTGACGATCTCCGTCGGTGAGGATTTCCTCCACGCCAACGGCGACACACTGAACCGGGACATCACGCTGCTGCTCATCCCGAGCACCAGCCACGAGGAAATCGTCTTCCGGGCGGGCGCCTCGGCCACGACCTTCGACACCGAGTTCATCGCCACCGGCAACGCGGCCTACTGGCCGTTCGACCGGTTCGAGGTGAATCCGATGGTGGTGGAGGCGTACCAGGGCCTCGGCGCCGACCGTGAACTGGTGCCCACGGCCCTGCTGCTGGAAGGCCGGGTCGACGGGTGGAAGACGCGCGCCGAGGAGGTGGCGGTCGACACGGACCTGTCCCGGAACGGCACCGGCGCCGCGCTGATGTTCGCGCGCACGGGCGGGAACCTGATCTACGCCGGAATCCTGCTGCTGATGATGACGATCCTCGCGGGCCTCGCCGCCTTCGTCGCGCTGCAGACGTTCCGCCGCAAGCGCGCCGTCAACACGGACATGCTGGGCTGGATGGCCGCGATGCTGTTCGCCGTCGTGCCCCTGCGCGGAATCCTGCCGGGAAGCCCGCCGATCGGGTCGTGGGTCGACATCGCCCTCACGGTGTGGGTGGTCTCCACACTCGTCGCGTCGCTGGCGCTGTTCGTGTTCTGCTGGTGGCGAGACAGCGAGGCGCCGGCACAGCACGAGGTGGTTGCCACGACAGCACCGGGTTCGGAATAGTCGAGGACATGGTGCGCCGGACCGGAAGAGTGCTGCCGCCCTGGTATCTCGCCCACGTGAACAAGGTGATCGTGGGCCTGCATCGCTTGGGCGTTCCGATGCCGATGCCGGCGCTGACCGTCCCCGGCCGGAAGACGGGCGTGCTCCGGTCTACGCCCGTGTCACCGTACGAGGTGGACGGCCGGCGCTACGTCGTCGCGGGATACGCCGAATCGGACTGGGCGAAGAACGCGCGGGCCGCCGGGCGCGGGGAGCTGACCTGGGGGCGTCGCCGCGAGCGCGTCCGGCTGGTCGCCCTGCCGGTGTCGGAGCGGGCCCGGATCCTCCACGAGTTTCCGATCCGGGTGCCGCACGGGGTCACCATGTTCCTCAAGGCCGGGACGGTCGCGAATTCCTCCCCGGAGGCGTTCGCGGCCGCCGCGGACCGGTGCGAGGTGTTCCGCACCGAGCCGCTCGACTGACGGGGTCACCGAACCTCGAGCGTGCCCACCATGTTCGGGTGATACGTGCAGTGGAACGCGAAGGTGCCCGGCTGACCGGGGACGGTGAACGTCGCGGTCGCACCCGGTTCGACCTCCACGTCGAACAGGTCGCCGGTGTCCGCCGTCACGGTGTGTTCGGCGGTGTCGTCGTTGCGGACGGTGACCTCTTCTCCCGGCGCGAACGTGCCGGGCAGGGTGTATTTGAAATCGGAGATCAGGATCTCCTGCCCGCCCGCTTGACCCGCCCCCGCAGGCATCGACATGGACATCGACGGCATGCCGGACATGGGATGGTCCCCGCCGTGCGCCGTTTCCGCCGAACCGGACGAGTCGTCACCGTCGCTTCCGCACGCGGCGAGCACGAAGACGGCCAGCAGAATCGACAGGAAAAGTGTCAGAACGCGTTTCATGGTGGTCGCCTCCGGATGACGGTGAGAACGGATGCCCGACGCCCCGCTCCTCGCGGGAGTAGTACCCGTTTTCGCGGCAGGCACCCCTCGGCGCGCCCGGCGACCCGTCAGCCGCCGTTCAGCGCCTCCTGCGATTCGAGGTTCGCCACCGGGGTGCGGAGCGAGGCGACGGCGTCCGCGTAGAGGGAGGACTTGATCTCACCGAGTGTGCGTCCGCGGGTCGCGGCGAGCCCCTGCGCGTGTTCGACGGCCTTGGTGAGCACCTGCTGCTCGGGGGCGACCTCGTCGACGAACCCGAGTTCGCTCGCCGCGACGCCGCCGTACCGACGGCCGGTCACCAGGGCGGTGTGCACGGCCCGCGCGGGCAGGCGGGCCGCGAGCAGCGCGATGCTGCCCGGCGCGTAACTCGCCCCGATGGTGATGCCCGGCAGGCAGAAGTAGCCGCGGTCCTCACGCATCACCCGGTGATCGTGGGCGGCGGCGAGGATGGCGCCGCCGCCGAACGTGTGCCCGGTCAGCGCGGCCACGGTCGGCAGGGGGAAGGTGAGGATCCGCGCGAACAGGGTCTGCACCCGGTCGATGTAGGAGTTCAGCTTGTCGGTGTTGGCGACGACCCAGGCGGTGTCGAGACCGGTGGAGTAGAACTTTCCGGGTCCTGTCGTCACCAGGGCGGCGGGGCCGTCGTGCTGCTCGATCTGGTCGAGGAGGCCGTCGATGCTGTCGATCCAATCCGGGTGGAAGGCGTTCTCGCTGTCCGGTTCCCCCTCCTCGCCGAAGTACAGGACGAACACATCTCCCGAGCGCTCCACGTAAGGCATGCGGCGAGGCTACCCGGAGTCGGGCGGGTCGCGCCGCTCGAGCACACACACCTCGGTGGGTGAAGTTTCAACTGTCGCGGGGCCGGGTATGTCGATCGTCTAGCAGCTGAGGCGGTGGACGATGAAGAGCGGAACAGGCATTGCCGACACCCGCACCGTTCGGGACTACATCCACACAGTGGCCAGAACCGTTCACGCCGACTCCATCGACTGGTGGGACAGCGACGGCATCGAAGCCGTCCTCGTTCTGCCGCTCCGGTTGCACTATCTGCCCGGACGCAACGCGGTGCTCGCGTGGAACCGCACGTTCGGCTGGTCACTCGGCGTCGAAGGACTGGGTCGCCGCAGTGTCATCGTGATCGACGGCCTCGGCATCGGGCGGATGCCGTCGCCCGCCGTCTGCGCGGATCGTGCGGTGGAGTTGATCGACGACTACTGCCGCTCGGCACCCGCATCGGCGGGGGTGCCGACCACGAGACCCGGCACGACCGCCGCGGATCGGTGTCCCCGCATCGGCCGGGACACCGCTGGCAGTGGACGGCGGGACAGAGTCGTCAGACGGCCGTGACCACGGGCGCCGGGGGTCACGACGACAGCGTGGCCCAACCGCATTCCCCCGCGCAGGAGCAGCCGATCGTGGCCGCGGAGGAGGGCGCGGCGCGTATCAGCACGGCGACGCATCCGCTCGGGAAGCCCGGACCGCGGTTCGATCGCCGGTCCCCGTTCTTCATCGGAATGGCCGGGGCCGCCGGTGTCGCCGTCACATACGCCCTGATCGAGGTCGTTCTCGCGGCCCGCGGGGTGCTGGTCCTCATCGCCGTCGCCGCATTCCTCGCGATCGGCCTCGAACCCGCGGTGTCCTGGTTGGTGCGGCACGGTTTTCCCCGATGGGCTGCGGTCGCAACGGTTTTCGTCCTGGCCTTCGCCGTGCTGGCCGGGTTCCTGGCCGCCGCGATCCCGCCCATGGTGACGCAGGGTGGCGCACTCGTGCACAACGCCCCGGACTACCTGGGACACCTCGAGCAGCGCTACCCGGTATTGGAGGAACTCAGCACCCGGTTCCACCTGCAGGACGAACTGCGCCGGGCACTCGATGCGAGCAACGCGCCGATGGTGGTCGGCGGGCTCGTGGGTGCGGGCAAGTTCGTGTTCAGCGCCATCAGCGGCACCGTGATCGTGGTCGTGCTCACCGCCTATTTCCTGGCCGACTTCGCACACATCCGGTCGTCGATCTACCGCCTGGCCCCGAACTCACGGCGACCCCGCACGATCCTGATCGGCGACGAAATCTTCGCGAAGGTCGGCGGATACGTGCTCGGGAATCTCCTGATCTCGTTGATCACCGCCATCCTCACGTTCGTGTGGCTGGTCGCCTTCGACGTCCCCTACCCGTTGCTGCTGGCCGTCCTGGTCGCCGTGCTGGATCTGATTCCGGTGGTCGGCTCCACCCTCGCCGGCGTGGTGGTGGCACTGGTCGCCCTCACCGTCTCCCTGCCGGTGTCACTGGCCACCATCGTCTTCTTCATCGCCCTCCGCCTGTTCGAGGACTATCTTCTCGTTCCCCGCATCATCGGCCGCACCGTCAAGGTGCCCCCGATGGTCACCGTCGTCGCCGTCCTCATCGGTGGCGCACTGCTGGGGATCGTCGGGGCGCTGCTCGCGATCCCCGTCGCCGCCGCCGTTCTGCTCCTCGCCCGCGAGACGGTGTTTCCGCAGCTCGACCGCGGCTGAGCAGGCGGGGCACGAAAACGGCCTTGCGGAAGAAGTTTCCGTGTTCTGCTTACCCTGGAGACGTGGGATGCGCCGGGGCATGCTCGGGCCGTGTCCCGAGCATGAGAAAGAGGCGCTGGATGTCGGTGATGAGTCCCACCGAGGCGATGTTCGTGCTGTTCGAGACGCCGTCGCATCCCATGCACGTGGGTGCGCTCGAACTGTTCGAACCGCCGCGCGAGTCGGGGCCCGATCATGCCCGGGCCATGTTCGAGGCGCTGATTTCGCACGAGGGCGCGTCGGACACGTTCCGCCGGCGCGCCGTACGCCCGCTCCGCGGGGCCAGTTACCCCTGGTGGTCGTTCGACGAGCGTATCGATCTCGGCTACCACGTGCGGCACACGGCGGTCCCCGGCCGGGGCCGGATGGAGGACCTGCTGTCGCTGGTGTCCCAGATGCACGGCATGCCGCTCGATCCGCAGCACCCGATGTGGGAGATGCACGTCATCGAGGGGCTCGCCGACGGACGGACGGCCGTGTTCTCGAAGATTCACCTGTCGTTGATGGACGGACCGGCCGGGCTGCGACTTCTCCATCACGCGCTGTCGACCGACCCCGACGCCCGCGACTGCCCCGCACCGTGGACTCCCGGGGTCGCCGGTGTGCCGCGGCGCGAATCCGTGTTGCCGGTGGCCGTGGTCCGGGCCGGGGTGCGGGCCGCCACCAGCATCGTCGGGGTGCTGCCCGCGCTCGCGAAGGTCGCCTACGACGGCGTCCGCGAGCAGCATCTGACCCTGCCTCTGCAGTCACCGCCCACGATGCTCAACGTTCCGGTCGGCCGGGCCCGGAAACTGGCGGCACGATCGTGGCCGATCCGGCGCCTGGTGTCGGTGGCCACCGCGGCCCGCACCACGATCAACGCGGTGGTGCTCGCGATGTGTTCGGGCGCTTTGCGCCGGTATCTCCTCGAGCAGTACGCGCTCCCGGACGCACCGTTGACGGCGATGCTGCCGGTGCCCCTCGACCTCGGCGGCACGATGATCGGACCGCGCGGCCGCGATCACGGCGTCGGCGCGATGGTCGTCGGCCTGGCCACCGACGAAGCTGATCCGGCGGCACGCCTCGCCCGCATCAGCGAGTCGGTCGAGCACACCAACCGGGTCTTCGGTGCGCTGAGCCACACCCAGTTCCAGCTGATGAGTGCGCTGGCGATCAGCCCGATCCTGCTCGAGCCGGTCCGCCGGTTCGTCGACGAGACTCCCCCACCGTTCAACGTGATGATCTCGTACATGCCGGGCCCGTCGAGGCCGCGATACTGGAACGGGGCCCGCCTCGACGCGGTGTATCCGGCGCCGACGGTCCTCGGGGGTCAGGCGCTCAGCATCACCCTCACCAGCCGGTCCGGTCAGCTCGACGTCGGCGTGGTGGGCGATCGGAACGCCGTCCCGCACCTGCAGCGGATCATCACGCACCTGGAGACGTCGCTCAGCGATCTCGAGCACGCGGTCGCCGCGTCCGGCACCTGACCCTTTAACCGGGCGGCTGCCGCAGCGACGTGCGGTTCTCCTCCCAGCACCGTGCGACGTGGTCGCCGACGAGGTCGTCGAAGGCGAGGCAGGCCGCGGCCCCCAGCAGGATGTCGTCGGCCACGTCGGGCCGGGCCGCCACCAGTCCGCCGGCGAGGTCGCGGCAGACGATCTGTTCGTGCACGGAGTCGGCCTCCACATGCTCGTCGAAGAACAGGGTAGCCGCCTTCCCGAATCCGAGGCGGCGCAGTCCGGCGGCGTATTTCTTGCTCGGCAACGCGGACGTGGTCTCCACCGCGCACAGGTGTCCCACCAGGGCCCCGAGTCGGCTGCGGTGCAGGCCGAACAGGGACAGCGCGTTCAGCGACGCCAGCGTCACGGCGGGCACCGCGTCGATGTAGTGCGCGTAGTCGTCGGACAACCCGAGTTCACGCATGGTGGTGGCGAACAGCGCCGAATGCATCCGCTCGGGTCTGCCGCCGCCGTATTCGTCGGACTGCACCTCCACCAGCGCCGCCTTCGGCGCGCCCGCGAGTCGCGGAATGCCGAGTGTGTGCACGTCGGCCTCACGCAACTGGTTCAGGGAACGGTGGATCAGCAGTTCCCGGAACTGGGTGAGATCCGCCTCGTGGGCCATGTGACCGGACAGCCCGGGCGCCGTGCTGGGGGCGGTCATCGCCCACAGTGCCGCCACCACGTCGTCGGCGCCGGTCGGCGCATCGGCGACGTCACGGATCGCGGCGTCGAACGGAACCTCGAGCGCCGACCGGGCGGCGATCAGGTCGCTATTCCACTCCCATTCGTCGCCGACACCGGTGATCCCCTGCAGGTGCAGTTCGTAGAGCGCGGTCAGGCAGATCTGCGCGTCCTCGTCGACGAGGAACGCCCGCGGGCTGTCGCGCGCGGACGAGGCGAGGGAGCGTGCCGCCGCCACGAACGGCTCGGCATCGGCGACGTCTGCGCGCAGAATGGAGAACAGGAGGTCGCTGACGGGCCCGCGCGGCTTCGGAAAGGGCATGGACGTTCCCGATTGCGCGACCGTGTCCGACATCGACGGAGAGTGCAAGGTAGTCATATGAACTCCATTCCCAGTGCCGGGGCCGACGAATCCGACGTCACGATCACGGTCTGCCCCGATGGTCCACTGCTGGTGCGCGGTGCCGCGCGGATCCTCGACCCCGAAGGTAACCCGCTCGGCACCGATCGGGCCACCGTGGCGCTGTGCCGGTGCGGGCGGACGAGCATCGCTCCCTTCTGCGACAGTTCGCACAAGAAGCGGCGCCGCCCGTAGGGCCGACCCGCATCAGTTCCGTTTCCGATTGTGCGCACGGCGGCGGGCAATCACGAACGTCACGACGCCGACAAGGATCACGATGGCGATGATTTCCATCCGTTCCGATTACCCACTCCGCGAACAAGCTACGCCGCGCTCCGGTTCGATACCCCGATTGGACACCGAGAAGTGCAGTGGGACAAGCGGAAGCGTGGCCGCCGTGGCATCGGTGACGATCCTGCGCAGAAAAGCGCGCCCCCGCCGTTGACACAATGGGGTAACGTCGGAGTCCTGCACGGTTGAGCCCCCAGCCGCAATGGACGGGCACGGTTCACGCGCCTTATGTCGTGCCTGTCTCCTAACGTCGCTCGACCGTGAGGAAACGACATGAAATCTGTTCTCAGTGCGCTGCCGACACACTACGACCCTGACGAGGATTCGACGCTGTTCAGCTGGGCCGTCGAGCCCGAGCACGGGCGGCTCTCCGTCGTCAGTGCGCCCGGTGCCGGCGGGATCCTCGTGGTCCGGATATCCGGTGACATCGACGTCACCACGCTGCACACCTTCGGGAATCATCTCGACGAGGCGATCAGCGAACGACTTCCGTTCGTGCTCGACCTGACGGACGTGCAGTTCTTCTGCGCGTCTGCTCTGCCGGTACTCGGCACCATGGCCGCCCGCGCCCGCAGGCTCACCGTGCCGTGGGCGGTGACGGGAAACAACGCTCTCCGCAGGCCGTTGACGGCGATGAAGATGGCTGCACAGATCCCGTTCTGCGCCGACCTCGAGGACGCCTTCCTGCTGGTCGCCCAGGGAATTCACCAGGGTGGGCGCTCGGCGTGAAGAACACTGCTCCGCACGGCACGTCCGACTTCGTGGTGGTCGCCAACAGGCTGCCCGTGGACATGGAAACAGTCGACGACGGGACGACTCGCTGGAAGCGGAGCCCCGGAGGCCTCGTCACAGCACTGGAGCCGATCCTTCACGACCGGGAACGCGGTTCCTGGGTGGGCTGGCCCGGTGTGCCCGACACGAAGGTCGAACCGATCGTCTCCGGCGGGATCGACCTGTACCCGGTGGAGCTGAGCTCGGACGAGGTCGCGCTGTACTACGAAGGATTCTCGAACGCGACGCTGTGGCCGCTGTACCACGACGTGCTGGTGGCACCGGTCTTCGACCGGGACTGGTGGCACTCGTACCTGGAGGTTAACCGCCACTTCGCCGAGGAGACCGCGCGCACCGCGGCCGAGGGCGCAACCGTGTGGGTGCAGGACTACCAGTTGCAGCTGGTTCCCCGCCTGCTGCGGGAGCTGCGCCCCGACCTGACCATCGGGTTCTTCCTCCACATCCCGTTCCCGCCCGTCGAACTGTTCATGCAGTTGCCGTGGCGCAAGGAGATCGTGGAGGGGCTGCTCGGGGCCGACCTCATCGGCTTCCACCTGCCCGGCGGCGCCAACAATTTCTTGTTCCTGGCGCGCAGGCTTCTGGGACTCGACACCACCACCGCAGGCGTCGGCGTGCGCAGTGCACTCGGCAAGGTGACACTCGACGACCGGGTCGTGCAGGTCGGCGCGTTCCCCATTTCCGTCGACTCGCGGCAACTGGTCGAACAGGCCACCGATCCTGCCATCGTCGAACGGGCCGCCGAGATCCGCCGCGAGCTCGGGAACCCCCGCAAGATCCTCCTCGGAGTCGACCGGCTCGACTACACGAAGGGCATCGACCTGCGCCTCTCGGCGCTCGGCGAACTCCTCGACGAGGGCCGCCTGGATCCGTCCGACACCGCGATGGTGCAGCTCGCCACCCCCAGCCGTGAACGCGTCGAGCACTACATGAAGATGCGCAGTTCCATCGAGGAGCAGGTCAGCCACATCAACGGTGATCACGGTCAGATCGGCCGGCCATTCGTGCACTACCTCTACCAGCCGGTCGATCGCAGCGAGCTGATCGCGCTGTTCCTGGCCGCCGACGTCATGCTGGTCACCCCCATGCGGGACGGGATGAACCTCGTCGCGAAGGAGTACGTCGCCTGTCGCGCGGATCTGGGTGGTGCGCTGGTGCTCAGCGAGTTCGCCGGTGCCGCCGCCGAACTCCGGGGCGCCTACCTGGTCAACCCACACGACCTCGACGGAGTGAAGAACACCATCATGGCCGCGCTCGACCCGGAGCGGGAGCAGGGACGGCGCCGCATGTCGCGACTGCACCGTCAGGTGCTCGACCACGACGTGCACCGCTGGGCGCAGTCCTTCCTCGGTTCGCTGTCCCCGGTCGTGGACTGATCGCACTGTCCGCCTCGGTTCATTCGGGAGTCGTCGTCACCGAGTCGACGATGCGGCGGGCCACCTCCGCCAACTTGACGTGCTCCTGCTGCGACTGCGCGACGAGGATCTCGAATGCCTGGTCTGCGGGCACGCCCCGCAGCGCCATCACGATTCCCTTGGCCTGCTCGATGACCGCTCGGGACTTCATCGCCCTCGTCAGGCCCGAAACCTCGTTCCTGGCCAACTCCACGCTGCGGGCGCTCCTCAGCAGGCCCTCGATCGCCGTCGTGTAGACGAGCAGCACCACCGCGTCGAGTTCGCTGAACCCGTGATCCCCCTGCCCGTAGATGTTGAGTGTGCCGGCGAGGGCCTCGTCGACGGCGAGCGGCGCGGACAGGAAGCTGCGCATGCCGGCCTGGTCGAGATTGTCCGCGACCGACGGCCATCGGGCCGCAGCCTCCCCCAGCCGGGCCTTGACGACCTTCCGCGTTCCGGCGACACCGAAGTAGTCGCCGTCGATGGCCTGGAAGTTCTGAATGTCGATCTCACGGACCGCCTCGTCCGTGTACGCGACGGTCACCACCCGTCCGTCGCGCAGCAGCGATATCCCGGCCATGTCGGCGTCGGCGATCGCGTCCACCACCTGATCGCAGACCCGCTGAAGCAACAGGCTCATCTCCACCTGCGAACCGGAATTGCGATTGAACTCGTCCAACGCGGTTGCCAAGGAGCCCAACTGGGCAGCGATCGTCGCGCTGTCGAGATCAGGGGACATCGACGACTCAGGGCGCTCACCCGCAGTCTCGGTCATTCTCGGATACACCTCAAATTCCGGGTGTAACCGACAGGACACCCACTGAACGAACGCAGCAGTTGTCTCTACCGTCGAGAAGACTTTACTCGACCCGGGGACCGCCTTCGTCCACCGATCCCGTCCCGGACGGTGAGGGGGGAGATTCCCCGGTCAGCAAACTCAGCGCCGCCGCCGACGGCCGGAGGATGCTTCCGGCGCTCATCGACGAACCCCGGGTGAGACCGCGGTGGGAGGACACCGCATCCTCGAAGTTGCGGAGCCGTTCCTCCGCGGCCCGACAGGCGGCGACATGAGCGTCGCGGCTGTCGGCGAAGGCGAATTCGGCTCGGATCCCGTCTGCCAGTGCGTCCACGAACGCGGCCGCGCTCTCCCGGATCTCCGGGTCGAGAGGACCGAACGGGGGTTGCGGTGCCAGCGCCAGCGAGGTGGCGCGCGCGCTCTTCCCCGTCCAGGCCACGGCGTCCAGAGCGTCGTCGAGACCAGCGCGTTCACCGCCCCCCGGTGCCGGCGCCGAGCGCGATCGCCAGGTGCCGTGCGCCCGAGTCGCGGCAGCACCAACCGACACGGTTCGAACGCGGCGCCTCCGGGTATGCCGGGCACTATGAACACCCACGTGACCGCGACGCACCTGCAGACACTTCTCGATTCGCCACTGCCGGATCCCGCCCTGATCCTGCAGAGCGGCGCCCCCACCATCGTCGATTCGGGTGAGCTGGGCGACGAGCATCAGTCCCTGGTCATCGTGACCCGGGCCGAACTGCGCGAGCAACTCCCGCAAGACCGCGACTGCTCGCAGAGCGATCTGGAGTTCCACGCCGCGTCGCTCGAATCGACGGTCGCGGGTTTGGGTGGCTGACCCGGGGTGTTCAGCCGCCGCCCAGTTGCTCCCGCAGTCCGGAGAGGGTGCGCGCCAGAATCCTCGAGACCTGCATCTGTGAGACGCCCACGCGCTGGGCAATTTCCGTCTGGGTCATCGATCCGAAGAACCGCAACATCAGCACGCGGCGTTCGAGCGGCGGAAGTTTCTGCAGCGCCGGCCGCACGGCGGCGTGACTTTCCACGTTCGCGAGCTCCGGATCCTCCTCGCCGAGCGTCTCGGCGAGGGGAAGGTCGTCGGGATCATCACCCATGGCCGCATCCATCGACAGTGTTTGGTAGGCATTTTTTGCGAGCAGGCCCTCGGATACTTCGCGGACGTCGAGTTCGAGTTCGGCGGCGATCTCACTGGCCGAAGGTGACCGTCCCAGTTCCTGCGACAGCTCGTCGACGGCCTTGGTGATCAACGCGTGGAGTTCCTGCATGCGCCGGGGCACCCGCATCGACCAGCCGGTGTCGCGGAAATACCGGCGAACCTCGCCCATGATCGTGGGCACTGCGTAGGACACGAAGTCGAAGCCGCGGTCCGGATCGAAGCGGTCGACGGCCTTGACCAGCCCGAGCCGGGCGACCTGCAGCAGATCCTCGTGCGCCTCGCCGCGCCCGCCGAATCTTCGGGCGATGTGATCGGCGAGCGGAAGGCAGCGTGTGATGACTTCGTCGCGCAGCGCGGACGCCTCCCCGGACGACGCGTCCAGGGCTCGCAGGCGCGCCACCGCGGGCGCCACGTCCTTGTAGTCGTCTCTGCCGGGACGGTGCCGCTCGCTGCGTTCCGAAACCGGTGACACTAGATGGTGCCCCGGTATTTGACCAGTTCCACCGCCACGGTCCGTTCTACGGACCCGTTGCCGACGGGTCCCTCCGATACCGAAACCGCATTCATCAACGTCTCGAGCACGTGCCAGCCGAAGCTTTCCCGGTTGGGCACTCCACCGCGGGTGAGGGGTGCACTGATCGTCACGTGCAACCCAGTCTCGGTGACGGCGAACGAACACGTCAGTTCGGCACTTCCCGGCGCAGCCGCGATCAGCTCCGAACACACCTCGTCCACGGCAAGTTTGATATCGGCCACGTCGTCGAGCGTGAAGTCTCCCAGAACGGCGAGAGTCTCCGCGACGGCGCGCACCACAGGCAACTGTTCGAACTCCGCCGCCACACGAAGCTCCACGGGCACACCGGATCTCGTTTTCATTCGTCTAACCTCGTCGACCTCGGCCATCTGCACTCCACGTCTGTGTCGTCGGTTTCTGCGACTCCTCGGCAGCGTACCCAGCTGCCGCGACCCTCAACCCGCCGGCGAACGAAAGTGCGAGCGCGTGCCGAATGCGTCCCGACTTGCGGGTTCGACGAACTCGATTCGGTGGGCTCAGGCGATCCGGACGTCGCGCGCCTGGTCGCCGGTCTCGGTGCGGCAGACGGCGAAGCTGACGCGCTGCCCTTCCTCGAGAATGCGGTGGCCGTCGCCGGCGATTTCGGAGACGTGCACGAAGATGTCGTCGGATCCGTCGGCCGGGGCGAGGAAACCGAAACCCTGTTCGGCGTTGAACCATCGCACCGTGCCCGTGCGCAATGCCGTCGACTGCCGCGCAGGCAGCGTGTGCCCGGCACTCATCGTGCCGCCCTTCGATCGGCCAGGCCGTGGAGCGCAGCGCCGCCCCCCAGACTCGCAACGAGCAGAACCACAAGCAGAGTCACGTTGAGCATTGCTCCTCCTCGGCGTGCGCACGGTCGACCCTTTGGTCGAATCAGACCGAAAATAGTGCCTCTCTTGTGGGTACGGGGCGATTCGGGCGGAGCGTTTGCCCAATCGAGATCTGCCGACCACAGCGCATCCGCGATCGACACCGCAGAAGATCTGATTTGCTCGACATAGATTTTGTAGTACGGTCGGGTTGTCGGAACTTCAGCGATCGAGTCAGGAACGTTGTTCGGCACGATCGCAGGTTGCGGCGAGGCGGGGTCCCGGCGATTCGAGACTTCTCTCCACGGGTACGCGGTGAGTCATCCGGCGCCTCGCCCCCCGACAACCGAGCGGGGCACCCAATGCCTCGAAGTTCCGCCGGCAGGTAGTAGCGAAAGAGAGGACCGAGAATGTCGAAGTTCACCGTGCCAGGTCTTTCCGACGATCAGGGCGCGCGAGTCGCCGACATACTTCAGAAGCGGCTCAGCGCATACAACGATCTGCATCTGACGCTCAAGCACATTCACTGGAATGTCGTGGGTCCGAATTTCATCGGCGTGCACGAGATGATCGACCCGCAGGTCGAGCTGGTACGGGGCTACGCGGACGCCGTCGCCGAACGCATCGCCGCGCTGGGGAAATCGCCCGACGGAACCCCTGCCGCAATCGCCCGCGACCGCACGTGGGACGACTACTCGGTGAAGCGGGACACAGCGCAGGCGCACCTCGGTGCACTCGACCTCGTCTACAGCGGTGTCGTCGAAGACAACCGCAAGGCGATCTCCGAGACCGGCGACCTCGACCCGATCACCGAGGATCTGCTCATCGGGCAGACCGGTGAACTCGAGAAGTTCCAGTGGTTCGTACGCGCCCACCTCGAGAATTCCGGCGGCAGCCTGTCCAACGACGGCGCGCACTCCGAGAAGCAGGCAGCCGCGCAAGCGCGGTGAGTACCCACAATTCTTCCGCCCACAACCGAAAGGTGACGAACATGGCTGAGAACAACAGCGGTCCCGCAGAGGCCGTCAAGGGCGTCGTCGAAGACGTCAAGGGAAAAGCGAAGGAAGCCGCGGGTGCGGTGTCCGGTCAGGACGACCTCACCCGCGAGGGCAAGGCGCAGCAGGACAAGGCGGCGGCCCAGCGCGAGGCGGCCGCAAAGGAAGCCGAAGCCGAGAAGGCCCGAGGCAAGGCCGAAGCGCAGGAAGCACGCCAACGCGCCGAACAGTGAGACGGTGCGGGCCGGTTCACGACCGGCCCGCACCGAGCGTCTCTTCTCCGAGTGGAATCGGCAATCGCCGGTCACCACTCTCCCCCGAAAGGACTGATACGTGCTAGGACTGGGAATTCTGGGCTGGATCATCATCGGCGGCCTCGCCGGGTGGATCGGCAGCAAGATCATGAAGACCGACGCTCAGATGGGCATCATCCTCAACATCGTCGTCGGAATCGTCGGCGGCCTCCTGGGCGGCTTCATCCTGAGCCTCTTCGGCACCGACGTCGAAGGCGGCGGTCTCTGGTTCAGCTTCTTCACCTGCCTCCTCGGCGCG
Source organism: Rhodococcus sp. IEGM 1307 (assembly GCF_030056915.1). NCBI lineage: Bacteria > Bacillati > Actinomycetota > Actinomycetes > Mycobacteriales > Nocardiaceae > Rhodococcus > Rhodococcus sp. IEGM 1307. Next base: position 259,553 of record NZ_JASHKW010000006.1, read on the forward strand.
GTGATACTCCTGTTCCTGGTCAAGCTCGTCACCGGGCGAAGCGCGGCCGGGCGACGCTAGTCCCCGTACTCCGGAACCGGGCCTGTCCATCTCACGATGGGCAGGCCCGGTTTTCGTCACGTATTCCACACGAAATCGTGCCCTCGAGGCCGTCAATGGGGTACTCGTGGGGGATGGACAGTCGAGGACCGGATCGGGACGATGCGAACTGGAACTTCCGCGCCAGGCACGAGACCGAGACTCAACGACTCGACCGGAACTGGAGCGGCCTTCTCCAGGAACTTCGCGTCGTGCAGACCGGTGTGCAACTCCTCACCGGGTTCCTGTTGACGTTGCCGTTCCAGGAACGTTTCGAGGACCTCTCGGACAGCGAGGTTGCCATCTATCTGGCAACGGTCGCTCTGTCGGTGACGTCCACCATGCTCCTGGTGGCCCCTGCCGGCCTGCACCGCCTACTCTTCCGCCGGCACGCTCTCCCCGATCTCGTCTCTGCGTCGCATCGCCTCGCGATCTGCGGCATCGCCACCCTCGGGCTGGCGCTGATCGGCGTGGTCGCGTTGATCTTCAGCTTCGTGATCTCACCCGTCGCCGGAGCCGTCGCCGCCGCAGCGGCCCTCGCGATGTTCTGTGGACTCTGGGGCTTCGGCACAATCCTGCAGTCGCGGCATCGGTGAGCCGGCCGGCGAGGCATTGTGTTTTGCCGGTAAGGCTTCCGGGTAGGCGGAGCGGAGACGAGAAAGGAGCACGGACATGACCGAAATCCATCGCGGCGATGCCCCGCGGGTCCAGCCACCCGGCGCTGCACACGATCTCGACGAGTTGTCGACGGTCCAACTCGTCGAACGACTCACCGATCAGGTCACGGGACTCGTACGGACCGAGATGACCCATGCCCTCACCGAAGTGAAAGACAAGGGAACGCGCTTCGGGATCGGAGCTGGAGTCTCCGGAGCGGGCGTGCTGGTCCTGCTGTACGGATTCGGGGCCCTCGTCGCCACCGCAATACTGGGACTGGCGACGGCACTCGACCCGTGGCTGGCCGCATTGATCGTGGCCGCCGCGCTGATCGTGGTGGGCAGTGTCGTGGCGGCGGTCGGAGCCCGCCGCGCCAAGAACGCGCTGCCGCCCGTACCCGAGCGGACGGCGAACAGCGTTCGCACCGACGTCGACACCGTCAAGGACGGTCTTCGATGACCGACCCACAGCCCCAACCGGAACCTTCGGTCGCCGAACAACGGGCCGCTCTCGCATCCACGGTGGATGCGCTGCACCGCAAAGTGGACGTGCCCGCCCGCGTGAAAGCCGGCGCGCGCCACGAACTCGACCGGGTCCGGCAGCAACCCCGTGGTGTCGCGGCCGCCGGACTCGTGAGCGCATTCGTCGTCGCCTACGTCGCCGTGCGACAACGCCGTCGGCACAGCCACTGAAGGAGAGCACGAACATGACCAAAGACACTCACGGAGAGACGGACGAGCCCAAGGGTGGCCGTCCCGGTCCCGCCGATCACGGCAAGGACGGCGGCATGGCGACGCGCGAGAACGCACCCGAGTTGGCGGAGGACTCCGCCGACGCCGAAACCGAGACCGACTGATGAAACTCAGATCACCGCTCGCACACAGGAGGACTGTAGTGACGTATCAGCCGGACAACGGACCCAGCCGGGAATTGAACTCCGAGCATCACCCGCAGGACGATGCGCACACCATGCGCAACCATGCCGGTGAGGCGATCACCGACGGCCGCAACTGGCCGGGTTACATCCTGATCGCCGCCGGAATCGCCGTACTCGGGTTGACGCTGGTCGCGGCCGGCTACGGATTCGAGGGCTGGGCGCTGATCGGTGGAATCGCCTGCGTCCTCTGCCTCGTCATCGGCACGGGTCTCGTGCTCCTCGAACGGCGCCGCGTCAAGGCCCTCGAAGGCAAGGAACTGACCGATCAGGAAGGGCATTGACAGATCCGAAGGCCGACCTGCACCACTACCTCCAGGCCGCCCGCGACGCTCTGCTGTGGAAGCTTGACGGGCTGTCCGAATACGACATCCGCCGGCCGATGACCCCGACCGGCACGAATCTGCTGGGGTTGGTCAAACACCTGACGGGCGTCGAGATCGGCTACTTCGGCAAGACTTTCGGCCGATCCGTCGAATACCCACCGTGGGTGACCGACCACGCCGAAGACAACGTGGACATGTGGACGACCCCCGGCGAGTCACGCGAATACATCGTCGGGCAGTACCGGACAGCGTGGGCTTACGCCGACATCGTCCGCGAACTCGTCGACGGCACGGTCGGCCTGCGCGCGGACAACACCAACCTGCCCGCAGAAGACCGGATGTGGTGGGAGACCTACCGGACCCGCCTCGAACGCGCCGCACGCGAAGCCGACCGGGGCTGATCGGGCGTCACCCGGCCGCCGGCTGAAGCGTCGTCGTGGTGACGACCGGCGTGGTGGTCGTCGGTGACTCCGATTCAGTGGTCGCGGTGGGTTCCGCCGCGGTGGTAGTCACCACGGATGCGTCCGATGTTCCGGCGACGGCCTGAGGCGCCGACGCCGACGTCGTGGTTTCTGCGGCTACTTCCACCGCTGTCGTGGGTTCCGGTGACGTCGTCGTCGCGACCGTCGTCGTGGGTGTCGGCGAACTGCTGGTCGTCGTGGTCGTCGCGCTGACCGGGTTGCCCGCCAACTGAGCCTTTTTCGCGCTGTCCGTGGTGGTGGGAACGACCTGAGCCGCTTCCGCTTCCGTCTCCTTCGTGGAGGCAGCGGCAAGTTTCGCGGTCGACGCTTCCGCCGCGGCCGCGCGCGACTCACCCTTCTCCGCCTCCTGCGCCAGGTGTGTCAACCACGCTGCGGCGTACTGGGCAGAAGTCAGCGGTTTCCCGCTGCCGGCGTTCGCATCACGCCAGTAGTCGAAGTGATGGCCGGTTCCCTCCCCCAGCGTCTGCTGATACGGGTCGCTCATCGCCACCTGGATCGTGTTCTGGTTGTCCGCAATGAACCCGATGATCTCGTTCCGCACCTTCGCCGGCAGGTAGACCAGGTCGACCGCCTGATTCGACGAGATCGGACCAGCTGACGTGTCCGATTGCGCCGCACCGCCATCGGGCTTGTACGCCGGATCCGACACCTTGATCAAAACGTCGAGGAACGTCTCGTCGGACTGCATCCAATCGTCCTGCGACTGGATGTCCGCGAACGCGGCGAGGGCGATCTGCCCGAGCACCACCGCGAGATCCTGTCCCGTCGCGGGGGTCAGCCCATCCTTCTGCAACGAGTCGACGTTCAGCTGCCGTCCCACGTTGATCGCGAGCTGCAGTAGCGCAATGTTCTCGGGCGCGGAGCAGGTCAGGTCGCCTTCCGAGCAGAACGATGCGACCTTCCCGTCCAGGGCACCGAAGCTGCCCGACGTGCCGGGCAATGCTCCCCGCCCGGATGTGCCCGTCTGCCCCGACTGGTAGGCGAGGTCGAAGCCGTCGGGATTGCGGAATTCGTTCTCCGAACCGGGAAATGGCCCTCCCCCGAGGTTGCGGCCGGCATCCGCCAGGATGACGACGCCGACCACGGACGCAGGATCGAGAATGTCGTACGAGCCGTCCTGGCCCTCCTGGTTGCCGACCTCCATCGCAACCCGCCGTGCCACATCGGCGCCCTCGCTGTAGCCGACGATCGAGAACTTCGTGTCCGGGCACGACGCGTGAATCGACCGCATCACGGTTTCGGTGTTGTCGACGCCGGCGTTCACGGCGTCTTCGTACGAGTTCATGTTGGCCGGATACTCGATGTAGACCGCGGCATAGGACCCTCCGCCGACGGATTGCTGCGGCGCATTCACCACCTCGTCGATCCATGGACTGCTGTAGTCGCTGGAGTACGACGCGGGAAGCCGCGTGCCGTCGGGCGCCACGAGCATCCGGGTCCCGTCGCGCGGGGTGTCGCCGCGGCCGGCGACGGCGATGCTGACCATGTCGTAGCACGCGTCCGAGGCCGCCGCGGTCAAGGCTGTCGACGTCGTGGCCGGTGAACCCGGGTTCGACCACGGTGTCGCGAGCAGCGCCGCCAGCCCCAACGCGCCGGGCGCGACCAGACTGCCTGCGATCCTTCGTCGATGCGCGACCTTGCGTGCTGAAACGCGACGTTCCATGGTCTACCCCATCCGTTCGTAGCCCGTGTCGAACACCCGAGTAGGTGTCAACGCGTTAACAGACAAGTCGCACATTGCAGCAACGGCGTTACACGTCCGTCTCGGAGGCGTCGTTCACGAGGCGCGGAGGTGTGTGATCAGAAGGGTCTCGACCTCCGACTCTCGCGCCGCGGCCGGGAGCGGCGGGGCCGCCGATCGGTAGTGGTGGCCTGTCGGAGTGCCCAGGTCGATGAAGTGGGTGCGCCCGGGCCGGTGTATCGGACGGGCAGCCCAGCCGGGCGCCTCTTTCGCGTAGTTGCAGGCCTCGCAGAGGCCGGACCCGTTGTCTGCCGTCGTGGCACCGGATTCTCGGTGTGAGCGGATGTGGTCGTGGTGCCGGATCGGCGCATCGCACCACGGGGTGCGGCAGGTGCGGTCCCGGAGGTCGATCAGTGCCGCGAGTCTCTTCGGGAACGTCCGCGACCGGGATTCCATCGCCGTCAACGCCCCCGACTGCGGGCAGGTGTAAATCCTTCGTAAGGTGGCCTCGATACCCGACCCCACCGCATCTGCCACCAGTTGCCGGGCAATCCCCGCCGGCACCGGCCCGAACCCCTGCAACTGCGCCGCCTCCTGCCCGCCGGCCAGCAAGGTCTCGTCCGAGAGCACCAGATTCACCGCCACCGGAACACCACTCGCAGCGGCCCGGCCGGTTCCGCGGTCGAACAACAGGTCCACCATCAGCTGATTGCGGGTGCGGCCGCCACTGTTTCCGGCGGCGATCAGACTGTCCGCATCCCGACCCAACGTGGCCTGCAGACACACCGCCTGCTCGACCGGCATCAGCACACTCAGATATGCCATCGAATCTGGGGCCGGCCGTGTCGTGACCCGACGCTCGGACACCGCCTTACGATGCCGCCGCACCACGGACGCGGCATCGAGTTCCACCGCCAACGCCTTCGCCCGCGCGATCAGCCCGCGGTCGCCGACCCCGTCGAGAGTGGCCGGGTCCGAACACAACCGACGGTCCACGAAGCCCCGATCCGTCGCCGACAGGCACGCCGTCTCCCGCACCAACAACGTGGCACGCCATTCGTTCAACCGGCCCGACCGCAACATCGCCAGGGTGTGCGGCATCTCGTGCACCAACGCCCGCGCGAACCCGAGATGCCGACCACCGCGGTTCGGGGATTCCCTGCGCGCCAACGCAATCTGCGAGACAATGCCGCGGTCCCACTCCACCCGCGGCAACCCGGCAGCCTTGCGGTCCGCACGGATACTCGTGGCGACGCCGTCGGCGATCACCGCCTGCACCGCACACCCGACCGACTTCAACGCCTCGATCGCGTCGAGCAGATCGATGCCCAACCCCGCATCGCCACCCGCCTCGGCACATTGCAACCGCGCCGTGAAAGCGCGCAATTCCTCGAGAAGTAATGCCCCCACAACCAACCTCCCCCAAAGGTCGTTCGAATACATGTTCGAGTCTAGCTAGCTGCCGCACGCATGGCAATACCCGGGCAACGACTCCCCCACGTGCGATGCCGGCCCCCTCGGCCCCCTAGTGGTCGTTGCCGTTCTGGCAGAATTGATCGGACGTCGCGAGAATTGCGACGCCGGTTCACGCCGCGTTAGTGCACTTCGGGAGGCGAATAATGCCGAATGATCCTTCGGAGATGACGCGTACCGGAGGCGACGGACCCAGTGCCGTCTTCGCGAAGCTGGCCGAGATGGTCTACAACGGCGACGACTTCGCTCAGGTCTACCAGGCCATCTGCGATGCGGCTGCCACTTTGGTTCCCGGGTGTGCCCACGCCAGCCTCATGCTGAAGGAGAACGATCGTCACGTCACCGTGGCCGCGAGCGATGACATCGCAGCCCAGGTCGACGCGCTCGAACGAGCCGAGCAGGAAGGGCCCTGCCTCGATGCGATCGAGAACGACGCACCGCAGGTCGAGAGCGAGCTCGCCCGTTCGACGCAGTGGCCGCGCCTTGCCCGTCGGGCCATTGCCGAAACCCCGGTCCGGGGCGCTGCCGGCTTCCGGCTCATGATCCGCGGACGCAAGGTCGGCGCACTCAATCTGTTCTCGGACAACCCCGGAGAATTCACCGACAAATCGATCGATCAGGCGATCCTGATCACGGCGTTCGCGGCGGTGACGCTGACAGCGCTCCACGAACACCAGGAAGCGCAGACTCTGCGTGAGGGCCTGGCCAGCAACCGCGAGATCGGAAAAGCGATCGGATTGTTGATGGCCTTCCACGACATCTCCGAAGGTAGGGCTTTCGACCTGCTGCGCAAGACGTCGCAGGACATGAACATCAAGCTCACCGGCGTCGCACGGGAAGTCATCACGCATCACAATTCGAAGTTCGACTGACGCGCGCCCTCACCGTTCGACCACGTTGGCAATCGGTTGATGCCGATCTGGTGTAGACGTAATGTAGATCGCGCGTGGTTGAGAACACAGCCGCAGATTGTCCGGAGGCCGCAGCAGTGCGCGGTGGACAGATATTGTGTGCACTCCCACTGCGGACTCGGTGCCGCTGCGCTCCGTTCGGCCCACGGCGCACGGACTCCCATAGAGTGCACGCGATCGGAGGGTCATGAAGCTATTACACACGTCGTTCCGAGTCACTCCCCCCACCGCGCGGGCCACCGGCCACCGCACCCGGGAGATGCTCACCAGCGACCGTGGACTGGGGATGGCCGTCGAATTCGCGCCGGACGCCGACGCCACGGTGGGGCAAATCTCCGGCGACATCGACGTGCTCGCCGCCCCTTCCTTCGCGCTTGCCCTCGCGCACCTGGCCGACGGGGGCTCCTCCTCACGCATCATCGTCGACATGACTGCAGTCGACTTCGTCGGAACCTCGGGATTGTCGATACTGTCCGAGTTTGCGGAATCGGCCAAGCGGCAGCACATTACCTGGGCGCTGGCGGGCAATAGAGCGGTGCTGCGGCCCATCGAGGCTATCGGTCTCGACGCGATGATCCCCACGTGCCGCACGGTTCGCGACGCCTTCGACAGAGTGGAGAAAATCGCACACAGCTGATCGGAGTCGACATGCCCGGGAAGCAGTCCACTCGTGGGCATCCGAAGGCACGCGGGGCGGAGACCGTGCGTGTGCTTCTCGACACGGCCGGTCCGACGTATGCGTCCGAGTCGCACGTGACTTTGAAGGACACCCCGACGCCTCTTTTCCAACTGCTGACGCTGTCTTTGCTGCTGAGCGCGCGGATCTCCTCGGAGATCGCCGTCGCGGCGGCCAGGGAACTGTTCCGAGCGGGTTTGCGCAGCCCACGCGCGATGCGCGCGGCGGACCGTCGCATGATCATCTCCGCACTCGGCAGGGCAGGTTACGTGCGCTATGACGAGAGCACGGCTACCCGTCTACACGCCGCCGCGGTTCGAGTCCACGACGAGTACGGCGGTGACCTGCGCCGGCTGGCCCGCGCCAGCGATCAGGAGACCTCCGCCGCGATTCGGTTACTGACGGAGTTCGACGGAATCGGCCCGGTGGGCGCCGATATCTTCCTCCGGGAAGTTCAGGACGTATGGACGTGGGTGCGCCCCTACTTCGACACGCGAGCTACCGAGTCTGCGCGTGAATTGGGGCTACCGGACGATCCCGCCGCACTGTCCGCCCTTGCCTCGGAGGACCGAGTCGCGGAATTGGCGGCCGCCCTGGTGCGGGTCTCTCTCAATCCGCGACTTCGTGAGGAAGTGCGCGGCAATACGCGCTGAGAGCCGGCACTACTACTCCGCTCGGACTGCCTTCGACTCGCGCTCGTCGTCCTCGCGGAACATTGCTTCGATGCGGTTCTTGATCTCGACCGTGCTCATCGAGCCACGGGAGGGGGCGAAGCCGCGATTGCGAGCGGAGGTGGGCGTGGTGAAGGTGTTCATGTGACGTGCTTTCTGTCTTCTGCGCCGGCGAGTGCCGCGTAGTGGTCGAAGGGTGCGTCCGCGAGTCGGACGGTTAGATCAGGAGCGCGGCAAGTACTACGGCGGCCAGCACTGACACGGAGGTGGCGACTGCGACGAGGACGGATCCCGTCACGACGACGGCGGGCGCGGTTGCGGTTGCCGCCGAGACAGAGGCGATGTATACGGTCGGACGCAGCGTGTGGCGGTGTGGCGGCTCCTCGGCAGGGGGCGGCGACATCGTGCGCTGATCGTCCTGGTGCACCGTGGTGCGGGTCATGTGTTGGCGTACCCCGTGGTAGCAGGAGTGACGTGAGTCACAAACTTACGAGTATGTTGTACATCACAACACGCCCCTCGCGCCAGTCGGTGCCATCTGCACCATGTGCGGGCCGGAGGGGATCATCGTCGAACGGTGGAGCAGTTGGCCGTCCGTCACGGAAAGCGACGATCGAAAAATTCCGTGCAGGGATGTCGAGAACCCGCGCGTCGCTTCGTCCCCGGAGTGAATACGGCCAGAATGGGCCGCACCGCACCAAGGAGAACATGATGGCCAAGTACCTGCTGCTCAAGCACTACCGTGGCGCGCCGGCATCGGTCAACGACGTGCCCATGGACCAGTGGACACCGGAGGAAATCTCCGCCCACGTGCAGTACATGAACGACTTCGCCGCTCGGCTCGAGAGCACCGGCGAGTTCGTCGACAGTCAGGCACTCTCCCCGGAGGGCACGTTCGTCCGCTACGACGGCGAGGGGCGACCACCGGTGACCGACGGCCCGTTCGCGGAGACCAAGGACCTGATCGCCGGCTGGATGGTGATCGACGTCGAGACCCACGAGCGGGCACTCGAACTGGCCGGCGAGCTGTCCGCGGCCCCGGGTGCGGATGGGAAACCGATCCACGAATGGCTCGAGGTGCGTCCGTTCCTGGCCGCGCACCCGACAGTCACGGAGTGACGCACGGTGGACGACGCCCTTCTGCGGACCCTCACCCCCACCGTGATCGGCGTCCTCGTTCGTCGCGGAGCAGACTTCGCGGCGGCCGAGGACGCCGTGCAGGACGCTCTGATCGAGGCCGTGCGTGCATGGCCGGACGACCCGCCGCGCGACCCCAAGGGCTGGCTGGTCACCGTGGCCTGGCGCAAGTTTCTCGACGCCACCCGCGCGGATTCCTCGCGGCGGCACCGCGAGGAACGTGTCGACGCCGAGCCCTCCCCCGGCCCGGGCGAGGCGGTGGACGACACACTCCAGCTGTACTTCCTGTGCGCGCACCCGTCGCTGACACCCGCTTCGGCCGTCGCGCTGACGCTGCGCGCGGTCAGCGGCCTGACCACGCGTCAGATCGCGCAGGCCTACCTCGTGCCCGAGTCGACGATGGCCCAGCGGATCAGCAGGGCCAAGCGGACCGTCTCGGACGTGCGGTTCAACCAGCCCGGTGACGTCGCGACGGTGTTGCGCGTGCTCTACCTGGTCTACAACGAGGGCTATGGCGGCAGTATCGATCTCGCCGCCGAGGCGATCCGGCTTACTCGCCAGCTGGCGGCCAAGACCAACCACGAGGAGGTCGCGGGCCTGCTCGCGCTCATGCTGCTCCACCACGCACGGCGCCCGGCGCGGACCCGCACCGACGGCAGCCTCGTGCCTCTTGCCGAGCAGGACCGCAGTCTGTGGGACACCCGCCTGATCGCCGAGGGCGTCGTCGTACTCCAGTCGGCCCTCGCCCGCGACCGACTGGGCGAGTTCCAGGCCCAGGCCGCCATTGCTGCGCTCCACGCCGACGCCCGGACGTCCACGGAGACCGACTGGGTGCAGATCGTCGAGTGGTACGACGAACTGGTGCGCCTCACCGACAGCCCGGTGGCCCGCCTCAACCGGGCCGTCGCCGTCGGCGAGGCAGATGGCCCGAGGGCGGGCCTGGCCGCCCTGTCGGGGCTCGACCCCGCTCTGCCCCGGCACTCCGCGGCCGCGGCGTACCTACACGAGCGTGACGGGGACCCGGCCACCGCAGCACGGCTCTACGCCGAAGCAGCCCGGTCGGCGCCCAACCTCCCCGAACGGGACCACCTCACGCGACAGGCCGCTCGGCTCAACGCACACCTGCGTAGTTGAGCAGCGACCACACCGTCTCCTATGCGCTGGTTATGTGGTGATCGGCTATGGAAAGGAACCGTGCTGGTTGTGGTGACGACGGTTGCTGCGAGCGTTGGCGACCCCGCGAGTTCGTTAAAATTGGGTGTTCCGTCACGGTCCGAGTCAAATATCGACGACGGAAGATGAAGGGCGCTGACGGTGGGTGCGCGATTCCTGCTCGCTGCCGACCGCTACTCGGCTGAATGCCGGGCGAGTCGCTCCACTACCCCTGGCCGCTCCACCGGCCCCGGCAGCGTCCTCTCCCCTACTCCGGCGTCGGCCTGAGGCCCGTTGCGTCCAAGCCTTTCGAACAAGTTGTGAACTAGTCGAGAGGTGCAGACAGGGGTCCCACTACCCCGACGCCGCGGGGTGACCACCAAAATTCGGGTAATCGACGCGTTCCGTCCGAGTCAGAGTCATACCGTCGAATTTTTTGGGGACTTGATGCGGCGATTTCCGACGAGCCTGCAGGAGTCGCAGATGGTGGGAATGCCACGAACTGGTCACGCGTCCTCCCCCACCCCAGGCACGGCCCTGCCGCCGAGTTCGCCACTCCCCCGCTGAACGCCAAATTACACGCGTCAGAACCAGCCTTTACGCTTCGCCCAGACGAGCAGTGCCCCGGACATCGCGAGCATCACGAGCAGGATCGCGGCAACCGAGAGCCATTGCGTCCGTTCGTTCACGATCACATTCATGCCGATGATCGAGGACAGAGCAGTAATCGGCAGCGTGACGGCCGCGATGACGGCGAGTCGCTCGGCAGCGATGGTCATTTTGGTGTTCGTGCGTGCCTGGTAGAACTCGATCGTGCCCTGGAGGTAGTCCTTCTGGCCCTTGGCCATCGCGGTCAGATGCTGGAACTGGTCGACCGCGTCGAGCAGGAGATCCTGCCCGTTGCCGGCGCCGAACGCCTCGATGGTGACCATGCGGCCGTAGACCTCTCGGCTCAACGCGGCCATGGTGCCGACCGTGAGCAGACCGTGTCGGACCCGGAACATTTCGTCGAGAAAGGTTTCCGGATTGCCGAGGTGCCCGCCAGTGACCTGTTGCTCGAGCTTCCACACGTCCTTGGTCAGCTCGGCGGTGTACGCCCGCATCCGAGCCGTCAACGCGGCGAGCAACGCGAACGACAACTCGAACGCGGTGCCCGGCTGCAACTTCCCCGACTCCAGCCGGCCCAGCACCGCATTCGCCTCGACCATTGCGGTCGAGGGATCGATCGCCGGATTCACCGGACCGTGCACGGTGACCAGGTACCGGCCGCCGATGAACTGGTCCAGTTCGACGTAGTGCACGTGTCCGTGCGCTCCCGACTGCGGCGCGTGCAGGACCACGAAGAAGTGGTCCTCGTACCTGTGCACCTTCGGGACCTGATTGCGGTTCATCGAATCCCGCACGGCGAGAGGATGGAAGCCGAAAATCGTGGTCAAAGCGTCGTTCGCCTGGTCGTCCCAGGCCGGGACATCCACCCAGACCAATCCGTCGGGGCGGTCGAGCAACGCCCCCAGTTCCGTCACCGCACACGAACGCACACCGTCACGGGAGATGAAGCGGACGTCCATATCGGCCTCCTCGCCACGACGGACAGACCATCTCCTCTGTCTTAGCACCCCACGGCGGATGCGAGGAGAGAGGAGACTGAGGGCGTGGCTGACGACAAAATTGCGCTGGTTGTGGTGGATGCTGCGAACGTCGTCGGCTCGCGACCTGACGGTTGGTGGCGTGATCGTGCCGGTGCGGCTCGACGATTGCTCGCCAAGCTCGGCACCCTCGAACAGCGCCTGGACCAGCCCGTCGAGGTGGTGGTCGTCCTCGAGGGCGCGGCGAAGGCCGCGGTCACCGGTGAGACCAACCCGGAATTCGAGGGCCTGCACGTGGTATCGGCGGTCGGTTCGGGCGACGACGCGATCGTCGACGTGGTGGCCGCAGCCGCCGAGGAGGACGGCGACCGGCCGATCACCGTCGTCACCGCAGACCGAGAACTCCGCGACCGAGTCGAGGCACTCGGGGCCAGAACAATCGGTCCGCGCTGGCTCCTGGACCACATCGACTCCTGACGGTCTTACCACTCAGCGGCGGTGCGGCGACCGCTTTCCGTCGGGGGTGACCACGAGGTCGAGGATGCGGCCACGGACCTTCCTCCGCACCAACCCCCACCGCCCGTGATCGGCCAGGGCGGCACGAGCCGCGTTGTATCCACACATACCGTGGACACCGCCGCCCGGATGGGTGGCCGAGCTGGCCAGATACAGCCGGTCGATGGACGTGTAGGGCCCGGACGAACCCGGGGTCGGGCGGAAGACGAGCTGCTGGTACAGCTGGGCGGTGCCGCCGTTGACGGCGCCGCCGTGCAGGTTCGCATTGCTCGCCTCGAGGTCACTTGGACGCTGCACATTGCGCCCCACCACGCGCTCGGCAAATCCCGGCGCGTGCGATTCGAGCATCGCGTCCACTCGGTGCCCCAGCAACTCGGCCGATTCGTCGTCCGTGATTCCCCGCGGCAGATGCGTGTAGGCCCAGGCGCTTTCGGTTCCCTCGGGCGAGCGGCTGGGATCGGACGTCGTCATCTGACCGAACAGCAGGAACGGGTGGGTCGGGATCACCCCTGTGGTCAGGTCGGCCATCCACCGGACCAGTCCGTTGTCGTCGGCGCCCAGATGCACGGTTCCGGCGGATTCGAGGCTCCGCGACCGCCACGGAATCTTGCGGTCCAGAGCGTAGTTCACCTTGACGACGGGGGTATCCCATTCGAACTTCTCGAGGTCTGCACGGACGCCCGCAGGGACAGCGGAGGAATCCAGCAGCCGTCCGTAGAGTGCGGGCGCGGAGACATCGGCGAGCACCGCGCGCCTGACCAGATAGCGGTCGCCGCCCGCGGTCCGAACCTCTGTCGCCACTCCCCCGGTTGCCTCGATCGACGTCACCTCCTCGCCGCACCGAATTTCCGCGCCGTTCCGTCTCGCTCGTTCCGCCATCGCGGCGGAGAGGGCGCCGGCCCCACCGACCGGGACGACGTACCCGTCGTCCTGCGCGAGCATGGTCAGGAGAAATCCCATGACTCCGCTCCCCGGTGCGTCGACCGGGGTGTCGGCGTGCATTGCGTTGCCCAGCAACAATACCCGGGCCGATTCTCCGTCGAACAGCTCGTGCGTCATCCGGCGTGCGGGCAGCATGAGGAAACGCAGGAGCCGGAGAGCTTCCGCGGTGCCGAGCTGCGACAAAAGTCGCCGTGGTCCCCGTACAGGCGGAAACGGGCTGAACAGGGTGTCGAGGAACGGTTCCTTCACGTCCTTCCACTGCTCGAAGAGGCGGAGCCACGCCTGTCCGTCCCCCGGTTGCCTGCGCCCGAGGTCGGCCGCGGTGTCTGCCGGATCCCGGTGGATCAGCGGGGCGTCGTCGTCGTGCGGGTGCCTGGGGTGCCCGACCGCGGCGGGCGCCTGGCTCCATCGCAGACCGACACCTTCGAGGTCGAGGTGCCGGATCGCCGGTGAGACCGCTGCCAGGGGATAGAACGCACTGAACAGGTCGGTGCGGAAACCCGGGAAGAGTTCGGCCGACCTGACGGCGCCACCCGGCTCGGGTTGTTGTTCGAGGAGGACGACGTCCCAGCCGGCCTCCGCCAGGGTGGCCGTTGCGGCGAGACCGTTGGGTCCGGCCCCGATGACGACAGCGTCGACAGTCCGCACTGTCACGGCGTCAGGGTTTCGTGTTTCGCTCGGCGAGGAACGAGAGCCGGCGTAGACACTCCAGATTTCGCGGGAGGACCGCAAGGTCTTGCGCCGTCTGCGGAACCCACTTCAACGGAACGGAGGCTGCGGCCTCGGACATCCGGAGGTGGCAGCCGGATCCACGCGGCTCGAGTCGCAGTCGCACGACAGCTTTCGTAGGCGTCACCTGGGCGAGCAGCCGAAGTTCACGGTCCTCTTCGGCGAAGAGGACCTCGGTGGAGTCGTCGATCAACGCGGGCCAGGCGCCGACGGAATGGTGCAGACGGCTCCCGACGGCGGGCCATTCGGCGGAGACGGCACGCATGCGTGACGCTCCGACCACCCAGGACGGGTACAGCCACCCGTTGGCGAGAACGGACCACACGTCCGAAGCCGACGCCGACGTGTCGTGTTGTGCCTCGATGACGACCACTCCCTCGAATGAGTACTTGACGGACTCTCCGCGCTTACCCACGTTCATCGCATCGAAAACTGTGGTTTGCTCGAGCCTATGTCTGAGGAATCCGCGTCCACCACCCGAGCAGCGCTGTTCGACGTCGACGGCACCCTGGTCGACTCCAATTACCTGCACGTCCGAGCGTGGCAGCGGGCGTTCCGGGAGGTCGGGCACGATGTGGACGCGTGGCGGGTGCATCGTGCGATCGGACTGGATTCTTCGCTTCTCCTGCAATCGCTTCTCGGTGACGATGCGGACGAGCTCGGGGACCGCGCGAAGGATCTCCACACGACGTATTACCTCGGCGCGCGGGACAGCATGCGGCCGCTGTCCGGGGCACGGGAACTGATCCGGGAATTGCACGGGCGCGGTGTGCAGGTCGTCCTTGCCACCTCCGCCCCGGAGGAGGAGCTGGATGTGCTGCGGGAGATCTTGTCGGTCGACTCGTACATCGCTCACACCACGTCGTCCGAGGACGTCGATCATGCCAAGCCGGATCCTGGGGTGGTCCGTGCGGCGATGGACCGAGCGTCCTCGTCGCCCGACACTGCGGTGATGGTGGGCGACGCTGTGTGGGACGGCAAGGCGGCGTCTCGGGCCGGTGTCTCGTTCGTCGGTCTCCTCAGCGGGGGTATTTCCCGCGCCGAGTTGACGGAGGCCGGCGCGGCGGCGGTGTTCGAGGACGCACAGGACCTTCTGGACAACCTCGAGTCCAGTCCGCTGGCGAAGCTGCTGGTGTCCTAGGCTCCGCGCGACGACCACGCCTGCGCGATCTCGGGATACGCGTCGGCGATCTCGTCGACACGCTCGTCGGTCGCGGTGTCTATCTCGGCTCGGTGGCGCTGCGCTGTGACCAACGGACCCTCCGATCCCCCGGATTCGGAACCACCGGCAGGCGCGTCCGCCTCCCATTCGTGGATCACCTCGTCGAGGCGCAGTGCGACGAATTGCTTCTTGCTCTCAGCCATCATCTGTTCCTTTCGTTGCGTTCGCAGGCGGCGTGCTTTCAGTGCTGCGCTCCTACGCCCTCCCCGGCCGCGAACCGCGATTCCGAATCGGTGACCAGTCCGATCGACACAAGTGGGCGGGGGAAGAGCAGATCGGTGAGGTAGGCGAGAGCGACCGCCCAGCGATTGGCCGCGTTCGGCATGGCGTACAGGTGGTAGGCGCGCGTGACCACCTTCGCGAGGAACCCCGACAGCTGGATGCCGAGAGGATTCGCGACGGCGAACCCCGGGCCGAGATCCACGACGAGACCCATGTCGCGGTGGCTGTACGGTTTCGGGTCGCCGACGCCCAGGCTGGCCGCGACGTTGCTGGCCAGGGCCTGCCCTTGCCGGACGGCGTGCTGGGCGGTGGGTGGGGTGATCGACCCGCTGTTCTTCGGATCGGGAACAGCTGCGGCGTCGCCGCCCGCGAACACGTCGGGATGCCCCTCCACCGAGAGGTCGGGGCGCACCGTCAACCTTCCCTTCTCGGTGGGTAATCCGAGCGTGTCGATGAGGGGGCTGGCGGTCACTCCCGTCACCCAGGCGACGGTGCGGGTGGGGATCACGGTGCCGTCGTCGAGCGTGACGTGTTCGGGTCCGAGTTCCGTGAGGGTGGTTTCCAGTCGCACGTCGATGCCGCGGGAGCGCAGCACATCCAGTACCTTGCCGCCCAGCTTCTCCCCCACCTCCGGCATCACCTTGTCGGCGGCGTCGAGCAGCAGGAACCGGATCTTCGCGGGGTCGAGGTTTCGCCGCGCGGCCGCTTCGTCGGCGAGGGCGCGCAGTTGGGCGGTGAGTTCCGTGCCCGCGTAGGAGGCACCCACTACGACGACCGTCCGGCGGGCGTCGGCGACCGAAGGATCGGTGTCCCGCTCGGCGAGTTCGATCTGGGTGAGGAGCTGGTCGCGGAAGTACAGCGCCTCGGCCGGCGTCTTGAGTCCCCTGGCGTGCTCGGCGAGACCGGGAATGTCGAACAGGCGCGTCACCGACCCGGGGGTGAGCACCACCCGGTCCCAGGCCACGTCCTCGACGCCCTGCTCGCAGTCGGTCACGTGCACGGTGCGGGCCTCGAAGTCGACGGAATCGACGTTGCCCTTCACCAGTTCGACGTTCGGCAGCGCCTCGGACAGCGGGACGGTGACGAACCGTGCGTCCAGGATTCCGCCCGCCACCTCGGGCAGGAGCGGTGTGTAGAGCATGTAGTCGTGCGCCGAGATCATGGTGATGCGGCTATCGGTCCCCCGGAGGCGACGCGTGAGAGCGCGTGCGCATTCGAATCCGGCGAAGCCGCTTCCCACCACGACGATGCGAGTTGGCTCTCCAGCTGATTCGTGGGTCATACAGAACACTGTCCCCAACCTGGCGTCGAACCAAACAATCTCCGGCGGCGCGGCATCGCGGTGTGAGGACGGCGATTCCGGGTACTCGCCGTACGAGAGTGATCGACGTGATCGAATGTGAAGGGCGGGAACATGAGTGCTGTGTCGAAGGCAATGTACAAACCGTTGGCGCTGGCCGCGAGTGTCGCCGGCGGAATCGCGGCCAGTGCGGCCTTCGGTCAGGTGTGGAAGCGCGTCGCCGGCGAATCCGAGGCTCCCGACCCCAAGGATCTCACACGCAGCACCCGCGAGGTGCTGATCGCGGCGGCCGTGCAGGGCACCGTATTCGGCCTGGTCAAGGCGGCGGTAGACCGTGCAGGCGCGCAGGGATACCGGAAGCTCGCCCACGCCGACCCCCGGTAGATCGAGGCAGTTGTCACGGAACACCCCTAGGCTGAGCCGATGCGTACTCGTTTCGCGGAAAACCTCGACAGCCTGTCCGGCGATCTCGCCTCCATGTGCCGGCTGTCCGTTACCGCGATGTCGGAGGCGAGCGACGCACTGCTGCAGGCAGACCTCGAGCTCGCCGAGCACGTCATCGATGTGAGCGGCGAACTCGACGATGCCGCGGCGCACTGGGAGAAGCGGGCCTTCGCACTGCTGGCGCTGCAGGCGCCGGTCGCGCACGACCTCCGGTTCATGGTCGGCGGCCTCCACATCTCCGCGGATCTGCACCGCATGGGCGGACTCGCGGTGCACATCGCGAAGATCGCCCGCCGACGGCATCCCGACCACGTCGTTCCTGACGAGGTCCTGGACGTGTTCACCGAGATGAGCGCCGTCGCCGTCGCGCAGGCGAAGGAGACGGAGCAGGTTCTGCAACACCGCGATCCCGAACGCGCACGCGGATTGCTGACGGCGGACGAGGCGATGGACGAACTCCATCGGAGCCTGTTCACGATCACCCAGGCCGAGGACTGGCCGCACGGTGTCCAGTCGGCCGTCGACATCACCCTGCTCGGCCGCTTCTACGAGCGGTTCTGCGACCACACGGTCGAGATCGGCAGGCGCGTCATCTTCCTCGAGACGGGCAGCCTGCCCGAACAGTGAGCGCGGCGCCCGGTCAGCTCAACCCTTCCGCCGCGGCCACCGAGGGCACCGGACCTCGGGTGTAGACGTCGAGGTGGAAGTCCGCGTCCTGGTACGCCCCGGCACGGTGGAGGCCGTCCGTCGCGGCGACCGTCTCGTGCACCGCGCGGCCGGTCTGCGGGTACTCGGGTACCGGATGCTGCCAGTGGACCGCCACGAGAGTGCCACCGACTTCCAGGGCGTCGACGGCACGTCCCAGCGTGGTGGCGAGGTCGGCGGGCGTCAGGTAGTACAGCACCTCACTGAGCACGACGAGGTCGAAGGCGCCGGGCGGCCACGGGTCGACCAGCGATGCGAGGCCGAGTTCCACCCGGTCGGCCACTCCTTCGCGCCGCAGACGGTCCCGTGCGCTCTCCAGGGCGCGCGGAACCACGTCCGTTGCGACGACCCGGTCGCAGCGCCGCGCCAGGTGCGCCGTGAGCACGCCGATAGAGCACCCCGGTTCGAACGCCCGTCGATAGTGCGGACGGGGCAGGGCCGCGAGAGTGAGCGCGTACTTGCGGCGCTCGTACCACCGTTCGTCGAAGCCCCACGGGTCCGCCGAGTCCGCGTACATCGTCTCGAAGTAGCCGGGATCCATCGCGCTCACCACAGCACCCATTCCGTTGTCCGCATCAGTCTCGCGAGCACCCACGGCGGGAGGATCGCGGCGTCCCGCGGGTCCTCGGACAGCGGGAGGATCTGGGTCCGGAATTCGTCGACGGCACGGCGTTTGCGTGCCAGGATCTCGGCGGCCGGGGTCAGGACGCGTATCCGGTTCCAGGGCACCGCCGGATCGGCAGGCCGGGCCCAGTGCCACATCCAGACCGGATACTCGATCAGTCGGTGCCCGGTGATCGAACAAGCTGCTGCCGCAGCTCGCCCAGTGGCTTCGTGATCGGGGTGGCCGTCCCCTCGCCAGGTCGCGAGCACCCACACCCTCTCCCCTTCACCGGAGGTCGCGGTGAGCACGTCCACGAGGCCGGTGGTGAGTGCGTGCTCGTGTGCGCTCACCCCGCCGTCCGGTATTCCGAGTCGCAGTGGTTCCCCGACACCCAACAGTGCTGTCGCCTGGTTCGATTCGGCGATCCGGGCGGCGGCCAGGGCGTTGGGCGACAGCGTCGGCGAGTCCGGGTGGGACGCCGCACCGTCCGTCACCGCCACCACCACGACGGGTATGCCGGCGGCCGCGGCGGCGGCCATCAGCGCGCCCACGCCGAGTACCTCGTCGTCGGGATGTGGTGCGACGACGACCAACCGGTCGCATTCCGCGAGTGGTACCGGCAGGAAGCGGGTGGACTCCAGCCACGGCTGCCATTCGTCCTCCGGTGTGCCGCGCGCGGCCACGGGGATCTCCCGGAACCTGGTGCCGTTGTCCACTGTCAGTCCTCCCCCGCGACGAGTGCGCCGAGTGTCGCGAGATCGCGTTCGGCGTGGGATTGCCGGATGTAGACGAGGAGGTCCGCGACGTTGCGGGCATGGTCGGCGTCGGTCGCGAGCGGCGCGGCGCCCAGCGCTCGGCCGACGCGGTCGATCACCTCGCTCGCGGTCCGTTCGATCAGCGCCCGCACCCGGAACGCGCGCATCTGGGCGGATTTCCGGTCGAGGGGGCTCGCGTCCACCTCCCCGGCCGCCGATTCGAGTGCCCATCGTGCCGCGCTGACGGCGACGTCGATCGCGCCGAGGTGCGCGAGCTGGTGACTGTCCGCGCGGCCACTGCGGGCCCGCACCCGCAGCGGTTCCGCGACGGCGAGTGCGCCCCCGAACCAGCACGCCGCCACCCCGATGCCGCCGTGCCAGAACCCGGGACGATCCAGGTACTCGTCGGGCGCGCCCACCGGTCGCGCGGGAACACCGTCGAACGTCACCGACTCGGTGTCGGTCGCCGCCATGCCCGGATTCCGCCAGCCTCCGCGTCCCGCCGTGACCCCCGGTTCCCCACAGGCGGGGTTGCCCGTCGACTCGTGCCGTGACCAGGGCATGCGTGCACATCGACGCCCCGGAGCACCATGCCTTGGTCCCCCGCAGGCGCCACCCGGTGACGTCGCCGGACGCGTGTAGGACGGGGTGTGGTGGCTCGCTGGCCCACACGCCCCAGAATTCGTTCCGGCCGGCGCGGGTGCCGTCGACTTCGGCGAGGATCGCGTCCGCGTCGGCGTGTGCCTCGAGGAGCCGGCCGACCGAGAGGTCGTGGCGGCACCATTGCGTCAGCCGTGCCCACCGGGCTGCGGTCGAGCCTCCGCCGGGCAGCGGCAGTTCCGCGTCCCCCGCACCGATGATCGCCCGCACTGCGGCGTCGGTGGGGCTGCTGTCGTGGGTGACGTCGGCGCTCATCGGTCCTGCAGTCCTTCGAGGTACGTGGCGAAACCCTGCGGCGCGCGGGCGTCGACTCGCGCAGATGTCTCCACCGGGGCATCGATACTCCACACCACGTTCGCTCCCCGCTCGACCATCCGCTGCACCAGATCCACGTCCTCGTGCGCGGGCAGTGCGGCAAACCCTCCCGCCGCCCGATACAGGTCCGCGGAGAATCCGAGGGATGCGCCGTGCACGTGCCCGTGGGCGGCGCCGGACCGGTAGGCGCTGCCGTACCGCGACCGGACGTGGTCGGGCCACCCCGACCAGTCGGTGACCGCCACCGTGCCCGCCACCAACTGCGCCCCACGACTCGCGTGTTGCAGGTGGGACGACAGCCAGTGCGCGGGGACGCGCGAGTCGGCGTCCGTCGTGGCGAACCACTCGTGCGGGCGCGGGGCGACCGAGTCGAAACCCGCACGCCGGGCCGCTCCGACGTTCCGCGCACCCAGGACCACGACGTCGACACCCGCCCTGCGGACGACGGCTTCACTGCCGTCGGTGCACCCGTCGAGCACCACCACCGTCGTGACCGGCACGGACACCGCCTGCGCGGCGGTATGCAGGCCCTCCAGGCAGCGCGGCAGCAACGCTTCCTCGTCGTGGGCGGGCACGACCACCGTGATGTGCTCGACGCGCATGACGTCCCTTCCTGATCACTCACTGTTTCCGGGTTCAGCAAGTACCCAGTCCGTCGTCAGGGGAACCACAATCGTTCGGCGTTGACGACGGCAACCTGGTGCGCGACCGGGACGGGTAGCGCACCCAGCAACGTACGGATTTGACGTCCCCGGGTCTTCACCGTCTCCGCCCTGCCCACGGTGTCCGTGCCGACGACGAATCGGTCGCGATGCCGGGTGATCACCTCCACCCAGTCGGCGGCGACGTCGGAGCTGTCGACGATTCGATCCAGCAGCACCCACGACAGTTCGACGGTCAAGTTCGGGTGCCGACCCAGTAGTTCGCGGACCAGGCCCAACTGACCGCTGGGGTCGACGCGGCGCGACACGCCCGCGTGGCACCAGACGACGGAGGTCGACCGATGCCGTTCGAGGGCTCGCTCGAGTGCGCCGATGTATTCGTGCCTGCCCGGCATTCCGGTCGAGGCGGAGTCGTGATGGAGCGAGATCGGCACCTCCTTCTCGGCGCAGAACGCGAGAACCTCGTCCATCGCCACGTGGTCGGGAGAGGGCACCTCGCCGAGCGTGAGATTCGTGAGGTCGTCGTGACGGAACATGACCTCACCGACACCGGCCCAGCGATCGGTGCGATTCCACACGAATTCGACATGCTCGACCGCGAGGCGGTCGGTGGGATCGAAACCACAGACGAGCGGCGCCACCGTCAACCGGCCGTCGGATTCGAGTTCGGGTAGCAGGTCGAGGACGATGGCGTCGGTCAGCGAGTGGTAATGACACGGCGCATTGTCGTCGAGGTAGTAGTCCGGCCGCACCGGCTCGGCCGTCGACCACTTCTTCTTCAGCGGGAGACCGAACACCACGGCGCGCTGCGCACCGGCGTCGACCAGGGTGTCGCGTAATTCGTGCACGGCGGCGGGATGTTGCAGGAAGTCCACCAGATGCACGTGCGTGTCGATCCACTGAGCAGAGGCCATGTGGTCCGATATACCAGCAATTCCCCGCGGGAGCCGACTCTGATTCGGGATCTGCCACCGCGGGTAACCTCCCGCCATGAATGTCGCGGACAGCCCCCGCTACCGGAAGATCACCCTCACCGTGGACGGTGAGGAACGGACACTCGAAGTCGACACCCGCACGACGCTGCTCGACGCGCTTCGCGATCACCTCGGGGTGACCGCGCCCAAGAAGGGCTGCGACCACGGCCAGTGCGGCTCGTGCACCGTCCTCCTCGACGGCAGACGGGTCACGCCCTGCCTCACGTTCGCGATCGCCCACGACGGGGACCGCGTCGTCACCGCGCACGGACTGGCCGACGGAGAGGTGCTGCATTCCGTTCAGCAGGCGTTCGTCGAGCAGGACGGACTGCAGTGCGGTTACTGCACGCCCGGTCAGATCTGTTCGGCGATCGGGATGTTCGACGAGTTCCTGGCCCTGCACCCGAGCGCCGTCACCGAGAACCTGACCGCCCCGCCCGAACTCACCGACGACGAGATACGGGAGCGGATGAACGGAAACCTCTGCCGGTGCGGCGCGTACCCGAACATCCTCGCGGCGATCAGGCAGGCGGCAGAGGCGTGATTCCCTTCGATTACGAGCGGGCCACCGACGTCGACAGTGCCGTCGCCACGGTCACGGGTGACCCGCGGGCGTCGTTCCTCGCCGGCGGCACCAACCTCGTCGACCACATGAAGCTCGGGGTGGCGCAACCGCATCTCCTCGTCGATGTGAGCCGTCTTCCCCTCGACGACGTCGCCGAACTCCCGGACGGCGGGCTCCGTATCGGGGCGGCCGTCCGCAACAGCGATCTCGCCGCGCACGACGTCGTCCGCGCCCGGTACCCGATGCTGTCGCGCGCGCTCCTCTCCGGTGCGTCGGGCCAGCTGCGCAACGTCGCGACCACGGCGGGAAATCTGCTTCAGCGGACTCGCTGCGTGTACTTCCAGGACGTCACCACGCCCTGCAACAAGCGGGAGCCCGGCACCGGGTGTTCCGCGATCGGCGGTTACGTCCGCTACCACGCCATTCTCGGCGCGTCGGAGCACTGCGTCGCGGTGCACCCGTCCGACATGGCCGTCGCGATGACGGCGCTCGACGGTGTCGTGGTGGTGCGCAGTGCCGACGGTGACCGGCGAATCCCGCTGAGCGAGTTCTACCGGCTTCCCGGGGACCGGCCCGACCGCGACACCGTCCTCGCGCACGGTGATCTCGTGACGGCCGTGGAGCTGCCCCCGCCGCCTGCCGAGAACCGGTCCGCGTACCGGAAGGTGCGTGACCGTGCCTCGTTCGCGTTCGCGGTGGTGTCGGTGGCCGCCGAGCTGACGATCGGGGACACGTCGATCACGTCGGCGCGGGTCGCGCTCGGCGGGGTCGCGCACCGACCCTGGCGTGCCACGCTCGCCGAGGAGGTCCTCGTCGGGTCGCCGCCCACGGAGGCCACGTACGCCGAGGCCGCCGCAGCGGAACTCGCCGCGGCACAACCGCTTCCGGGAAACGAATTCAAGGTCGCGCTGACCCGCCGGGTGCTCGCGTCGGTACTTCGTTCACTCGCCGAGGAGGCGCGCCGATGACCCTCGTCGATCCGAAGGTGATCGGGACCTCCGCCGAACGGCTGGACGCCCACGACAAGGTGACCGGCACGGCGTTGTACGCGTTCGAGTACCCGGTGGAGGAGCCGACGTATCTGCATCCGATCCTGTCGACGATCGGACGCGGCCGGGTCACGGCGATGCACACGGCCGACGCGGAAGCCCTGGACGGGGTGCTCGCGGTCCTGACGGTGTTCGATGCGCCTCGCCTCGCAGACACCTCGGACGGGGAACTCGCGATCCTGCAGGACCCCGACGTCCACTTCCGCGGCCAATTCGTGGGTGCGGTGGTCGCGGAGACACCGGAGGTCGCCCGGCACGGCGCGAGCCTCGTGCGTGTCGACTACGACGTGGAATCCCACGACACCGACTTCCATTCCGGCCGGGACGACCTGTACGCCCCCGAAGACGTGAACGCGGGGTTCCCAACCGACACCGAGGACGGCGACGTCGACGCGGCACTCGCCGCCGCCGCGGTCACGGTCGATCAGGTGTACTCCACCGCGATGGAACACAACAATCCGATGGAACCGCACGCCGCCATCGCCCGATGGACCCCGGGCGGCAGCGGACCGGTTCTGACGCTGCACGATTCGACGCAGGGCGTCCACTCCGTGCGGCAGACGCTGGCACCGCTGTTCGGACTCGAAGTCGAGCAGATGCGGGTGATCGCCCCGTACGTCGGCGGCGGCTTCGGCTCCAAGGGACTGCCGCACGCGCACGACGTACTCGTGGTGCTGGCGGCGCAGCGGGTGGACGGCCGGCCGGTGAAGTTCGCGCTCACCCGGCAGCAGATGTTCGCCCTCTCCGCGTATCGCACCCCGACGGTGCAGCACATCCGGCTCGGGGCGGATGCGGACGGACGGCTGACCGCGCTCTCCCACGAGGCGATCGTGCAGTCCGCGAAGATCAAGGAATTCGCCGAACAGGCGGCAGTCCCGTCGCGGCTGATGTACTCCGCGGGCACCCGGTACACCACCCACCGTCTCGCGTCCCTCGACGTGCCCGCCCCCTCCTGGATGCGTGCGCCCGGCGAGACCCCGGGCATGTTCGCGGCCGAGGTGGCGATGGACGAACTGGCCGAGGCCTGCGGACTCGACCCGATCGAACTGCGGATCCGCAACGAACCCGACGTCGACCCGAGTACGGGCCACCCCTGGTCGGGTCGGCGCCTCACCGACTGCCTGCGGGAGGGCGCCCGGCGTTTCGGGTGGGCGGACCGCGACGCGACGGCGCGGGCCCGGTCGGACTCCGAGTGGCAGGTGGGGATGGGCGTCGCGTCCGCAACGTATCCCGCCAACACGTCACCGGGATCGGTTGCCCGGATCGTGTACGAATCCGACGGCACGTACACCGTGCAGATCGGGTCGGTCGACATCGGCACCGGCGCATGGACCGCGCTCACGCAGATCGCCGCCGACGCGCTGGGCTGTCCCCTCGACGCGATCGTCCTGCAGATCGGCGACACGAATCTTCCGTCGGCGACCGTCGCAGGCGGCTCCACGGGTACCAGTTCCTGGGGCAGTGCGATCGTCGCGGCGGCCCGGGCGTTCCGGGACCAGCACGGCACGTCCCCCGCCCCGGGCGCGGCGACGAGTGCGGGGACGCCCGACAACCCCGACGCCGACAAGTTCGCGCTCCACTCGTTCGGTGCCCACTTCGTGGAGGCGCACGTCCACCGGGACACCTGCGAGATCCGCGTCGAACGCATGCTCGGGGTGTTCGCGATCGGCCGGGTGATCAACAGCCGCACGGTTCGGTCGCAACTCCTCGGCGGGATGACGATGGGGATCTCGATGGCGCTGCACGAGAGCAGTGTGAACGACCCCCGGTTCGGTCACGTCGTGACCCAGGA
This sequence comes from Rhodococcus sp. IEGM 1307, assembly GCF_030056915.1. Taxonomy (NCBI): domain Bacteria; kingdom Bacillati; phylum Actinomycetota; class Actinomycetes; order Mycobacteriales; family Nocardiaceae; genus Rhodococcus; species Rhodococcus sp. IEGM 1307. The sequence continues at coordinate 284,773 of NZ_JASHKW010000006.1, forward strand.
CCTTGCCTCCTATCACGTCAGCACGCACGCCGACATCAGGTACCTCGACGCGGTGTGCCTCGACGACGTCGACGAGCACGCCAATCCGATGGGATCGAAGGGCGCCGGTGAGATCGGCATCGTCGGGGCAGCGGCCGCGGTGGCGAACGCTGTTCGTCACGCCACCGGGGTGCGGGTTCGGAAGGTGCCGATCCACCTGGACGACCTGCTGCCCGGGTGATCGACCGGTGCTACTGCACGCCCCACGCCTGCGCGAGGGAGGTGCGCAGGTGACTTTTCATCGCACGGATCTTCTGGACATCGGTGGACTTCGGTGCGAGTCCCTCGAGCACGAGTTCCATGAAGCGTCGGCGGCTGACACCGAATCGCTCCAGCAGTTCCGCCGCGCTGGCACCACCGAACGGTGCCCACTGGATCGCGAAGCTGATCATCCACCGGGCATCCGAGCTCACCGAGTGCATCTGCGCGAGCAGATCGCATCGGCGAAGCGCCAGGCGCAGCCAATCGGTGCCGAACGCTTCCTCCGGTTCCTCTGTGATCTGTGTCGTCATGCCGCTCACCGCTGACCGGCGGAGCGGACCGCGAACACCGGCAACTGTTCCGCCGTCGACGCGGGACGGAACTCGACGCGAACCGGACAGTCGGACGGTGCCGGGACGTCGCCGTCGATCCAGGTGTACACCCATGGTCCCTCGTCGAGTTCGACGATCGCGATCGTGCACGGGACGAGGCCACGGTTGGTCTCGTTCACCTCGCGGTGGACCACCTTCGAGGACACGATCGATCCGACGCCGCACGACGGGACCCGCTCGAGGTTCGAACCCTGACACGCGGAGCAGGTGGCCATCAACGGCGCGAGCAGGGTCGTGCAGTTGAGGCAGCGCTGGATCATCAGTTCGCATTTCTGGGCAAGACCCTGCCAGCGGGTCATGCCGTCCGTGGTCACGCCGTCACCCCCGTGAATTCCTGCCCCACCACCTCGTCTGCCATTCGGCTTCCCCCGATCCACACAAGACACCGGTCGGTGTGCGCCCGACGGAGGATCGGGGGCCGTGGAAGTTGGGGGTCGGGCTTTCGGTGCGTTCGGGGATCAGTGGACATCGGGGGCCTCGGTCTCGAGCCGGATTGGGGGACGCGTACGAGCATCCCGTCCGCGGCGGCGAAGTACAGCGGCTGAACGACCCGGGGACATACCTATTTCGTCCCGTGTGGGTGCCCGGTCAGGGGTGCGGGTCCTGTGCGTGTTCGACGATCCACGCCGCGATCTGGGTGCGCGAGTTAAAACCCAGTTTCGCGAGAATGTGCTCGACATGCCCCTGCGCCGTGCGCTGGGAGATCACCAACCGGGCGGCGATCGCCTTGTTGGTGAGCCCGTCGGCGACCAGTTCCGCGACCTGCCATTCTCGTCGGGTCAGGTGCGTCGCCCCGTTCGACGCCGACACCGCCTCCGGTCGCTGCTCGTCGAGCGCATAGGCGACCGCATCGTCGAACGACGTGTGCATGCCGTGGTCGAAGGCGGCGTCGAATGCGCGGTCCCCGATCACGGCGCGTGCCTGCTGCTCGCATTCGGCGTGGTGGACGAGCAGGTTCGGGTAGACGGTGCTCGGGTTGCCCACGGTCTGCGCGACGGCCTCCGCGGCGCCCATCAGTTCGGCGGCCTGCTGGGCCCGGCCGGAGCCGACGGCGACCCAGGCGAGCACCTCGAGTGCCCCGCACGCGCTGATCCGGTCGTCGACCAGGTGGGACAGCCGCAGCCCCTGCTTCACGTAGTCGTCGGCGAGGGCAAGGTGTCCGCGCTGCCACGCCGCCATTCCCGCCGCCCACAGCGACCAGCCCCGGTACACGGACTCGCCGTGCGCCTCGGTGAGCGCGAAGATCTCGGATCCGCACATCTTCGCCACCGCCCCGTCACCCTGCATGCCGCTGACCAGTGCCACCCCGAGCAGTCCCCACGTCAGTTGGAGCAGGTTGCCCTTGTCGCGGAACTCGGCGAGTGCCTCCTCGAAGCAGGCCCGTGCGCGGGGGAGGTCCCCGGCGAACATGGCGCAGCACCCGGCGGCGTGGACCACCAGGGCACGCATCAGCATGTCACCGTTCCGCTCGGCGAGGACGACCCCCTCGTCGACCAGCGCTTTCGCGGCCTCGCGGTCGCCGTGCATGCCCGCGAGCACACTGTCGACGTACAGCGCCTCGATCCGTTCCCGGCTCGCGCCACCCGGGTGCCGTCCCAGCAGCTGTCCGAGCCAGCGGCGACCCTCACGGAGCAGTCCGCGGGCGCGCCAGTACGGGTACAGTGCGGCGGCGATCCGCAGCCCCGTCTCGGCCTCCCCCGGCTCGGTCAGGCAGAAATGGAGAGCCGCCCGCACGTTCAGCGTCTCCGCGTCGAGCCGGCCGATCCACATCACCTGCCGGGGACCGATCCACTCGGCCTCGCACTGCACCACCAACTGCTCGTACCAGTCGCGGTGCCGCCGCCGCAGCGACACGTACTCCCCGGTCTCCTGCAACTTCTCGCGGCCGTAGTCGCGCACCGTCTCGAGCAGGTGGTATCGCACCGCCGGCCCCGACTCCTCGCGGATCAGGATCGACTTGTCTATCAACGACGCCACCACGTCGAGGACGTTCTCCACCGGCAGGTCCCCGGCGCAGATTCCCTCCACGGCGTCCAGTTCGAAGCCGCCGGCGAACACCGACAGTCTCGCCCACAGCTCGCGTTCCTCCTCGGTGCACAGCTCGTGGCTCCAGTCGACGCACAGCCGCAGGGTCTGCTGCCGGCTCGGCGCGCCCCGCGAGCCGACCGTCAGCAACCGGTAGCGGTCGGTCAGTCGCTGCAGGATCTGTTCCGCCGACATCACCCGCAGCCGCACCGCCGCCAGCTCGATCGCCAACGGCAACCCGTCCAGCTGGCGGCAGATCCGGGCCACCGCCACATGGTTGTCCTCGGTGAGTTCGAACTCCGGCACCGCCGTGGCCGCCCGCTCGACGAACAACGTCACCGCCTCGTACTGCGGCAGGCCCTGCAGTGACGAGCGTTCGGGTTCGGGCACCGTCAACGGCGGCACCCGCAGTACCGCCTCGCCGCCGATGGCCAGCGGTTCGCGGCTGGTCGCGAGGATCCGCAACTCCGGGCAGCTCCGCAACAACGTCTCCGACAACGCGGCGGCCGCGGCGACTACGTGCTCGCAGTTGTCGAGCACCAGCAGCAGTTGCCGGGTGGCGAGGTACTCGGTCAGCAGCACCTCCGGGTTCCCGGAGCGCTGCTCGCGCAGTCGCAGTGCCGTCGACACGGCGTCGACGAGTGTCGTGTCGTCGTCCAGCTCTCCCAGTTCGACCAGCCACACGCCGTCCTCGAATGCGCGACTCGCATCGGCAGCCACCCGCAACGCCAGCCGGGTTTTCCCGACCCCGCCGATCCCGGCGAGCGTCACCAGTCGTGACACGGACAGCAGACGTCGCGCCTCGGTCACCTCACGTCGACGGCCGACGAAACTCGTCAGTTCGTGGGGCAGATTTCCCACTGTGCCCTTCACTGCCGCCGGCATCACACCGTCACTCTCGACTCGCAGCCCCCTGCGCACACGGTACTCCCGGTGCGCGGCGGCAACGACGCTTTCGGCTGCGGGTCCGCGAGTTTCGGGTCACCGCGTCCAGCGGGTGGGCGCCCAGCGGCCGGTGTAGGACCGGACGCGGTTGGCGCGGCGGGCAGGCCGCCGCGTGCCGGCCTCGGTCAGGCTGTGCGGGATCATGGCGATCCGGGTGCCGTCGACCACGTAGGCGGCCCCGGTGACGAACATTGCGGCCGGCGCGGTCAGGTACGACGCGACGGCGGCGACTTCCCGGTCGTCGGGGCCGGGCGACGCGAAGTCCGGTTCGACCGCGGGCACCACGACCGAATTGACCGTGATCGAGTATCGCGCCAATTCGGCGGCAAGCAGACCGGTGAGTCCGCCGAGACCGGACGACGACGGGACGATGTTGACGATCCGGCCGCCCCCGCCACTTGCAATCATGTAACGGACGGCGCGCTGCATGCACTCGACGGCCGTACTGCCGGGGCAGCTGACGAGAACGCCGATTCCGCCCAGCTCACGGGCGAACTCGTCGACGGCGGCCGCGGAGTCGGGCAGGTCCGCCAGGTCCATGCGCTGCACGGCCGCATTCACCGATCTGGACCGTACGTCGGCGGCGGTGGCTTCGGCGCTGTCCCGGTCCGCGGCGTAGGCGAGGCCGATGTGGAACCCGTCGTCCGCGAGCGCCAGTGCGACCGCTCGGCCCATCGGCGAGTCCGATCCCGTCACGACTGCGGTGCGTGTGCTGGGGTGCATGGATTCGGAATACCCCCTGGCAGATCTGCTCAAACGCTCAACTTTCGGACTGCGTACGGGCAGAACATAATCCGACGACGAGCCGCACACGCGACCCGTCGCGGATCGACGCCCACCGTCAGCAGTTGGACGGCGCCGGATCGCCGCGGAACCGGGCATCGAGGTAGTCCAGGGCGGTCGGAAGGCCCAGCACGGCGGTGGTCAGGTGGTCGGGACTCGGGAACAGATCGGACTGCACCGTGACGCCGGCGGCGCAGTATCGCGCGACGGTCGCCTCGATCGAATCGACCGGAATGAGTACGTCTGTCGGGCTGTGCCATTCGAAGATCGGCGCGGTCGGAACCCCCGGATACAGCTCGACACTGTTCTCGTTCAGCACCTCCCAGGCCTGCGGGCTGCTCATGAGGTCGGTGGTCCTGGCGACCTCCGTCGCGCTGCGCCCTGCGCCTGCCGCGAGGATGCCGTTGGTGCACGCGTTGACCATCTCGTCGCGCATCGCCAGGCCGCGATCGTTGAGTTGCTCGCTGATCGGAAGGCGGTCCGGGTACTCACGCTCGAGTCCGAGTGCCGCCGCCATCGCGAGGCCGAACGCCGGATGCGGTTGCATGCCGAGGCCGTTGGCCATCTTGCCGATGTTCATGGGCACACCGCCCTCGGCGACACCGACGATGTTCAGTTCCGGCGCGTACGTGGGGGCGAGCGCCGCAGCCCACGCCGACGCCATGCCGCCACCGGAGTACCCGGCCAGCGCGACCGGGCTCTCCGCCACGGCGAGTTCGGGCACCCGCTGAACCGCGCGGATGCCGTCCAGGGTAATGGTTCCGCCGAGTCGTGCGGCACCGTACGCACTGTTCGGGCCGAGGTGGTCGGGAAGCGCGACCGTCCAGCCGCGTTGCAGTGCGAGGTTCAGTGCCGGCGCCTCCTTGATCTGGAGGTCGGGATCGTTCGAATACAGGGTCCGCGACGGCGCGCACCGCGGTCCGAGCGCGTTGATGATGTGCTGATACGACAGCAGCGGCCCGTTCACCGCCCGGGTGCGGGGAACCAGCACGGTGGTGACCGACGAGATCGGGTGGTCCTCCGAGTTGGTGGTGCGGTACTTCACCTGCCAGACGTCGGTGTCGGGGAAGGCGAGCAACGGCGGCATCGGCCGGACCACGAGCGGCTCGCCGACCGCCGTATCCGCCAGACCCTGCGGCTGCAGGTAGAAGGGATCGGGGTCGGATGCGGGATAGATCGGCACAGCAGCCGCGACTCCGACGTTCGCGACGGTGGCGCAGGCGACGAATGCGGCACACAGTGCACCCGCGGTGAGGCTCGAGATACGTGAGCGCTTCATGCCGCCTCCTAGTTTGCGTAGATCGATTGTTACCGAGTTCGCAGGAGATATCGGTATTCGGGCCCGCCCGTTACGCCACTGCAATGGAGGGCGGGCCCGACGCAACGAAATCGGGTCAATGCGCGCTCAGATAATCCTCGAGGACCGGCCCCACCACGGCCAGGACCTCGGGTTCGATCATCTGATTGTGCTCGCACTCGATCTTCACTTCCCGGATGCCTCCGGTGACGGAACTCCGCCACTCGTCCGGCGAATGCTGTTCCGTCGACGCCGATCCGGCGGCCGTGAAGAACAGCAGATCCCCGTCGAACACCTGCGGGCGGAAGTTGTTCATGATCCGCGAGGAGTTCGTGAATCCGGCGCTGATCCGCTCCAGGTGCTTCGGGGTCAGTCCCGTCTTCTGCCCGAACGCGTCGTCCAGCAACTCGACTGCCCGCTCGTAGGTGAGTTCCTCCTCGGAGACGGACTCGAGGTCCAGCCCGAGGCCGTGGAGCAACTCGGACACGGTGAGGCTCTCCGGGCCCTGGTCGGTCCCGTCGGTCACGTAGCTGTCCATGACGGCCAGCGTGTCGACCGCCTCCCCTTCCCGCCGCAGTTCGACGGCCATCGCGTGGGCGATGACGCCGCCGAGCGACCAGCCCAGCAGGTGGTAGGGCCCGTGCGCCTGGACCTTGCGCATCTCCAGCACGTACTGGTGCGCCAGCTGCTCGATCGACTCGAAGCTCGGGCCACCGCTGATGATCGGCAACTGCAGGCCGAACGCCGGCCGGTCCTGCGAGAGGTGCTGCAGGAGACCCGCGTAACCCCACGACAGCCCGATCCCGGGATGGATGCAGAACAGGGGCGGCTTGTCCCCTGTCGGCCGCAGCGGGATGACCACGCCGAGCGCCTCGTCGACCGGCGACCCGGCCGCGTTCTCGGTGTCGACGCGCAGTGCCAGACCGGCGGGGGTCGGGTCCAGGAACATGGATTGCAACGGGATCTGCCGTCCGAGGCGTTCCTGCAGCACCGTGATCACCCGGGTGGCGACGATCGAGTTGCCGCCGAGGTCGAAGAAGCTGTCGGCGGTGCCGACCCGGTCCACGCCCAGCACCTCGGCGAACGCCTCGACGATGATGTGCTCGGTCGCCGTCGTCGGGGCCCGGAAGGCCGCGCCGGTGGTGCCGAACTCGGGTGCGGGCAGCGCCTTGCGGTCGAGTTTGCCGACCGGGGTCATCGGGATCTGATCGAGGACGACCACCGCGGACGGGACCATGTGCGCGGGCAGGCGGTCGGCTGCGTGGGTACGCAACTCCGCCGGCTCGAGATCGTGTCCCTCGGCCGCCCGCACGTACGACGCGAGGAGCGTGTCGCCGGACGGTCCGGTGTGACCGATGGTGGCCGCGAACGCGACCGCGGGGTGGCGGGCGAGGACGGCGTCGATCTCACCGAGTTCGATGCGGAAGCCGCGGACCTTCACCTGGAAGTCGGTGCGGCCGATGTACTCGATGGTGTGGTCGCCGCGCCAGCGCACCACGTCGCCGGTGCGGTACATCCGGCGACCGGGCTCGCCGAACGGGCAGGCGACGAACCGCTCCGACGTCAGCGCCGACCGGTTGTGGTACCCGCGTGCCAGTCCGGGGCCGGTGATGTAGAGCTCGCCGGGCACACCGACCGGGACCGGCTGCAGGCGCTCGTCGAGGACCAGCGAACCGAATCCCAGCGCGGGGGCGCCGATGTTCACGACGCCACCCGGACGCATCGGGGCGCTGACGCTCGCCTGGATGGTCGTCTCCGTGGGCCCGTAGCCGTTGTGCATGTTGCGGTGCTTACCCCAGATCTCCACCAGCTCCGGCGGGCAGGCCTCACCGGCCACCGCGAGGACACGGAGCGATTCGAGTCCCACGTCCTCGATGGACGACAGCGCGGTGGGCGTGATGAACGCGTGCGTCACCGCGTTGCGCCGGAACAGGTCCGCCAGCTCCGTGCCACCGAAGACGGTGGGCGGCACGATCACGACCCGGGCCGACGCGCCGAACGCCATCATCAGCTCGAAGATCGACGCGTCGAAGCTCGGGGACGCCAGATGCGAGACCCGGGACTCGTGCGTGACCTGGAACCGTTCGTGCTCCTCCGCGGTGAGGTTGGCCATGCCGCGGTGAGTGACGATGACACCCTTCGGCTTACCGGTCGATCCCGACGTGTAGATCAGGTACGCCGGGTGGGCCAGATGGAGCGGGCGTGTGCGGTCGGCGTCGGTGACCGGCGCCGAGGAGACGGCCGCGACCTGCTCGGCGAAGGACTCGTCGTCGAGCACCAGCCACGACACGGTGTCCGGCAGGTTGTCGCGACGGCCGGCGACGGTCAGGCCGACGGACGCCCGGCAGTCGGTCAGCATGTAGTCGATGCGGTCCCGCGGGTAGGTCGGGTCGACGGGCACGAACGCCGCACCCGACTTCGCGACCGACCAGATCGACACGACTTCCTCGATCGATCGCGGCATTCCGATGGCCACGAACGTCTCCGGCCCGACTCCCTGGGCGCACAGCACCCGCGCCAGCCGGTTGGACCATTCGTCGAGTTCACGGTAGGTGACCTGCCGGTCCTCGAAGGACAACGCCACCGAATCGGGGTCGAGTGCCGCGGCGGCCGTGAGCAGGTCGGGCCACACCTCGGGGCGCACGTCGGGCTTGCCGCGCGCCGGGACCATCTCCTCGATCTCCGCCTCGTCGAGCAGCGGGAGGGTGCCGATCGGCCGGTCCGGGTCGGCGGTGACGGCCGCGAGGATCCGGACGAACCGGTCCGCGATCGAGCGTGCGGTCCCGCGGTCGAACAGGGAGACGGCGAAGTCGAGTCCGCCGGCGACACCCGCTGGCGCGCCGTCCTGATCGAACTGCTCGGCGAGGATCACCTCGAGGTCTTCCTTCACCACCTTGGTTTCGAGGTCCACGTTCTCGACCCGCAGATCCGGCAGTTCCAGCGTCGGGTTCTCGTTGTTCTGGAACTCGAGGGCCACCTGGAACAGGGGCGAGTACGACGTGGACCGGGTCGGGTTGAGCTCCTCGACGAGGCGCTCGAACGGCAGATCCGAGTGCTGGAACGCGGCCAGGTCCGTTTCCCGGATCCGCTGCACCAGTTCGGTGAACGTCGACGCCGGGTCGATCCGGTTCCGCAGGACCAGGGTGTTGACGAACATGCCGACCATGTCGTCGAGTGCGGCTTCACCGCGCCCGGCGACGGGGGTGCCGATGACGACGTCGTCGGTGCTGCCGAGCCTCGACAGCAGAACCGCCAGCGCGGCGTGGACGGCCATGAACATGGTGGCGTTGTTGGCCCGGGCCAGTGCCGTGAGCCGCTGATGGAGGTCGGCGTCGATCGCGAACTCGACCCGATCACCCTCGAACGTCTGCTGGATCGGGCGCGGCCGGTCGGTCGGCAACTGGATGACGTCCGGCACCCCGGCCAGCGTCTCCGACCAGAACCGCAACTGCTGGTTGATCATCGATTCGGGATCGTTCTCCGAGCCGAGTCCGGCATGCTGCCACAGCGTGTAGTCGGCGTACTGGACGTGCAGCGGATCCCACTGCGGGCCGTCGCCGCCGAGCCGTGACGTGTACGCCACCATGACGTCGCGGGCGAGCGGCGCCAGGGAGAATCCGTCCGCGCTGATGTGGTGCACCACGATCGTCAGCACGTGATGGTCGGGCGCAATCCGGAACAGGGCCGCGCGGACCGGCACGTCGGTGCTGACGTCGAACCCAAGGGACACCAGATCCATGATGTGCCGCGGCAAGTCCTCCGCCGCCACCGCGACGGTGTCGACGCCCGGTTGCGCATCGGCGGCGGGCAGGATCCGCTGGGTCGGTTCGTTGTCGACCGTCGGGAAGACGGTGCGCAGCGTCTCGTGCCGTTCGAGGACGTCGGCCATCGCCAGCCGCAGGGCGTCCTCGTCCAGGGTTCCGGTCAGCCGGACGGCCAACGGAATGTTGTAGGCCGGTGAGGACGTGTCGAATTGGTTGAGGAACCACATCCGCTTCTGCGCCAGCGACAGCGGAATCCGGTCGGGCCGTTCGACCGGCGCGAGGGCCGGGCGGGCGCCGCCGCTCACACTGTCGGCGACGCGTGCGGCCAGCGACCGGACGTCGGGGGCCTCGAACAGGGCACGCACACCGATGTCGGTGTCGAGGGCATCCCGCAACCGCGCCGTGACACGGGTGGCGACCAGCGAGTTTCCGCCGAGATCGAAGAAGTTGTCGTCGATACCGATCCGTTCGACACCGAGGACATCGGCGAAGATGTCCACGATCTTGCGTTCGAGGTCGTTGGTCGGCGGCTGGAACTCGGTGGTGGTGACGTGGAACTCGGGGGCGGGCAGCGCCGACCGGTCCAGTTTGCCCACCGGGGTCAACGGGATCTCGTCCAGGAACATGACGCTCGTCGGCACCATGTGCGCGGGGAGCCGGGTCGACAGGTGCGCGGTGAGTTCGGCCGGATCGACGCCGCCGGCCGTGTTGGGCAGCAGGTAGGTCACCAGCACCGTGTCACCGGACGGGCCGGGAACACCGAGGGTCGCGGCGAAGCTGACCCCGGGGAACGTGGCGATCTCGTTGTCGATCTCGCCGAGTTCGATGCGGAAACCGCGGATCTTCACCTGGAAGTCGCTGCGGCCCACGTACTCGACGGTGTGGTCGGCGCGCCACCGGACGATGTCGCCGGTGCGGTACATCCGCTCCCCCGCCTCCCCGAACGGGTTGGCGACGAACCGCTGGCTGCTCAGTTCCGGGCGCCGGTGGTAGCCGCGGGCGAGACCGGCACCGGTGATGTACAGCTCGCCGGGCACCCCGACGGGCACCGGCTGGAGACGTGAATCCAGCACGAGCTCACCGACTCCGCGGATCGGGCCGCCGAGGGTGATGGGGTCGCCCACCGTCATCGGGTCACTGATGTTCGCCATCACCGTGGTCTCGGTGGGTCCGTACGCGTTGGACAGTTGCCGGCCGGGCGCCCAGCGGGTCACCAGTTCCGGCGGGCACGCCTCGCCGCCGAACACGACGTGCTGGAATTCGTCGAGCCCCGTCGGGTCGACCGTGGACAGCGCCGCGGTGGTGACGAACGCGTGGGTGACGTGTTCGGACCTGATCAGTTCGGCCAGTTCCGCTCCGCCGTACACCGTTGGCGGGGCGATCACCATCGTGGCGCCGACCCCGAAGGCCTGCAGGTACTCGAACACCGACCCGTCGAAGCTGGGCGTCGAGAAGTGCAGGGTGCGGGACGTCTGCGCGGCGGCGAAACGCTGCCGCTGGTCCTCGGCGAAGTTGTCGAGGCCCTCGTGGGTGACCACGACGCCCTTCGGCTTCCCCGTCGAACCGGAGGTGTAGACGATGTAGGCGGCGTTGTCGAGGCTTATCGGCGACCGCCGATCCGAATCGGCCACCGGCAGAGCCGGTTTCGACTGGCAGGCCTTTTCGAATTTGGGCGAGTCGAGCTGCAGCCACGGCACCGAGTCGGGCAGCGCCTTCTCGTACGCGGCCATGGTCAATCCGATGGTGGCACCCGAATCGGTGAGCATGTGCTCGATGCGGTCCATCGGGTAGTTCGGGTCGACGGGGACGAATGCGGCACCCGTCTTGGCCACCGCCCACACGGCGAGGACCGACTCGATCGATCGGGGAATGCCGAGCGCCACGAACGTCTCCGGGCCGGCGCCGCGGGAGATGAGCACCCGCGCGAGCTGGTTGGAGCGTTCGTTGAGCTCCCGGTAGGACACGTTGCGGCCCTCGAACGTCAGCGCCGTGCGGTTCGGATCCAGGGCGGCCGCGTCCTCGAAGATCTGCGGCAGCGTCCGGACGGAGAACCCGGGACGGCCGCGCACCGGCGCGAACTCGGCGAGTTCGGCCTCGGTGAGCAGTTGCATGTGGGCGAGCGGAATCTCGGGTCGGTCGGCGAGGGCGTCGAGCACCCGCTGCAGCCGGTCCGCGATCTCGTCGACCGCGCTTTCCTCGAAGACCTCGGGGAGGTACTCGAACTTGAAGTTCAGCCGCGCGTCCCCGGAGGCGACGACGGCGAGCGGGTAGTGCGCGGAGTCTTTGCCGTCGATGCCGGTGACGAACATCCCGGCGATGTCGGTCTGTTCCGTCAGCCCCGCCTCGTCGACCGGGTACGACTCGAACACGGTCAGCGTGTCGAAGGCACCGCCGCCGCCGACCGCCGACTGGATGTCGGTCAGACCCAGGTAGTGGTGATCGAGCAGTGCGGCCTGTTCGCTCTGCACACGTTCGAGCAGCTCGCCCAGCGACTCCCACGGGTCGAGGGTCACCCGCACCGGCAGGGTGTTGATGAACAGACCCACCATCGATTCGATGCCCGCGATCTGCGGCGGCCGGCCCGAGACCGTACCGCCGAACACCACGTCGGAGCGGCCGATCAAGCCGCCCAGCACGATTCCCCACGCCGTCTGGACGACGGTGTTGAGGGTGAGCCCGCGTTCCCGGCTCAGGTCCCGCAACCGGGTGGTCTGCTCCACCGACAGTGTGAAGGCGGTCTCCTCCGCGACGACGGAGTGCGCCTCACCCCGCTCCAGCGGGGCAAGGAGGGTCGGCCCCTCGACCCCGTCGAGCGCGGTGCGCCAGGCGTCGAGGGAGTCCGTGGTGTCGTGGCGCTTCATCCACGACAGGTAGTCGCGGTAGGAGTGGACCCGGGGCAGCAGGCTGCCGTCGGCGTCCAACGCGTACAGCGTCAGCAGGTCGCGGATGACCAGCGGAGTCGACCAGCCGTCGAGCAGGATGTGGTGGTTGGTCAGGATCAGCCGGTAGTCCTCCTCGGTGAGCCGGACGAGGGCCAGCCGCAGCAGCGGCGCGTTCGCCATGTCGAACTTCACCGACCGGTCCCGTGCCACGATCCGGTCGTATTCGCGGGTGGTCTCGTCGGGGTCGAGTGCCGAGAGGTCGAACTCCGACCACGGCAGTTCCACGTGCTGCTGGATGATCTGCGCGGAGGCGCCCGCACTGTCGTGGACGAACGCGGCCCGCAGGTTGGGGTGCCGGTCCAGCAGGGCCTGTCCGGCCCGGCGGATCCGGTCCGGGTCGATGTTTCCGCGCAGTTTCAGCGCCAGCTGCACCAGGTACGGGTCGACCGAGGCGTCCGAGAACTGGGCGTGGAACAGCAGCCCGGACTGCAGCGGTGACAGCGACCAGATGTCCGACAGTGCCGGGAACCGGGCCTCGAGCCGGTCGATCGCGTCCTGGTCGAGGGTGACCAGGTCCAGATCGGACGGGGTCACACCGCCGGCGTCGGGCCGCGCGACGTGGGTGGTCAGCGCGGTCAGCGCCTGCACCCACAGGTCGGCGAGTGCGCGGACCTCGGACGGGGTGAGGACCCCGGTCGGGAACGCCCACGTGGCCCGCAGCCGGTTGCCGTCGGCCCCGGTGCCGGTGACGGCGTTGATGTCGAGCGCCGACGCCACCGGGATGTCGGAGGCGGGGATGTCGTCGAGCTTCGTGTCCGTCACCGGAACCCAGGCGTGACCGTGGATGTCGGTGGACGTCGCGCCGCCCAGCCGGCCCAGGTAGTTGAACGTGACCTGCGGCTTCGCCAGCGCCCGCAGTTGATCCGCGCTCTCCGGGTCCAGGTAGCGGAGCATGCCGTAGCCGATGCCGTGATCCGGGATGGCCAGCAACTGTTCCTTGATCGCCTTGACCGCGGACCCCGCGGCCTTGCCACCGGCGAACGCGTCGTCGAGGTCGATGCCCGACAGGTCCAGGCGCACCGGGAACATCGCCGTGAACCAGCCGACGGTGCGGCCCAGGTCGGCGCCCGGCAGCACCTGGTCCTCGCGGCCGTGGCCTTCGAGGCTGACCAGCGATTCGCGCGTGAAGTCGCCCTGGGTGCGCCGCCACTGGGCCAGTGCCAGCGCCAGCGCGGTGAGCAGTCCGTCGTTGACGCCGCCGTGGAACGCCTCGGGAACACGCGTGAGCAGTGCGTCCGTCACGTCGGCGGGCACCTCCACGGTCACCTTCTCGACGGTCCCGGCCACGTCGACCGCGGCGTCGAGCGGACGCGATCCGATGAGCGGGTCGTCGGCCTCGAGCACCCGGCGCCACAGTTCGATCTCGCCGGCGCGTTCGCGTGTCGCCTCGACGAGGCCGTGCGACCAGCGCCGCATCGACGTGCCGACCGGTTCGAGGGCCGGTTCCTGACCGGCGGAGACCTGCGCCCACGCGGTCGCCAGGTCGGGGACGAGGATCCGCCACGACACACCGTCGACCACCAGGTGGTGGGCCACGACCAGCAGCCGCCCGCCCTCGTCGCCGGCGTCGAACCACACCATCTGCAGCATGACCCCGGCCTCGGGGTCCAGTCGTCCTGCCGCGGCATCGAGTTCACGGGTCGCGACCTCCGCGAACCCGGAACCGACCACCGACGCGACCTCGACGCGGTGCAGCACGTCGTCGACGTCGACCGCGCCCACGGCCTGCACCTCGATCCGCCACTGCGGCTCGGCACCGAGGAGACGCGCCCGCAGCATGTCGTGGTGATCCACGACGGCCGCGATCGTGCGCTTCAGCAGTGTCTCGTCGGCCGCGGCGGGCAGGGACAGCAGCGCGGTCTGGGTGTAGCGGCGGAAGTCGCCGCCGCGTTCGAGCAGCCACGCGGTGATCGGGGTGACCGGCATCTCGCCGATCCCGCCGCCCGGCAGTTCGTCGAGGACCACCACGTCGGCGGCGCCCGCCCAGGAGGCGGCCTCGGCGAGCGTGGCAACGGTCTTGGCCTCGAACACGTCCCGCGGGGTGAGCACCACGCCGGCGGCCTTCGCCCGGGCCACCAACTGGATCGACATGATGCTGTCGCCGCCGAGTGCGAAGAACGAGTCGTCCACACCCACCGATTCCAGACCGAGTACCTCGGCGAACAGACCGGCAAGGACGGTTTCCATCTCCGTGGCCGGGGCGCGGCCCGCCGACACCCGGGCCCCGAAGTCGGGTTCCGGCAACGCGCGGCGGTCGAGTTTGCCGTTGCTCGTCAACGGCAGTGCGTCGAGCACCACCAGGGTGGCGGGCACCATGTACGAGGTGAGCTGGGTGCCGACGAACTCGAGCGCGGACGACACCTCGACGGTGGCGCCGGATTCCGGAACCACGTAGCCGATCAGCCGGTGACCGCCGTGCCCGTCGTCGCGGGTGAGGACGACGGCCTGGGCGATGCCGCGGTACCGGAGCAGCGCGGATTCGATCTCGCCGAGTTCGATGCGGAAACCACGGATCTTGACCTGGAAGTCGCTGCGGCCCAGGTACTCGAGCTGGCCGTCGGTGTTCCAGCGCGCCAGGTCACCCGTGCGGTACATCCGGGCCCCGGGCCGGAGCGGGTCGGCCACGAACCGGGTCGAACTGAGCCCGGCCCGGCCGAGGTAGCCGCGGGTCACCTGGTCACCCGACACGTACATCTCCCCGATGGTGCCCGGGGGAACCGGGTGCAGGCGCCGGTCGAGGACGTGGACGTGCAGCCCGGCGATTCCGCGGCCGATCACGCTGGCCGACGCGGACTCGGCGAATTCGCGGTCGAGCGCGAGGTAGCTGACGTGGACCGTCGTCTCGGTGATGCCGTACATGTTCACCAGCGTCGGGGCGGAGTCGTCGTGCCGCGAGTACCAGCGGCCGAGCTGTCCGAGGTCGAGCGCCTCACCACCGAAGATCACGTACCGCAGGGCCAGTGCCGCCGCGTTCACGTCGATCTCCGAGACGATGCGGTCGGTCTCGGCGAGCTGGTAGAACGCGGTCGGGGTCTGGTTGAGTACGGTGACCTGCTCGTTCCGCAGGAGTTCGTGGAACATTTCCGGCGACCGCGCCGTGTAGTAGTCGACGACGACGAGTCGGCCGCCATAGAGCAGCGGACCCCACAGCTCCCACACGGAGAAGTCGAACGCGTACGAGTGGAACATCGTCCACACGTCGTTCTCGTCGAACCCGTACAGCGGCTGCGTGTTCGCGAACAGCGTCAGCACGTTGCGGTGCGAGACGACCACGCCCTTGGGGCGGCCCGTCGACCCGGAGGTGTAGATGACGTACGCCACCGACGCGGAGTCGAGCGGCGCCAGCCGGTCGGCGTCGGTGATCGTCGCCGGCGACTGCTGCGCGAGGTCGGCGGTGGTCTCGGGGTCGTCGAGCAGGATCGCCGGGGTCTCCGAATCCGGCAGGGCGGAGACGTCCCCCGTGGTGGTGATGACACAGTTCGGTGCGGCGTCCTCGAACACGAACGCCAGCCGGTCCGCCGGGTAGGTGATATCGACGGGCAGGTAGCCGCCGCCGGTCTTGATCACCGCCAGCAGGGCGATGATCAGATCGCAGGTGCGTGGAAGCGCCACGGCCACCAGCGTTTCCGTCCCCACTCCCTGGGAGATGAGCAGGCGGGCCAGCCGGTTCGACCGGGCGTCGAGCTCCGCGTACGTCAGTGCCACGTCCTCCGACGTCACGGCCGTGGCGTCGGGGAACCGGGCCACGCTCTGGGCGAACCGGTCCGCGAGGGTGTCGGTGCCCGCGTCGAGTCCGGCGGTGTTCCATTCGGTCGCCATCGCCGACCGCTCGGCGGCGTCGGTGATCACGATGTCCCCGACCGGGGCCAGCGGGTCGGAGGTGACGGCACCGAGGATGCGCAGGAACCGGTCGGCGAACGTCCGGACGGTGCCGGCGTCGAACAGATCGGTGGCGAAGATGAACGACGCGGCGATACCCGACGCCACCCCGTCCGCGTCGAATCCTTCCTCGACGCTGAGCTGCAGGTCGAACTTGGCGACCTCGAGATCGAAATCGACGGCGGCCGCGGTCAGTTCCGGGAGCTCGAGCCGCGGCGTCTCGTTGTTCCGGAACTCGAGCAGCGCCTGGAACAGCGGCGAGTGCGCGGTGGAGCGCTCCGGCGCGAGAACGTCGACGAGCCGCTCGAACGGCAGGTCCGAATGGTGGAACGCGGCCAGGTCGGTGGCCCGCACCTGATCCATCAGGGCGCCGAAACCCGCCGCCGGGTCGACAGCGCTCCGCAGCACCAGGGTGTTGACGAACATGCCGACCATGTCGTCGAGTGCCGCGTCACCGCGGCCGGCGATGGGTGTGCCGACCGCGATGTCCTCGGTCGACGAGAGCGCCGACAGCAGCACCGACAGGGCCGCGTGGACGGCCATGAACATGGTGGAGTTGTGCTTGCGCGCCAACGCCGCCAGCGCCCGGTGCACGTCCGCCGGAATCGTGAAGTCGACCTGCGCACCGCGGAACGACTGCTGGACCGGCCGCGCCCGGTCGGTGGGCAGCTGCAGGAGTTCGGGCAGGTCGGCCAGCTGATCCGTCCAGTACCGGAGTTGCTGGGAGATCAGCGATTCGGCGTCGCTCTCGTCGCCCAGCAGTTGCAGCTGCCACAGGGTGTAGTCGGCGTACTGCACCGACAGTGGGTTCCACTGCGGTGCGCTCCCCGCGATGCGGGCGGCGTAGGCGGTCATGACGTCCCGGGCGAGCGGGGTGAGCGAGAACCCGTCGGCGCAGATGTGGTGCACCACGATGACGAGCACGTGGTCGTCGGGGGCGAGTGCGAACAGCGCCGACCGCATCGGCACGTCGGCCGTCACGTCGAAGCCGGCGGTCGCGAGACCGGCGATGTGCTCCCTCAGTTCGTCCTCGGACACCTCGACGATCTCGAGGTTCGGCGTCCACTGACCCGGCGAGAGGACCACCTGGGTCGGTTCGCCGTCGTGGGACGGGAACACGGTCCGCAACGATTCGTGGCGGACGAAGACGTCCGTCACCGCCGCGCGCAGCGACTCCACGTCCAGGTGACCGGTCAGCCGCACGGCCAGGGGAATGTTGTAGGCCGCCGACGACGTGTCGAACTGGTTGAGGAACCACATCCTCTTCTGCGCCAGGGACACCGGCACGTGCGCGGGCCGCGGCATCGGGCCGAGCGGGATCCGGACGTGGGCGCCGTCCTGCGCGGGTGCGAATGCCGTCGACTCGATGAGGCGAGCCAGCTGATGGATCGTCGGCGCCTCGAACAGGGTGCGGACACCGATGTCGGTGTCCAGTTCCGCGGTCAGGCGCGCGGCGACACGGGTCGCGATCAGCGAGTTTCCGCCGATGTCGAAGAAGTTGTCGTCGATGCCGACCCGTTCGATGCCCAGGACGGTGGTGATGACGTCGGCGATCGTGTGTTCGAGGACCGTCGACGGCGGCCGGAAGTCGTCCGACGTGGGCAGGAACTGCGGTTCGGGCAGCGCTGCCCGATCGAGCTTGCCGACGGGGGTGAGCGGGATCTCGTCCAGGATCATGATGCTGGACGGCACCATGTGTGCGGGCAGCAGGTTCGCCGTCCACTCCTTCAGTTCCGGCGGTTCGAGTGCCGACTCGGTCTCCGGCAGCACGTAGGAGACGAGTACGGTGTCGCCGGCGGGGCCGGGACGCCCGAGGGTGACGGCGAACGCCACGGACGAATGCGCGGCGAGCGCGCTGTCGATGTCGCCGAGCTCGATGCGGAACCCGCGGATCTTCACCTGGAAGTCGGTGCGGCCCAGGTATTCGACCGTGTGATCGGACCGCCACCGCGCGAGGTCGCCGGTGCGGTACATCCGGTCGCCCGGCCCGCCGTAGGGGTTGGCGACGAACCGCTCGCTGGTCAGCCCGGCGCGTGCATGATAGCCGCGGGCCAGGCCCTCACCGGAGATGTAGAGCTCGCCGGCGACGCCGACGGAGACCGGTTGCAGCCGCGAGTCGAGAATCACCTCGGAGACGCCGCGGACGGGGGCACCGATGGTGACCGTCTCCCCCGCCTGCAGGTGGTCGCTGAGGTTGCTCATGATGGTGGTCTCGGTGGGACCGTAGCCGTTGTACATGGTGCGGCCCGGCGCCCAGCGGGTCACCAGTTCCGGCGGGACGGCCTCGCCGCCGGCGACCACGTTCTGGAACACGTCGAGCCCCTCGGGGTCGACGGAGGCCAGCGCCGCGGGGGTGACGAACCCGTGGGTGACGCTCTCGCTGCGGATCAACTCCGCGAGTTCCTCGCCGCCGTACACGGACGGCGGCACGATCACCATGGTCGCGCCGACGGCGAACGACAGCAGGTATTCGAGGACCGAGGCGTCGAAGCTCGGTGAGGAGAAGTGCAACGCCCGCGACGTGGAATCGGTCGCGTAGCGGGTCCGCTGCTCCTCGGCGAAATTGTCGAGACCGCGGTGGCTGACCACCACGCCCTTCGGCTTGCCGGTGGAGCCGGACGTGTAGATGACGTACGCCGGGTGTGCGAAGCGCAGGGGCGCGACGCGGTCGTCGTCGGTGACGGTGTCGGTGGACATCGCCCGAACGGCCGTCGCGGTCTCGGCGTCGTCGAGGGTCAGCCAGCTGACCGCGTCGGGGAGCCGGCCGTGGTCGGCGTCCAGGCGGAGACCGAACGTGCACCCGGAATCCGTGACCATGTGCTCGACCCGCTCACGCGGGTAGGTCGGATCGACCGGAACGAACGCCGCGCCGGTCTTGGTGATCGACCAGACCGCCAGGACCGATTCGATGGACCGTGAGATACCCAGGGCCACGATGTCTTCCGGGCCGACGCCGCGGTCGATGAGCAGACGCGCGAGCTGGTTGGACCGTTCGTCCAGTTCCCGGTAGGACATCCGGCGGTCCCCGAACACGAGTGCGGTCGCGTCCCCCGCGGCGGCGGCCGTGTCGGTGAACATCTGCGGCAGTGTTCGCACGGAGCGGCCGGACGGGCCGCGGGCCGGAACCAGTTCGGCCTCCTCGACGTCGGTGAGCAGACGCAGCTGCGCCAGTTTCATCCCGGGATGCTCGGCGAGCGCGATCAGCGCCCGGACGATCCGGTCGCCGATCCGCTCCACGTCGGCCCGGTCGAACAGCTCCTCGACGTACTCGAGCTTCAGCTGCAGGTTCTCGTGCGCCGAGGCGATCAGCGCGAGCGGGTAGTGGGCGGCGTTCGCGCTGTCGTGCACGTCGAGGACGTGCATGCCGGCGATGTCGGTCTGCTCGGTCAGCCCTTCCCGATCGACGGGATACGACTCGAACACGGTCAGCGTGTCGAAACCGGCACCGGGACCGGCCACCGACTGAATGTCCGTCAGTCCGACGTAATGGTGGTCGAGCAGCGCGGCTTGCTCGCCCTGGATGCGTTCGAGCAACTCCCCCAGCGTTTCCCGCGGGTCGAGAACCACGCGCACCGGCAGGGTGTTGATGAACAGGCCCACCATCGACTCGATCCCCGCGATCTGCGGAGGCCGACCGGACACCGTCCCACCGAAGACCACATCGGAGCGACCGACCAAGCCGCCCAGCACGATTCCCCACGCGGTGCGGATCAGGGTGCTGAGGGTCAGACCGTGCTCGCGTGCGAGCACACTCAGCTGATCGGTCCGGTCGACGTCGAGTTCGACGAGCAGTTCATTGGACTGCGTGTCGCTCTGCACCGACGCGTCGGCGGGCGCGAGCAGCGTCGGCTCCTCCACCCCGGCGAGGGCACGCCGCCACACACCGAGGGAGTCCTCGGTGCTGCGGTGCGACATCCACGCGAGGTAGTCGCGGTACGGGTGCACCCGCGGCAGCGCCGTGGCGTCACCCTCCGTGGCGTACAGGGTCAGGAGGTCGCGGATCAGCAGCGGCATCGACCAGCCGTCGAGCAGGATGTGGTGGTTGGTGATGATCAGGCGCTGCTCGTCCCCACCGATCTGGATCAGCATGAACCGCAACAGCGGCGGGGTGGCCATGTCGAACCCGCGGCGCCGGTCGGCGTCGAGGAGTCGCACGATCTCGGCCTCGCGGCTCTCCGCGTCCAGCCCGGACAGGTCGATCTCCGTCCAGGGCAGCTCGGCGTACCCGTGGATCGCCTGAACCGGGGTGCCGCCCTCGTCGTAGACGAACGACGCCCGCAGGTTCGCGTGCCGGTCGAGCAGGGCCTGCCCGGCCACCCGCATGCGGGACGGCACGGCACCGCGCAGTTCGAGAGTCACCTGCACCGTGTACGAGTCGATCGTCTGATCGGCCAGCAGTGCGTGGAAGAGCAGTCCGGACTGCAGCGGCGACAGCGACCAGATGTCGGACAGCGCCGGGAAGCGCGATTCGATGCGGTCGATGGCGTCCTGGTCGAGGCTGACCAGTTCGAGGTCGGACGGGGTCACGCCGCCGGCGTCGGGGCGGGCCGCGTACGTGGTGAGCGCGGTGAGCGCCCGGACCCACAGTTCGGCGAGTTCCCGGACCTCGGCGACGGTCAGGACACCGGCCGCGTACGCCCAGGTGGCGCGCAGTTGAGGCCGGTCCTCCACCTCGGTGGTGACCGCGTTGACGTCGATGGCCGAGGTGACCGGGGTGTCGAGGTCCTGCGCACGGTCCATGTCGACTTCACCGGTCGGCGTCCAGCCGGCGCGGGTGGCCGCCTCGGACAGGTCGGCGGCGAAGCGTCCCAGGTAGTTGAAGCTGATCTGCGGCAGCGAGCGGGCCGCGAGCAGCGGGGCGGTGTCGGCGTTGAGGTACCGCAGCATGCCGTAACCCATGCCGTGATCCGGGATCGCGAGCAGTTGTTCCTTGATCGCCTTGATCGCGGAGCCGGCGGCCTTTCCGCCGTCGAACGCGTCGTCGAGGTCGATGCCGGACAGGTCGAGACGCACCGGGAACATCGCTGTGAACCAGCCGACGGTGCGGCCCAGATCGGCGCCCGGCACGACCTGGTCTTCACGGCCGTGACCCTCGAGGCTCACCAGGGTCCCGTCGACGGACCGGCCGTGCAGGGTGTGGCCGCGGGTGCGCCGCCACTGGGTGACCGCCATCGCCAGCGCGGTGAGGAGTCCGTCGTTCACGCTGCCGTGGATGGCCTCCGGCAGGGCCGTGAGGACGGCTTCGCTGACCTCGGCGGGCAGCTGCACGGTGACGCGGCCGACGGTCGCGTTGACGTCGATGTCGGGGTCGAGCGGGCGGCTGCCGACGAGTGGGTCCTCGCAGTCGAGGATGCGCTGCCACAGGTCCAGTTCGGCTGCCCGGTTCGCCGCCTCGTCGACCAGTCCGTGCGCCCACCGGCGCATGGACGTGCCGACCTGTTCGAGGACCGGTTCCTGGCCTGCCGAGATCTGCGCCCAGGCGGTCGCGAGGTCGGGGACGAGGATGCGCCACGACACACCGTCGACGACGAGGTGATGCGCGACGACGAGCAGGCGGCCGCCGGATTCCCCGGCGTCGAACCACACCACCTGCACCATGACGCCGGCCGCGGGATCGAGTCGGTCCAGCGCGGCGTCGAGTTCCGCGATCACCGTCGCCGCGAACGCCGGGGTTCCCGGGGCCGTGGACACGGGGACCCGGCGGATCAGGTCCTGTGCGTCGACCGCGCCGACCGGGCGGACGGCGAGGTGCGAGTCCTCGGCGGAGACGATCAGCTGCGCGCGCAGCATGTCGTGCCGGTCGAGGACGGCTTGGAACGTGGCGCTCAGGGGTTCGAGTTCGCGCAGGTTCGGCGGTGCGGTCAGCAGCGCCGACTGCGACATGCGGTTGAACTCGCCGCCCCGTTCGAGCAGCCACTTCGTGATCGGGGTGGTCGGCATGTCGCCGACTCCGCCACCGGGCAGTTCGTCGAGGACGACGATGTCGGCGGCCCCCACCCACGACGCCACCGCGGCGAGACCGGCAACGGTCTTGGCCTCGAACACGTCCCGCGGGGTCAGCACCACACCCGCCGCCTTCGCGCGGGCCACCAACTGGATCGACATGATGCTGTCGCCGCCGAGGGCGAAGAACGAGTCCTCGACACCGGCCGATTCCAGACCGAGGACCTCGGCGAACAGTCCGGCGAGCACCTCCTCCATCTCCGACACCGGCGCGCGGCCGGTCGACACCCGGGCGCCGAAGTCGGGTTCCGGCAGCGCGCGGCGATCCAGCTTGCCTGCGGGGGTGAGCGGCAACTCGTCGAGGACGATCAGCGCGGACGGCACCATGTACGGGGCGAGGAATCCGCCGACGAAATCGAGGACGGCTTCCGGGTCGAGTTCCGCGCCCGCCGTGGGGACGAGGTACCCGACGAGCCGGTTGGCTCCGGTGCTGCCCTGGTGCGCGGACACCACCGAACGGGCGACCCCCGGGTAGCGCGTGAGGGCGGTCTCGATCTCGCCGAGTTCGATGCGGAAACCGCGGATCTTCACCTGGAAGTCGCTGCGGCCCAGGTACTCGAGCTGGCCGGCACCGTTCCAGCGCGCCAGGTCGCCGGTCCGGTACATGCGGGCCCCGAGGCCGCCGTACGGGTTGGCGACGAAACGCTCCGCCGTCGTGCCCGCCCGGTCCTTGTAGCCGCGGGCCAGACCGGAACCGGTGACGTACAGTTCGCCGGTCACCCCGTTGGGCACCGGGTGCAGGCGTGAATCGAGCACCATCTCCCCGGTTCCCATCGGCGGACGGCCGATGGTGACGCCCTCACCGGGAATCATCGGTCCCGTCACGCTGGACACGACCGTCGCCTCGGTGGGGCCGTAGGCGTTGAACATCCGCCTGCCCCCGGTCACCCACTGCGCCACCAGCTCCGGCGGGCACACGTCGCCGCCGGTGGCGACGCACTCGAGCTGGTCGAGGCCCGCGGGGTCCACGGACGCCATGGCCGCCGGGGTGACGAACGCGTGCGTGACCCGGCCTTCCCGGAGCACGTCGGCGAGTTCGGTGCCGCCGATGACGGACGCCGGAGCGATCACCATGGTCGCGCCGGAGCCGACCGCGAGCAGCAATTCCAGGATCGACGCGTCGAAGCTCGGCGACGAGAAGTGCAGCGTGCGCGACCGCGGCGTGACCCCGAAGCGGACGCGTTCGTCGGTGGCGAAGTTCGCCAGGCCGCGGTGGGTGACGACGACGCCCTTCGGGGTGCCGGTGGACCCGGACGTGTAGATCAGGTAGGCCGGGTTCTCCAGCGCGAGCGGGTGTGTCCGGTCGGCGTCGGTGACGACCGCGGCGGAGTGCGCGCTCACCTCGTCGTCGAATCCGGGTGCGTCGACCACGACGTAGGACGTGCAGTCCGGCAGCGTGGGACGGAACTCGGCGACGGTGAGCGCGAGCGCCGCACCGGAGTCGCTGAGCATGTGGACGATCCGGTCGGTCGGGTAGTTCGGGTCGACCGGGACGAACGCGGCACCCGTTTTGGCGACGGCCCACAGTGACAGCACCGACTCCGGCGACCGCGCCAGCGCCAGCGCCACCACCGATTCCGGGCCGATGCCGCGCCCGATCAGCAAGCGGGCGAGACGGTTCGACCGCTCGTCGAGATCGCGGTACGTCACCTCACGGCCCTCGTAGGACAGCGCGGCCGCCTTGGGATCCACGGAGGCCGCGGCCGCGAGCAGTTCGGGCAGGGTCCGCGGTTCGGCGTCGGGCCCGTCCATCACCGGGGTGAGGGCCGCACGTTCGGACGCCACCATCAGGTCGATGTCACCGACGGCCATGCCCGGTTCGGACGTCACCGCGTCGAAGATCCGCTGCAGGTAGTCGGCGAAGCCGGCGATCGTGGACGCGTCGAACAGGCTCGACGCGTACGTGAAGGCCGCGGAGATCCCGGCGGGCTCCCCCGACACCCCGAATTCCTCGGTGAGGGTGAGTTGCAGGTCGAAGTTGGAGATGTCGGTGGCCAGGTCGAGGCCGGTGACGGTCAACCCGGGCAGCTCCAGCCGCGGGCGCTCGTTGTTGCGGAACTCGAGCACCACCTGGAACAGCGGCGAATGCGACGTCGCGCGTTCGGGTGAGATCGCGTCGACCAGCCGCTCGAACGGCAGATCCGCGTGGTGGAACGCGCTCAGGTCGGTGTCGCGGACCGTGGACAGCAGATCGGTGAACGTGCCGGCCGGTTCGACCGGGGTGCGCAGCACCAGGGTGTTGACGAACATGCCGACCATGTCGTCCAGGGCGGCGTCGCCACGACCTGCGATGGGGGTGCCCACCGACACGTCGTCCGTGTCGCCCAGCCGCGCCAGGAGCACGGCGAGCGCCGCGTGCACGGCCATGAACACACTCGAATTGTGTTCGCGAGCAGTCGTGATCAACCGGCCGTGCACCTGCGGGTCGATGCTGAACGAGTGGATGCCGCCGCGCATCGACTGCTGCACCGGCCGGGGGTGGTCCGTCGGCAGCGCGAGGAGTTCCGGAAGCCCGGCGAGCGTGTGCGTCCAGTAGTCGAGCTGGGCGGCCAGCAGGCTGTCGGGGTCGTCGGCGTTGCCGAGCACCCGGTGCTGCCAGAGCGCGAAGTCGGCGTACTGCACCGGCAGCGGCGTCCAGTCCGGTGCCTGTCCCCCGGTGCGGGCCGCGTAGGCGGTCATCACGTCCCGGGCGAGCGGGGCCATGGAGAAGCCGTCGGCGCTGATGTGGTGGACGACGATGACGAGAACGTGCTCGCCGGGATCGGTACGGAACAGGGCGGCGCGCACCGGCACCGACACGGTGACGTCGAACCCGGCGCCCGCGAGTCGCGAGATGTGCTCGGGCAGTTCTGCTTCCGTCGTCGCGATCGGCGACAGATCGGGCACCACGTCCTCGGTCGGCAGGATCACCTGGACGGGTTCGCCCTCCACCATCGGGAACCGGGTGCGCAACGACTCGTGCCGGTCCATCACGTCGGCGACGGCGTCCTGCATCGCGTCCTCGTCGAGGTCGCCCGTCAACCGCACCGCGAGCGCGATGTTGTAGGCCGGGGAGTCGAGGTCGAACTGGTTGATGAACCACATGCGCTTCTGCGCCAGCGAGACCGGCAGTCGGTCGGGGCGCACCCCGGCCACCAGCGGCGGGCGTTCGGCCCCCTGAACGGCCTCGGATTCGATCCGGGTTGCCAGGGTCGCGACGGTCGGGGCGTCGAAGATCTCCCGGACCCCGATCCGGCTGCCCAGCGCGGCGTTCACCCGCGCCACCAGCCGGGTGGCCACCAGTGAGTTGCCGCCGAGGTCGAAGAAGCTGTCGTACACACCGATCCGGGGCGCGTCGAGCAGATCCGCGAAGATCGACGCGAGGATCTCCTCGATCGGGTTCCGCGGGGTGACGAATTCTGCGGACGGGCTGAGGAACTCCGGCTCGGGCAGGGCTCCCCGGTCCAGCTTGCCGGTCGCCCCGAGCGGGAACCGGTCGAGCACGATGATCCGGGTCGGCACCATGTAGGCGGGCAGCGCCTCCGCCGCCGCGTCGCGCACGACGGCGGTGTCGATGTCGGCGCCGGCCACGGGAATCACGTAGCCGACAAGGCTTTCGCCGGTGGCCTCGCTGCGGTGCACGGTCACGACCGCCTGCGCCACCGACGGGTGCGCCAGCACGGCCGCCTCGACCTCGCCGAGTTCGATGCGCTGACCGCGGAGCTTGACCTGGAAGTCGCGGCGTCCGATGTACTCGATGTTGCCGTCGGCACGCCAGCGGACGACGTCGCCGGTGCGGTACATCCGCTGTCCCGGCGCGCCGAACGGGTTCGCCACGAACCGGTCGGACGTCAGATCGCTGCGGCCGACATAGCCGCGGGCCAGCTGGATGCCGGCCAGGTACAGCTCGCCGTGCACGCCGACCGGCACGGGGTGCAGCCGGGAGTCGAGGACGTACACCTGCGTGTTCCACACGGGCGCCCCGATCGGGACCGAGGCCCGGTCGCCTTCCGTGCACTCCCAGTAGGTGACGTCGACCGCGGCCTCCGTCGGGCCGTACAGGTTGTGCAGCGCCGCGGACCCGAATTCCCGGAACGCGTCGGCGGTGGCGGGCGGCAGCGCCTCACCACTGCAGAACACCTGGCGCAGCGAACCGCAGAGTTCCGGTTCGGCGCCTGCCGTGAACACCGCGAGCATCGACGGCACGAAGTGCATGGTGGTGACCTGGTGGTCGGCGATGATGTGGGACAGGTAGGTCGGGTCGCGGTGACCGTCCGGCGCGGCGAGGACGAGTCGCGCACCGACCTCGAGGGGCCAGAACAATTCCCACACGGACACGTCGAACGTGACGGGTGTCTTCTGCAGCACCACGTCCGTGTGGTCCATCCGGTACGTGTCCTGCATCCACAGCAAGCGGTTCACGATCGCGCGGTGGCTGACGGCGACCCCCTTGGGACGGCCCGTCGATCCGGACGTGTAGATCACGTAGGCGGTCGAATCGGGGTGGATCGGACCGCCCCGCTCGGCGTCGGTGATCGGGGTACTCGGCCGCCGGGACAGGTTCAGGGTGTCGATCTCGATCACGGACGCACCGGCCGCGCCGTCGACGCCCTCGCACCGGTCGCGGGAGGAGGTGAGAACGCATGCGGGCTCGGCGCTCTCGATCACGTAGGCGATTCGCGAGGCGGGGTGATCGGGGTCGAGCGGAACGTACGCTGCCCCGGTCTTCTCGACCGCGTAGATCGCGATCATCAGCTCGAGTGAACGGCGCAGGGCGATGGCGACCCGGGATTCGGGTCCGACGCCGCGGGCAAGGAGTTCGCGTGCCAGCCGGTTGGCGCGGGCATCGAATTCCGCGTACAGCAGTTCCTCTTCGGCGAACACGACGGCCACGGCGTCCGGGGTCCGGGCCACCTGCGCCTCGAACAGGCTGACCAAGGTCGCCGAGTCCGGCACGGCGACGTCCGTGTCGATCCACTGCTCGAGCATCCGGTGGGTCTCGTCCGCACCGATCAGGTCGATATCGCCGACCTTCGCGTCCGAACCGGCGGTGACGGTCTCGAGCAAGGTGACGAAGCGTTCGGCCAGCGCCGTCATCGTCGGCGGGTCGAACAGTTCCGACGCGTACGAGAATTGGACGTCGATCGCACCCGGGGCGCCGGATTCCTCGGTGTGCTCGGTGAGGATGACCTGCAGGTCGAACTTGGCGGCGCCGGTCTCGAGGGCCTCGACCTCCACGTCGAGCCCGGGCAGCTCGAGCCGCGTGTTCGCGAATCCCTGCAGCACCAGCATCACCTGGAACAGCGGTGAATGTGCCTCGGAGCGGGTCGGCTTCAGTTCGTCGACGAGCCGCTCATACGGCAGATCGGTGTTGCTGAACGCCTCCAGATCCACGGAGCGGGTGTGGGAGAGGATCTCGGGGAAGCTCCGATCGGGGTCGACGGTGGTGCGCAGGACGACGGTGTTGACGAACATGCCGACGACGTCGTCGAGTTGGCGTTCGCCACGACCGGAGACCGGGGATCCGATCGACACGTCGGACGAGCCGCTCGACCGGGACAGCAGGACCGCGAGGGCGGCGTGCACCACCATGAACAGGCTGGCGTCGTTGGCGCCCGCGATCTCGAGCAGCGCGGCGTGGATGCGCGCCGGGATCGAGAAGTCGGCGGTGGCGCCGATCATCGACTGCCGGGCCGGGCGCGGCCGGTCGGTCGGCAGGTCCATGACCTCGGGGGCGCCGTCGAGCGTGCGGGCCCAGAACGCCAGCTGGCGGGCGAGGAGGCTCGTCGGATCGTCGGGGGAACCGAGCAGCTCGCGCTGCCACACCGCGAAATCGGCGTACTGCACCTCGAGCGGTGCCCACTGCGGCGTGTCGCCTGCGGCGCGGGCGTGGTAGGCCACCATCACGTCCCGGGTCAGCGGTGTCATCGACAGGCCGTCGGCGGCGATGTGGTGCACCACGAACACCAGCACGTGATCGTCGGTCGCGGTGCGGTAGAGCTCCGCCCGGATCGGCGGTTCGACGGTGACGTCGAAACCGGTTGCGGCGTCGGCGATCAGGCGGGATTCGAGCTCGTTCTCGGCCACCTCGACCGCGTCGAGGTGCGGGCTCACCTCGGCGACCGGCAGAACCACCTGAATGGGACCGTTGGGGGTGTTCGGGAACACCGTCCGCAGCGACTCGTGCCGGGCGAGGACGTCACTCACCGCGGTCCGCAGCGCGTCCACCTCGAGCGTGCCGCGCAGCCGGATGCCGACGGGAATGTTGTATGCGGGCGAGGCCGTGTCGAGCTGGTTGATGAACCACATCCGCTGCTGCGCCAGCGACACCTGCACCGGGCCGGACCCGGCCCGCGGAGCGAGCACGGGGCGGGCGGAGGTGCGGGGCCCGAGAGCGTCGACGCGGGCACTGAGCAACGCGACGCTGGGCGCCTCGAACAGATCGAGCACCCCGATCTCCGTGCTCAGGGCCGCGTTGACCCGGGACACCACGCGAGTCGCGACGAGGGAGTCGCCGCCCAGGTCGAAGAAGCTGTCGTCGACGCCGATGCGCTCGACTCCCAGAAGCGCCGCGAACACCTCCGCGATCTGCATCTCGGTCGGGGTCACCGGCGCCCGGTAGACGGTGGAGGTGGCCTCGAACTGCGGTTCCGGCAACGCCTTCCGGTCGAGTTTGCCCGCCGGGGTCAGCGGGACCTCGCGGAGCACCATCACCCGGGCGGGCACCATGTGCGCGGGCAGCGCGGCCGCGGCGTGCTCGAGGATGTCGCCGACGACGATGTCCGTCCCGCCCTCGGGGAGCACGTACGTCACCAGCACGGTGTCGCCGGACGGTGCGGTCCGTCCGACCGTGGTCGCGAACGCCACACTCGGATGCGAGCGGACGACGGCGTCGATCTCGCCGAGTTCGATGCGGAACCCGCGGATCTTCACCTGGAAGTCGGTGCGGCCCAGGTATTCCAGCTGTCCGGCAGCGTTCCACCGTGCCAGGTCGCCGGTGCGGTACATCCGCTCGCCGGGCGCCCCGTGGGGGTCGGCGACGAACCGTTCGGCCGTCGGGATCGACCGATTGTGGTACCCGCGTGCCACACCGTCACCGGTGATGTACAGCTCACCGGGGACCCCTCTCGGGACGGGGTGCAACCGCGAATCGAGCACCAGCAGAGCGCAACCGCGGGACGGGCGGCCGATCGTCACCGGTTCACCGACCGTCAACGGTCCGGCCACGCTCGCGACGACGGTGGCCTCGGTCGGGCCGTATGCGTTGAACATGACCCGCCCCGGCGCCCACTGCGCCACCAGCGCAGGAGGACAGCTCTCACCACCGGTGACGACGCACCGGATGTGGTCGAGGCCGGTCGGATCGACGGATGCCAGCGCGGCGGGGGTCACGAACGCGTGCGTCACCCGTTCCCGACGCAACAGGTCCGCGAGTTCGGTACCGCCGTACACCGTCGACGGCGCCACCACCATCGTGGCGCCGGCACCCACCGCGAGAAGCAGTTCCAGGATGGACGCGTCGAAACTCGGTGAGGAGAAGTGCAGGGTGCGGGACTCCGCGGTCACGGCGAACCGCTGCCGCTCGTCCTCGGCGAAATTGGCCAGGCCGATGTGAGTGACGACGACACCCTTGGGTGTGCCGGTGGAACCGGACGTGTAGATCAGGTAGGCCGGATCCGCGGTCCGCAGCGGCCGCAGGCGGTCGGGGTCGGCGACCGTGCCGGCCGCGTGCTGCGCCAGGTCCCGGCCGAACGACGCGTCGTCCATCACGAACCACGGCGTGATCTCCGGCAGCGACGACCGGTGCGCCGCCACGGTGAGACCGACGACCGCACCGGAATCGGTGAGCATGTGCTCGATGCGATCGGGCGGATAGTTCGGGTCGACCGGGACGAACGCGGCCCCGGACTTCGCGACCGCCCAGGTGGCCAGCACCGATTCGATCGACCGCGCGATCGCCAGCGCCACAACCGAACCCGGTCCCACACCGTGTCCGATCAGCATGCGGGCGAGACGGTCCGACTGCGCGTCGAGTTCGGGGTAGGTCAGGGTGCGTCCCTGGTAGACGAGGGCGTCCCCGTCGCCGCCCGCCTCGACGGCGCGCGCGAGCAACGCGGGCAGCGTGCGGGGCTCGACCGACGGTTCGTCGCGGACCGGCGCGAGTTCCGCGTATTCGACCTGCTCGAGGAGGTCGACGTCCCCGATCGGTGCGGCGGGGTCCGCCGTCACCGTCTGCAGGATGCGAACGAAGCGCGCGGCCAGGGCCTCCGCGCCGGCGCGGTCCCACACGTCCGTCGCGAACCGCAACCGGCCGATGATGCCGCCCGTCTCCGATTCGGTGAGGGAGAACACGAGATCCAGCCCCAGCGCGCGGTGTTCGCGCTGGATCGGGCTGACCGTCACGTCCCCGGACGAGTAGTGCGGATGGCCACCGTCGGTGAATTCGAGCATCACCTGGAACAGGGGGGCGTGCGAGGGATCGGATTCGGCCCCGAGGGTGGCGACGAGATCGTCGAAGGGCAGCGCCGCATGCGCGAACGCGGCCCGGTCGGCGTCCCGGACCCGGCTCAGGTGGTCGACGAACGACGTTGCGGTGTCCACCTGCGACCGCAGGACGGTCTTGTTGAAGAATGCTCCGGCTTCCGGGTCGTCGGAGTCGGAAGCCTCGCGCCCGACGACCGGCGTTCCGATCACGACGTCGTCGGTGTCGCCCAGCCGGCCCAGGAGTACGGCCAGCGCGGCGTGCAGCGTGGTGAAGATCCCGGTGCCCGCCTCCTCGGCAAGCAGTGCCGCGCGGCGCTGCACGTCCGCGTCGACGGCGAACCCGACCACCTCGCCGGCCCCGGCCCGCTCAACCGGACGCGGCCGATCCAGTGGCAGTGCCGTCACCTCCGGCAGGCCGGCCAACTCCCGCTTCCAGAACGCGAGCTGGGCCTCCCGCTCGAGGAACCGCGCGCCGAGGCGCGCACTCTCGGCGTGAATGTCGGCGGTCCGTGTCTGCGGCTCGGCCGTGACGAACTCCTCGACCAGTTCCACGAACCTGCGGTGGTGGGCGCGCAACTCCTCCGAGCCGTACCGGTTGGGGTTGCCGCGGAAATCGAGGAGCGTCTGCCCGTCACCGCTCTGATAGATGTTGACCAGCAGGTCGTCCACCGGGCCCGATGTCACGATGTGGTACTCGCCCGTGACCGTGCCGAGAGTGAACGCCTGGTGGAACAGCATGACGTTCACCATCGGGCCGGCGAGGCCCTCCGCGGTCCCGGCGAGCCCGGCATCGCGGCGGATGTCCTCGAGGCTGCACCGCTGATGGCGTAGCGCACCCATCAGTTCGAGCTGCGTTCGCTGCACGAGCTCGGCCACCGTGTCCTCCGGGCGGACGGTGATCCGCAGCGGGGCGACGTTGACGAGCATGCCACCGGAACGCTGCAACGGCGCCGTGGTGCGCGCCGACACCGGCAGGTTGATGAGCACGTCCCGCTTGCCCGTCATCCGGGACAGATAGCAGGCGAACCCGGCGAGCAGTACCGCCGCCGACGTGGCGCCGACCCGCTGATCCGACTCTCCGAGGAAACCCAGTGCGGTGTCGGAGATCTTCGCGCTCTCGAGCCGGCTCTTCGCCGCCGCGGGCGCGTCGTGGGTGGCGAGCGTCGACCCGTGCTCGATGCCGACAATGCGTTCGGCCCAGTACAACCGGTCGTTCTCGAAGCGGCTCGACGCCCGGTACTTCTGGTCCAGCTCGTAGAGGTCGCGCAGATCCAGCGCACGGTTCGGTTCCGGTTCGGTGCCCTCGACCGCCGCCGTGTACAGCGCCGCGATCCGGTTCACCATGGTCATACCGCTGTATCCGTCGAGCGCGACGTGGTGAATCCTGGTGTACCACAGGTAGTGCTGCTCACCGACCTGGAGAACGTTCATCTCGACGAGCCGGTCCCGGGTGAGCCGGAGCGGCGTCGCGTAATCCTCGTCGATCCACACCTGCGCGGCAGCCATCGGGTCGGACTCGCCCCGGAAGTCGAGGAAGCCGATCGACGGGTCGATGCTGAAATCGACCGCCTGGTAGGGCTCCCCGTCGACGTCCAGCAGTCGCAGGAACGGCGACTGGAACTCCTGACCCGCCCGGACCGCCGCATCGCTCAACAGGTCCAGGTCGATCTCGCCCCGCAACTCGATGTACTGGGCGATGAACTTCGGAACGGTGGGGCTCAGTTGTTGGGCGAACCACATGCTGCGTTGCACCGAGGAGAGCGGGAAGGCCCCTTCGGGAACGTTCACATCTTCGGCGCCGTTATTCGGCTGCGGCGAATTCACAGTCGTCATCTCGTTCCCCCAGCGGGTAGAAGACCTTGGATGCGCAAGTCCTGCGCGTGAGACGGACCAACCGACGCCGGTCTCCCACGCTGTACTGATCGTGCTGTACGCGTGGGCTCGGCGTGCGTCGATTCGTGATGTTCGTTTCGGAATCGCCATCGACGGGCGACGGTCGGACCGGTCGAGCAGAGTGCGTCCTACGCTCCCCCGCCTCTGTCCGAGGCTCAGCGGAAGCGTTCGGCCTCACGTGCGAGTTGCACGAGGTCGGCGCACAGAGACTCCACCTCATGGGCCGCCGCACCTTCGGCAACGGCTGTCGCCACGTCCTCGGCGGCACATCGAACCTGGAAAACCCGGTCGACCATGGCGGAGGCTTCCTCCGAGGTGAGCACCACCGCATCGGCGGAGATGCTCGTGCCCTTGACCTGGTTGCGCTGCTCGTATGCGCGCTGCCGGCAGGATTGGCGGCAGTACCGGCGGCGCCGCCCCATCCCTGTCTCGGCCACTTCCCGGCCGCACCAGACACAGGAATCGGGTCTGCGGGAGGCGCCGGTCATGGTCAACCACCTTACTGCGCGGCGCCTCGAGGCCCGCCCGGTAAGATGTCGAGGTTGCATCTGCGCGGCGTGCGGGAACCAATCGGGAGGCCGTGGCGTTGTAGATGAGTGTGAACGCTTGGTTCTGGTCCAGGCGTACTCGCGCGGAGACGATCGAGGAGAGGACACAACCATGGCAGATCGCGTACTTCGAGGAAGTCGACTCGGAGCGGTGAGCTACGAGACCGACCGTGACCACGACCTCGCGCCCCGTCGGATGGCCAAGTACCGGTGCGACAACGGTGAGGTCTTCGACATTCCCTTCGCCGACGATGCCGAGATTCCCGGCACGTGGCTGTGCCGTAACGGCCTCGAGGGAACCCTGGTAGAGGGCACTGCGCCCGAGGCCAAGAAGGTCAAGCCGCCGCGTACCCACTGGGACATGCTGCTCGAACGCCGTTCCAAGGAGGAACTGGAGGAGCTGCTGAAGGAGCGCCTCGACCTGCTGAAGGCGAAGCGCCGCGGAGCCTGACACAGGCAACCGAACCGTACGAACGCCGTCTCGGCTCTGCCGGGGCGGCGTTCGCCGCGTCCGGGGAGACTGCGACCCCGGCTTCGGCGCGGACGGGGTGTTCGACACGGACAAGCTTCTGTTCGTCACTGGGCTGGTCACCGTCTCGACAGGACTCATCCAAGTACTCCGATCTGCTGAACGCGGGCGCGTTACATTCCGAGCACACAAAGCACCGAGCGTCACGCCCCGAACACGCAGTCGAAGAAACCACGTATGACCGACCTCTCGGGCTTCCGTACCATTTGAGAGGTAGGTCACATGACCGCTCTCAATCTACTATTCGGTACCGCGGAGTCAAGGGTTTGGTCTTCGCTTCGGGTAAATCTCACACCTAAGGTATGAAATCGGCACCCCGAAACCACGACCGGTCGGGCGTCCACGACATTCGGGGTGGTCAACCGCTCGTTTTCCGTACAACCACTCACATTTCGTGGTATTCCCCCATCACCGCCCAAACCAAACCTTCCGGTCTGTCGGGCGGTGATGCGGTCAGCGCACCGAGTGCGGCCGGTTCGCGCTGTCGTCGGGATCGCTGTCCCTGCCGGTGTCGGGCGCGGCGTGCCGCGGCCGACGATGCGAACGCTCGAGGTGCGGTGCGATCGCGGCGAGAGCAGCCGGCGTCGTCATCGTCCAGTGCGTCGCGTCCACCGGATGCTCGTCGATGCTCCCGCGCACGAACTGGCCCCAGCAGGTCACCGGGTCCACGTGGAAACCGTCGTCCAGGGCGGCGGTGAAGAACACCAGATCGCCGTCGAACACCCTCGGCCGGTGTGCGTCGATCAGTGCGGGGGCTCGCAGCGCATTGCCGTAGATCCGTTCGAGTTCCGAAGCGGTCAGCGCCCCCAGCGGCCCTCCGACGACCCGCAGCAGTGCCGCCGCCCGCTCGGCGTCGAACTGTCCGTCCGGCGCGAGTTCGTCGAGCACGCTGTCGTCCGGGAGGTCCAGGCCGACACCGCCGAGAAGATCCGCGGTGGTCGCGGAATTCTCCACGCTGCGGTCGATCCCGACGTAGCTGTCGAGGAGCCCCAGCAGACGCACCTCTTCACCGGCGTCCTGCAACTGCACGGCCATCTCGTGAGCGATGACCCCGCCCAGCGACCACCCCACCAGGTGGTACGGGCCGTGCGGCTGGACCGAATGGATCTCCCGGACGTAGCGGGCCGCGAAGTCGGTGATCGTCTCCAGGTGCGGCTCGTCCTCGGTCAGCGCGGGCGACTGCAGCCCGTAGATCGGCCGGTCCTGGGTCAGCTCGCGGCCGAGCCCCGCGTAGCTCCAGGCGAGCCCGATGAACGGATGGACACAGAACAGCGGCTCCGCCGTCCCTCTCGTGCGGATCGGGAGCAGCACGTCGAGTGACGCACCGGCACCGTCCACCCCGTCGTTCGTCCACTTCTGGATGCGTTGTCCCAGCGACTGCGGGGTGGGGTCGCTGAACATCCATTGCAGCGGGAAGTCGATTCCCAGCTCGGACCCGAGCGCGGATGCGACCCGGGTGGCGATCAGCGAGTTGCCCCCGAGGTCGAAGAAGCTGTCCGTCACTCCCACGCGGTCGATGCCGAGCACGTCGGCGAACACCGTCGCGACAGCACGCTCGGCCGCCGTTCGCGGCGCCTGGTACTCGTCGGCCGCCGACCGGACGGCCGGTGCGGGCAGGGCCTTGCGGTCGAGTTTGCCGTTCACCGACAGCGGCAGGGTGTCGAGGTGCACGACGCGCGCCGGGATCATGTACGACGGGACGCGGGCCGACAGGTATGCACGCACGTCGGACCAATCGGCCGCGCGCCGGCCCACCAAGTACGCCACCAGCGCTTCTTCGCCGCGGTCGTCGCGGTGCACCACCACCACCGCCTGCGACACGTCCGGATGGGTCTCGAGCGCGGTTTCGATCTCCCCCAACTCGATCCGCTGACCGCGCAACTTCACCTGAAAATCGGTACGACCCAGATAATCCAGCGCACCATCGGTGCGGCGACGCACCAGATCACCCGTGCGGTACATCCGCCCACCCGTCACATGCGGATTCGCCACGAACCGATCCGCCGACAGATCCGCCCGGTTCAGATATCCCCGCGCCAGCTGATCCCCCGCCAGATACAACTCCCCCGCCACCCCGTTCGGCACCGGATGCAACCGGGCATCGAGCACATGCACCTGCGTGTTCCACACCGGACGCCCGATCGGCACCGTCACCGTGTCCGCCGCACCGGTCTCCCAGTACGTGACGTCGACCGCGGCCTCCGTCGGCCCGTACAAGTTGTGCAGATCGGCACCACTGACCGCCCGGAACCGCGACACCTGCTCCGGCGTCAACGCCTCCCCCGAACAGAACACCAACCGCAACGAATCACACTGCGCCGCAGCAGGTTCTGCAGTGAACACCGACAGCATCGACGGCACGAAATGGGTGGTCGTCACGTGACGTTCCTGCATCAGCCCTGTCAGATACCGCGGATCGCGGTGTCCGTCCGGCGCGGCGATCACCACGGAGGCTCCCACCTGCAGCGGCCAGAACAGCTCCCACACCGATACGTCGAACGTCACCGGAGTCTTCTGCAGAACGACGTCCGCACTGGTCAGGGTGTATTCGTGCTGCATCCACAGCAGGCGGTTCACGATCGCACCGTGGGTGACCGCGACGCCCTTCGGCCGGCCCGTCGACCCGGACGTGAAGATCACGTACGCCGTGTTCGCCGGGGACAGCGGCCACAGCCGGTCCGCATCGGTGACGGGCGAGTCGTCGAAGCCGGAGAAATCCTCGGACGCGACGTCGATGACGGGGACCGATCCGCCGCCGGGGAGTCCGGCACCGCTGACCAGGACACATGCCGGCCGTGCGGTGTCGAGTACATACGCGGTGCGCTCGGCCGGATGGTCCGGATCCACCGGCAGGTAGGCGCCACCGGCCTTCACGACGGCGTAGATCGCGGCGAGCAGATCGATCGACCGGCGCATCGCGACCGCCACCACCGACTCGGGGCCGACGCCCTGCTCGATCAGTCCGCGCGCCAGCCTGTTCACGCGGGCGTCGAAGTCGGCGTACGTCAACTCGTCCCGGTCGAAGATCACCGCGATCCGGTCGGGGTCCGCCGCGACCCTCGTGTCGAACAGCGACGCCAGGGT
This sequence comes from Rhodococcus sp. IEGM 1307, assembly GCF_030056915.1. NCBI lineage: Bacteria > Bacillati > Actinomycetota > Actinomycetes > Mycobacteriales > Nocardiaceae > Rhodococcus > Rhodococcus sp. IEGM 1307. The sequence goes on from NZ_JASHKW010000006.1 coordinate 321,560, forward strand.
CCCGGCGGGCACCTCGTGCGATGTCGCGTTGGTGCCGGCGATCTGCTTCCGTTCGCCGCTGCCGAGGACATCGATGTCGCCGACCGCGGTGTCCGGACTGTCGGCGGCCGCCCGCAGAATCTGCAGGAACCGCTGTCCGAACACGTGCATGGACGGCTCGTCGAACAGGTCGGAGGCGTACGTGAGGTGGGCCGCGATCCCGTCCGGACTTCCCGCCGAGTCGAACTGCTCCATCAGGGTGAGCTGCAGGTCGAACTTGGCGATGTCGACGTCGAAGTCGACGCCGCTCATCGACAGGTCACCCAGTTGAAGTGTCGCCTGGTCGAGGTTCTGGAACGTGAGCATCACCTGGAACAGGGGATGCCGCCCGGTGGACCGCGACGGATTGACGACCTCCACGAGGCGCTCGAACGGGACGTCCGCGTGGGAGAAGGCGGCGAGATCGGTCTCGCGCACGTCGGCGACCAGTTCGGCGAAGGTCCGGCCTCCGTCGACCTGCTGGCGCAGGACCAGCGTGTTGACGAACATCCCGATCAGGTCGTCGAGTTCGCGTTCGCCTCGGCCCGCGACGGGGGTGCCGATGGCGATGTCCCCGGTGCCGGAGAGTCGGCTCAGCAGCACCGCGAGCGCCGAGTGCACGAGCATGAACAGGGACGCGTTCGCGTCCCGCGCCGTACCCAGGAGCGTGCCGTGCAGTTCGGCCGGCACGGCGAAGTCGACGGTGCCGCCCCGGTACGACGCGACCGCGGGACGCGGGCGGTCGGTGGGCAGGTCCAGCTGATCCGGTGCGCCCGCGAGGGTCTGCGTCCAGAACGCGAGTTGCCGTGCCGACACCGATTCGGGATCGGCCTCGTCGCCGAGAAGCGCCCGCTGCCACAGCGCGTAGTCGGCGTACTGCACCGGCAACGGCGCCCAGTCGGGCGTGGTGTCCACCGACCGCGCCGCGTACGCCGTCATCACGTCCCGCACCATCGGTGCCATCGACCAGCCGTCGCCGGAGATGTGATGGACCACCAGGGCGAGAACGTGTTCCGTCGGAGAGATGCGGAAGATCCGCACCCGCACCGGAACCTCCGTGGTGACGTCGAATCCGGTGGTCACCAGGCCGGCGATCTGAGCGGGCAGCGCAGCCTCGTCCGTCGCGACGACGGACAGCTCGCCCCCTACCCGGTCGACGGGCAGGATCACCTGGTGCGGGCCGTCCGCGGAGTCCGGGTACACCGTCCGCAGCGACTCGTGCCTGCGGACGACGTCGGCGACCGCATGCTGCAGTGCGTCGACGTCCAGCGCGCCCGACAGGCGAACCGCCGCGGGAATGTTGTGCACCGCGGAGTTCGGGTCGAACCTGTTGAGGAACCACATCCGGCGTTGCGCCGACGACAGCGGAATCCGTTCGGGGCGCACCGCCGGTGTCAGCGCCGGGCGGGCGGGTGCGGTCGCCTCGATCGAATCCAGTAGTGCCGCCAGGGCGGCGACGGTGGGCGCCTCGAACAGGGTTCGAATCTCCACGCGGCGCCCGAGCCGCTCGGACAGCCGGGCGACCACCCGGGTGGCGACGAGGGAGTTGCCACCGAGGTCGAAGAAGTTCGCGGCGGCACCGACCTGGTCGACGCCGAGCACGTCGGCGAACACGGCGGCAACCGCTTCCTCCGTGGGCGTCGCGGGAGCGCGATATTCGTCTGTCGCCGAGGCGAAGTCGGGCGCAGGAAGGGCCTTGCGGTCGAGTTTGCCGTTCGAGGTCAGGGGTAGTTGCGCGAGCACGACGAGGGCGGCGGGCACCATGTAGCTCGGCACCGCCGCGCCGACAGCGGCGAGAACCGCGGCGGAGTCGACGGCGGCGCCGTCCTCGGGGACGACGTACGCGATCAGGGCGGTCCCGGTGTGCGGGTGCTGGTGGGCGACGACGACGGCCTGCCCCACCGCCGCGCTCAACACCAGGGCGGACTCGATCTCGCCGAGTTCGATGCGGAACCCGCGAACCTTCACCTGGAAGTCGGAGCGCTCGAGGTATTCGAGGACACCCCTGCTGTCCCGGACGCGCCAGCGGACCACGTCGCCGGTGCGGTAGAGCCGCGAACCGGATGCGCCGAAGGGGTTGGCCACGAAGCGTTCGGCCGTCAGATCCGCGCGAGCGACGTAGCCGCGGGCCAGTTGCTCACCGGCCAGGTACAGCTCACCCGCCACCCCGACGGGGACCGGGTTCAGCCGGGCATCCAGCACGAACACCTGCGTGTTCCACTCGGGTCCGCCGATGGGAACGGTGTCGATGTCGCCGGCGGTGTGTGTCCAGGCGGTCACGGACACGGCGGCCTCGGTGGGCCCGTACAGGTTGTGCAGCGCGACGGTCCCGAACCGGCGGCGGAAGCGGGCGGCGGTGTCGACGGGCAGCGCCTCGCCGATGCACAGCACCCGCCGCAGGGCCGGCTGCTCCCCGGCATCCGCCAGGAAGGCCTCCAACAGGGACGGCACGAAATGTGCTGTCGTGACGCACTGCTGACGCATCAGGTCCGCCAAGTAGGCCGGGTCGCGGTGACCGTCCGGGCGGGCGATGACCAGTCGGGCGCCCGTGGTCAGCGGCCAGAACAGTTCCCACACCGACAGGTCGAACGTGACGGGTGTCTTCTGCACGACGGCGTCGGTGGTGTCGAGCGGGTATTCGTGCTGCTTCCAGCGGAGTTGGTTCGCGATGGCGGCGTGAGTCACGGCGACCCCCTTGGGGCGGCCGGTGGACCCGGACGTGAAGATCAGGTACGCCGTGTTCTCCGGCCGCAGCGGGGCGAGGCGATGCGCATCGGTCACCGGTTCGCGGGGCGAGCCGGCGAGGTCGATGCTGTCGATCTCGATGACCGGGACGTTCACGGAGGCGAACCCGTCCGAGGACGTGGTGAGGATGCACGCCGGGCGTGCGGTCGCGAGCACGTAGGCGAGTCGGTCGGCCGGATGGGTGAGATCGATCGGCAGGTACGCGCCGCCGGCTCGCAGCACCGCGTACATCCCGACCAGCAGTTCGATCGACCGGTTCATCGCCAGTCCCACCACGGATTCCGGTCCCACCCCGCGAGCGATCAGCCGGTGGGCGAGGGCGTCGACACGGCGGTCGAACTCTGCGTACGTCAGTTCGGTGCCCTCGAAGAACACCGCGGCCTTGTCGGGGGTGCGCGACACCTGGGCGGAGAACAGTTCGGCGAGCGTCGTCGGCGGCAGATCGACGCCGCTGTCGTTGAAGTCGGCGAGGACCGACTGCCGTTCGGGGCCGTCGAGGAGGTCGATGGCCCCGACGGCCACGTCCGGATCCTGTACGACCGACTCGAGGACGCGGGTGAAGCGTTCCGCGAACGCCCGCACGGTGGATTCGTCGAAGAGGTCGGTGGCGTAGGTGAACTGGGCCTCGATCACGTCCGGGGATCCGTCGGCGTCGTGCTTCTCCGACAGTGTCAGGTGCAGATCGAAGTTGGAGATCGTGTTCGGTACGTCGAGTCCCTCGACGTGCAGTCCGGGAAGCTCGAGCGTGGTGGTGGCGAGGTTCTGGAACGAGAACGCGACCTGGAACAGCGGGTGGTGCGCGCGGGACCGGGCCGGGTTCAGCACGTCGACGAGGCGCTCGAACGGAATGTCGGAGTGCGCGAACGCATTCAGATCGACAGACCGCGCGTCGGCGAGGCTGTCGGCGAACGAACTCGCGAGGTCCACCTGGGTGCGCAGCACCAGGGTGTTCACGAACATCCCGACGAGTTCGTCGAGGGATTCCTCACCGCGGCCGGCGATGGGTGCGCCGACGGCGATGTCGGACTCGTTGCTCAGTCGCGCGAGAAGCACCGCGAGCGCGGTGTGCATCACCATGAACAGGGACGTGTTCCGGCCGCGGGCGAGCGCCAGCAGGGCGCGGTGGGTGCCGGCGCCGATGGTGAACGGCACGTGCGCGCCCCGGTGCGACGCGACCGCGGGACGGGGACGGTCGGTCGGCAGGGACAGCCGGTCCGGCAGACCCTCCAGTGTGCGGGTCCAGTAGGCGATCTGAGCGGCGGCGACAGATTCGGGATCGGCCTCGTCGCCGAGGAGTTCCCGCTGCCACAGGCTGTAGTCGGCGTACTGCACCGGCAGCGGCGTCCAGCGGGGAACGTGTCCCTCGGCGCGGGCGGTGTAGGCGAGCATGACGTCGCGGGCCAGCGGGGCGAGCGACCAGCCGTCACCCGAGATGTGGTGGGCGACCATCACGAGCACGTAGTCGTCGGCGCCGACGCGGTACATCCGGGCCCGCAGGGGCACGTCCGCGGTCACGTCGAAGCCCGTCGTGACGAGTGCGAGCACCCGCTCGAGGACGTCGTCGGGGTGCGCCGTCACCGGTGTCAGGTCGGGCACCGCGTCCCCGGCGGGCACGATCACCTGGTGCGGACCGTCGGCGGAGTCGGGATAGACGGTGCGCAGCGCCTCGTGCCGCCCGACGAGATCGGCGATCGCGATCTGCATGGCACGCAGGTCCACCTCGCCCGACAGCCGGAGCGCGACCGGCAGGTTGTAGGCGGGCGATGCGGTGTCGAACTGGTTGATGAACCACATCCGCTGCTGGGCGAGCGACAGCGGAATGTGTTCGGGCCGGGGCTTCGCCGTCAGCGCGGGGCGCCGCACACTGTGGGCGGTGGTCTCGGTGATACGTGCCGCGAGCGCGGCCACGGTCGGCGACTCGAACACTTCACGGACCCCGACGTGGACGTCGAGTGCCGCGTTGATCCGCGACACCACCTGGGTGGCGAGCAGCGAGTTGCCGCCGAGGTCGAAGAAGCTGTCGTGGATGCCGATCTCCGGCAATGCGAGGATGTCCGCGAAGATACCGGCGACGATCACCTCCATCGGGTTCCGCGGTGCCTCGAATGTCGTGGCCGCGGCGGCGAAGATCGGCTCGGGCAGCGCGGCCCGGTCGAGCTTGCCCGCCGGGGTGAGCGGCAGGGCGTCGAGGAGGGTGACGGAGGCGGGAACCATGTAGGCGGGCAGGGTGCGTCCGACGAAGTTCGCGACCTCGACCCGGTCCACGTCTTCACCGGTGAACGGCAGCACGTACGCGACGAGGGAGGTCTCCCCGTTCGGGTGCTCGTACCCGATCGTGGTGGCGTACTCGATCTGCGGGTGTGCGGTGAGCGCGGCATCGATCTCGCCGAGTTCGATCCGGAATCCGCGGATCTTCACCTGGTGGTCGGTGCGGCCGACGAAATCGAGGACGCGGTTCTCCCGCCACCGGACGAGGTCGCCGGTGCGGTACATCAGGTCGCCGGGCTCGCCGTACGGGTCGGCGACGAAGCGTTCGGCGGTCAGTCCCGGCCGTCCGAGGTAGCCGCGGGCGAGGCTCGGGCCTCCGACGTACAGTTCGCCCGGCACACCCACCGGCACGGGGCGCAGCCGGCCGTCCAGCACGAGTGCCCGCACTCCGCGGCTCGGGCCGCCGATGGTGACCGGTTCGCCGGCGCGGAGGGGTTCGGTGATGGACGACATGATCGTCGCCTCGCTGGGGCCGTACGCGTTGACCATGCGCCGCCCGGGCGCCCAGCGGGCGACCAGTTCCGGTGGGCACACGTCACCGGCGACCACGACCACGGCGAGGTCGTCGAGCCCGTGATGGTCCACCGACGCCAGCGCCGCCGGAGTGGAGAACGCATGGGTGACGTGTTCCGCGGCGAGCAGCTCCGCGAGTTCCGATCCGCCGTAGATCGTGGGCGGGGCGATGACCATCGTGGCTCCCGCGCCGAGTGCCATCAGCATCTCGAACACCGAGGCGTCGAAACTCGGGGACGCGAAATGCAGTGTCCGCGAACGGGAGGTGACCCCGAGGAGCTCACGCTCGTCGGTCACCAGATTGATCAGACCGCGATGCGTGACTGCGACTCCCTTGGGCCGGCCGGTGGACCCCGACGTGTAGATGACGTACGCCACCTGGTCGGACAGGATCGGGCGCATGCGGTCGCGGTTGGTGAGCGGCAACCGGGATTCGTGGGTGCAGCGCACCTCGACCGCCGGGTCGTCGAGGAGCATCCAGCGGATCGAGTCCGGGAGCAGATCCTGTTTCGCGGACACGGTGATCCCGACCATCGCCCCGGAGTCCTGCACCATGTGCAGAATGCGGTCCGCGGGATAGCCGGGGTCGACGGGCACGAACGCGGCACCGGTCTTGGCCACCGCCCACACGGCCACCACGGATTCGACGGACCGCGGCAGTGCCAGCGCGACCCGGGTTTCGGGTCCCACTCCCCTGTCGACGAGCAACCGGGCCAGCTGATTCGACCGTTCGTCGAGGTCCCGGTACGTGAGGCTCTCTTCGTCGAAGACGACGGCGGGTCCGTCCGGTGCCGCGGCGACGGCGTCGGCGAGGATCTCGGGCAGCATCTGCACCGGTCGCGGGTCGGCGCCGCGCACCGGGGTGAGCGCCGCGTATTCCTCGTCGCCGAGGACCGGAATGTCACCGATCGGCCGCTGCGGGTCGGCGACGACCGCCTCGAAGATCCGCCGCAGCCGGGTCGCGTACTCGGCGGCGGTGCTCTCGTCGAAAATGTCTGTCGCGTAAACCAGTTCGGCATCGATGCCGGCGCCCTCGGAGGCGGCGTCGAGCCGCTCGGTGAGCGTGAAGTGCAGGTCGAACTTCGCGATGCTCGCGTCGAGGGTGATCGGCTCCACCGACAGCCCGTCCAGTTCGAGTCGGTCGGCGGAGACCGCCTGCACGCCTAGCGCCACCTGGAACAGCGGGTGGTGCGAGGTGGAGCGGACCGGGCTGAGTACCTCCACCAGCCGCTCGAACGGCAGGTCCGCGTGGGCGAACGCCTCGAGGTCGACATCCCGGGCCTGTTCGAGCAGCGACACGAACGACGCCCCCGGGTCCAACGTCGTGCGCAACACGAGGGTGTTGACGAACATGCCGATGATGTCGTCGAGTTCCACCCGGCCGCGACCGGCGATCGCCGTGCCGACGGTGATGTCGGAGCTGGTGCTGAGCCGGCCCAGCAGGACGCTGAGCGCGGCGTGGGCGACCATGAAGATGCTGGCGCCGTGCGCGCGTGCCAGCTCGGCCAGGGCCCGGTGCGTGTCCGCGTCCAGGGTGAAACGCGTTGCCGCACCCCGATGCGACGGAACGGCCGGCCTGCCCCGGTCGCCCGGCAGGTACAGCTGGTCCGGGACACCGGCGAGTGTCCGGGTCCAATACTCGAGCTGGGCGGCGGCGAGGCTGCCCGGGTCGGATTCGGCGCCGAGCACCTCCCGCTGCCACAGCGCGTAGTCGGCGTACTGCACCGGCAGCGGTGCCCAGGTGGGCGCACGGCCTGCCGCGCGGCTCGAGTACGCGATCATCACGTCCCGGATCAGCGGTTCCATGGACACGCCGTCGGCAGAGATGTGATGGACGACGAGAGCGAGCACGTGCTCGGTGTCGCCGAGCGAGTACACCTTCACCCTCAGTGGCACGGCTTGGGAGACGTCGAAGCCGGTCAGCAGGAACTGCTCGAGATCCGCGCGTAGCCCGGTCTCGTCCACGCGGACCGGTGCGGCGTCGGGGGTGAACTCTCCGGGTTCGAGGATCACCTGGTGCGGTCCGCCCCGGGAATCGGGGAAGACGGTCCGCAGCGATTCGTGCCGGGTGATCAGATCGTCGATCGCCGCGGCCAGCGCCGCTGTGTCCAGCGGTCCGGTGAGCCGGACCGCGGCGGGCAGGTTGTATGCGGGCGAGGACGTTTCGAACTGGTTGAGAAACCACATCCGCTGCTGCGCGAGTGAGAGGGGGATCCGGTCGGGGCGGACCGCCGCCGTCAAGGGTGCGATCGCCGTGGTCGGACCGTGCCCGTCGAGTCGCCCGGCCAGGGCCGCGACGGTGGGGGCGTCGAACACGTCGCGGATGGCGACGCGTGTCTCCGTCGCGACCCCGATGCGGGTGCTGAGCTTGGTGGCGGACAGGGAGTTGCCGCCGAGTTCGAAGAAGTTGTCGTCGACACCGACCCGGGGGACGCCGAGGAGTTCGGCGAAGATTCCGGCGACGATGCGTTCCGACTCGGTGCGTGGCGCCGTGTACTCCGCCTTCACGGTGAACACCGGCGCGGGCAACGCGTTCTGGTCGACCTTCCCGTTCGGTGTCAGCGGTAGTTCCGCCAGCGTGATCAGCAGCGACGGAATCATGTAGGAGGGCAGGCTGCCCGCCGCCTCGGCGAGGACGGCGTCCCGGTCCAGTGTGCTTCCGCGCCGCGGCACGACGTACCCGACGAGGTGATCGCCGGTGTGCGGGTCCGAATGCGGGACGACGATCGCCTGGTCCACGTCTTCGTGCCGAAGCAGTGCCGACACGATTTCGCCGAGTTCGATGCGGAATCCGCGGACCTTCACCTGGAAGTCGGTGCGCCCGAGGTACTCGAGCCGGCCGTCCGCGTTCCAGCGGACGAGGTCGCCGGTGCGGTACAGGCGCGCGCCCGACGTGGAGAAGGGGTCGGCGACGAACCGTTCGGCGGTGAGGTCGGGGCGGCCCAGGTATCCGCGGGCGAGCTGGACTCCACCGAGGTACAGCTCGCCCGCGACACCGACCGGAACCGGACGCAGGCGGCCGTCGAGGACGAGGGTGCTGGTGTTCCAGACGGGCAGACCGATCGGGACGGTGTCGGAGTTGTCGGACCGCGCCGCGAAGAAGGTGGTGGTCACCGCCGCCTCGGTGGGTCCGTACGTGTTGTCGATTTCCGCGGGATGGGACGCCCGGAAGTCGTCGATCGTCTCCGGCGACACTGCTTCGCCGCCGACCAGCACCTGCCGCAGCGCGGGCAGGTCGTCGAGCCCGGGGATGGACGTCACGGCCGCCAGCATCGCCGGCACGAAGTGCACGACGGTAACGCCGTGTGCGCGGAGGACGTCCGTGAGGTACTCGGGGTCGCGGTGCCCGTCGGCTTCGGCGACGACGAGCCGCGCGCCGGAGACGAGCGGCGCGAAGCACTCCCACACCGACACGTCGAACGTCACCGGGGTCTTGAACAGCATGGTGTCGGCGGTGCTCAGCGCGTACTGCGCACGCAGCCACTCGAGTTGCGCCGCGATCGCCGCATGGGAGACGGCAACCCCCTTGGGCCGTCCCGTGGAACCGGACGTGAAGAGGACGTACGCCGTGTTGTCCGCGCGCAGCGGTGCGACGCGTTCGTCGTCGCGGATCGGCTCCGCACCGAACTCTGCCGGGTCCGCGTCTGCGGGGACGATCGCCCGCACCCCGTACCGTGTCGTCCCGGTCTGTGCGAGCAACGCGCTGCTCGTGAGCACCACGGACGCGCCGGACTGTTCGACGATGTCGCTGTTGCGCTGCGCCGGTTGACCGGGATCGAGTGGGGTGTAGGCGCCGCCTGCCCTCACCACGGCGTGGACGGCGACGAGCAGGTCGAGCGACCGCGGGATCTCCACCGCCACCACGACGTCGGGTCCCACGCCGTCGCCGATGAGCCTGCGCGCGAGGCGGTTCGCCCGAGCATCGAACTCGGCGTAGGTCAGTGCCTCGTCGTGCCAGAGCACCGCGGGGGCGTCCGGTGTCGTCCGTGCCTGGTCGTCGAGGAGACCGGCGAGGGTGCGCTGCGCCGTGTCCCGGGTCGCGCCGTGTGACAGGGCGAGCAGACCCAGCCGGGCATCGTCGCCGAGCAGGTCGAGGTCGCCGACCGTGGTTCGAGGATCGTGGGTCACTTCGATCAGGACCCGGAGGAAGGACTCGCCGATCCGCAGTGCGGTGTCCTCGTCGAAGAGGTCCTTGGCGTAGCCGAGCTCGAGATCGAGACCGGTCGGGTTCCCCTCCTCGTCGTGGCGTTCGCCGAGCACGAAGTTGAGATCGAACTTGGCGATCGGCGATTCGATCTCGAGTGCGGACACCTCCAGTCCCGGCAGTTCGAGCGTCGGGGTCTGCAGGTTCTGCAGTGCGAGCGCCACCTGGAACAGCGGGTGGAACGCGGTGGAACGGGTCGGGTTGATCGCGTCGACCAGCTGCTCGAACGGCACGTCGACGTGGGAGAACGCCTCGAGGTCGACGCGCCGGACCTGCTCGAGCAGTTCGGCGCCCGTCGATTCCGGTTGCACGTCGGTGCGCAGCACCAGGGTGTTGACGAACATGCCGACGAGTCCGTCGAGGGACTGCTCCCCGCGACCCGCGACGGATGTTCCGATGGCGATGTCCGGGCCGGCCCCGATCCGCGACAGGAGCGCGGCGAGCGCGGTGTGGACGACCATGAACAGGCTGGCGTGGTGGGTGCGCGCCACGTCCAGCAGTCGCAGGTGGCTGTCGCCGCCCAGGGCCAGTCGTACCGTGCCGCCGAGGTTCGACGGAGCGGGCGGTCGGGGGCGGTCGGTGGGTAGTTCCACCTGATCCGGCAGACCCGCGAGTGTTCGCTTCCAGTAGGCGATCTGGCCGGCGGCCAACGACTGCGGATTCTGCTCGTCGCCCAGCAGTTGCCGCTGCCACACGGCGTAGTCCGCGTACTGCACCGGCAAGGCGTTCCAGGCCGGGGCGTCACCGGCGGTCCGGGCCGCGTAGGACGTCATGACATCGGAGGCGAGGGGGATGAACGACCAGCCGTCCGCCGAGATGTGGTGGACGACGAACAGCAGGATGTGCTCCGAGCGGCTCTCGCGGAACAGGTGGACCCGCAGCGGGACGTCGATGGTGACGTCGAACCCGGCGGACGCGTGCCGCAGGATCGCACCGCTGAGGTCTTCACCGGACAGGCGTGACGGCGTCAGATCGAGGGAGATCGACTCCACCGGGACGATCACCTGATGCGCCCCGGTCTCGGTCGCCGGGTAGACGGTGCGCAGCGCCTCGTGCCGCTCGAGGACGTCGCCGAGCGCGGCACGCAGGGTCGCGACATCGATCCTGCCGGACATGCGCAGCGCGAGCGGGATGTTGTACGCGGCCGAGGAGGTGTCGAACTGGTTGAGGAACCACATGCGTTGCTGTGCCGGCGACAGCGGGATCGTCGCGGGCCGCTCACCGGCGACGAGGGCAGGCCGCTCGACCGTCGTCTCGGACAGCGCGGCGATGGCAAGTGCGCGCACGGTGGGGTTGTCGAACAGGGTGCGGACGGAGATGCGTCTACCCAGCGCCGCACCGACCCGGGAGACGACCTGGGTGGCGGACAGCGAGTTGCCGCCGAGGTCGAAGAAGTTGTCGTCCAGCCCGATCGACGGCTCCCCCACCACGTCGGCGAAGACGGCGGCGATCGCCTGCTCGGCCGGGGTCTGCGGCGCCGTGAACTCATTGCGGCGCGCGAAGACGGGTGCGGGCAGGGCGTTGCGGTCCAGTTTCCCCGCCGGGGTCAGCGGCAACGAATCCAACACCATGATCGCCGACGGCACCATATACCCGGGCAACCGCTCCCCCACGAACTCGGCGAGAGCCCGGGTTTCGACCTCCACACCCGGCGCCGAAAGCACGTACGACACCAGCCGACTGCTGCCACTCCCGTCGTCATGGCCGACCGTGTGGGCGAACTCCACCACCGGATGCGCGGTCAGCGCGGCGTCGATCTCACCCAACTCGATCCGGAACCCCCGGATCTTCACCTGAAAATCACTACGCCCCAAAAACTCCAAAACCCAGGTGCCGTCCGGGGCGGCCACCCACCGCACCACATCACCCGTGCGATACATCCGCCCACCCGCACCGAACGGACACGCCACGAACCGCCCCGCCGTCAACCCCGCCCGATGCACATACCCGCGCGCCAAACTGGAACCCAGGACATACAGCTCCCCCCGCACCCCGACCGGAACCGGACGCAACCACTGATCCAGTACCACCAGATCCACACCCACCGTCGGCGACCCGATACTCACCGCCTGCCCGGGCACCAACGGGCCGGTCGCCGACGACATGATCGTCGTCTCACTCGGACCGTACGCATTGACCATGATCCGGCCCGGCGCCCACCGCGCCACCAACTCCGGTGGACACACATCACCGGCCACCACCACCGTTTTCAGATGGTCCAGACCACGGTGATCGAGCGACGCCAACGCCGCCGGCGTACAGAACGCATGCGACACCCCGTGTTCGGCAAGGAACTCCGCCAACTCCGAGCCACCGAAAATCGTGGTCGGCGCCACCACCAGCGTCGCCCCCGCACACACCGCCATCACCAACTCGAACACCGACGCATCGAAACTCGGCGACGCGAAATGCAACACCCGCGACCCCACGGACACGCCAAGGCGATCCCGCTCATCCGCCGCCAGATTCACCACACCCCGATGCGTGACCGCCACACCCTTCGGCCGACCCGTCGACCCCGACGTATAAATCACATACGCCGGATGATCCACCGACAACACACCCGTGCGGTCCGAATCATCCAGGGGCTCCGAGGAGTACGAGGCCAGACCCTCGACCACTGCGTCGTCGTCGAGGACGATCCAGTGCGTACCCTCCGGCAGACCCTCCCGCAACGCCGCCGTCGTCACACCGATCGGCGCACCACAATCCTCCAGCATGAACGCGATCCGGTCAGCCGGATAACTCGGATCCACCGGAACGAACGCCGCCCCCGACTTCGCCACCGCCCACACACTGGACACGGACTCGACCGACCGCGGCAAGGCCAGCGCGACGAAAACCTCGGGACCGACCTGCATGTCGGCGAGCAGTCGCGCCAGGCGGTTCGATTCTGCGTCCAACTCCCGGTACGTGAGCGTGCTGGTGGTGCCCGCGGACGCACCGAGCACTGTCGGGGCGACGAGCGCGTCACCGTCCGGGTTGCTGCGCACCGCGCCGGCCAGCAGATCCGGCACGGTGACGGGTGCGAGTCCGGGCCTGCCCGCTGCCGGGACGAGAGCTGCCCGTTCGGTGTCGTCGAGCAGGTCGAGATCACCGACGGCGGTGCCCGGGTCGGAGATCACGGCCTCGAGAATCCGCTGCAGCCGCCACGCGAAGTCGCGGACGGTGGACTCGTCGAACAGGTCGGTGGCGTAGGTGAATTCGGCACGGATCCCGGACGGCGCACCGGTGTCGTCGAGATTCTCGCCCAACGTCAACTGCAGATCGATCTTGGCGACCCCCGGGTCCACGTCCTCGACGCCGATCCGCAATCCCGGCAGTTCGTACGCGTCCGGCTGTCCCGGGTTCATCGACAGCGCAACCTGGTAGATCGGGTGATGCGCCGGGGTGCGCGCCGGGGCGAGCACGTCGACCAGCCGCTCGAACGGAACGTCGGCGTGGGCGAACGCTGCGAGGTCGGTGTCGCGCACCGTGTGCAGCAACTCGGCGAAGCTGTTTCCGCTGCGCACCGCTGTGCGCAGGACGAGGGTGTTGACGAACATGCCGACCAGGTCGTCGAGAGCGCGTTCGCCGCGTCCGGCGATCGGGGTGCCGATCGCGACGTCGTCGCTGGCCGACAGACGGCCCAGGAGCAGCGCGAACGCGGCGTGGGCCACCATGAATGTGGTGGCCCCGTGTTCCCGGGCCAGACGCTGAATGCCGCGGTGGGTTTCGGGATCGATGCTGAAGCCCACCGATCGCCCGGCGAACGTCGGCTGAGCCGGACGCGGCCGGTCGAAGGGCAGGCGCAGTTCGTCGGGCGCGCCGTCGAGTGTTCGCGTCCAGTATCCGAGTTGGGTGGTCATGACGGATTCGGCGTCGTCCTCGCTGCCGAGCACCTCCCGCTGCCACACGCTGAAATCGGCGTACTGGACCTCGAGCGGCGCCCACTGGGGGGCGTGCCCCTGCGCACGGGCAGCGTAGGCAACCATGACGTCGCGGCCGAGGGGTCCGAACGACCAGCCGTCGGCCGCGATGTGGTGCAACGAGATCGCCAGGACGTGCTCGGTGGGCGCCGTGCGGAACAGCGTGGCCCGTACCGGTGTCTCCGCGGTGACGTCGAATCCGCGGGATGCGAACGCCACCATTCGGCCGGGGAGGTCGGTTTCGGTGACGTCGACCGGCTGCAGTGTCACGGAGACGTCGGAGGCGGGCAGCACGATCTGTTCGGGGCTACCCTCACCGTCCGGGAACACGGTGCGCAGCGACTCGTGACGTTCGACGACGTCGTCGAACGCCGCCGCCAACGCTGCGGTGTCGATCGCGCCGGACAGCCGCACCGCGAACGGCAGGTTGTAGGCCGGGGAGTCGGCGTCGAACTGGTTGAGGAACCACATGCGCTGCTGCGCGAGCGACAGCGGGATGCGGGCGGGCCGGGTCACTGCGGTCAGGGCCGGGCGCACCTCAGTCGTGATGGAGTGGATACGCAACGCCAGTGCGGCCACGGTGGGCGCATCGAACACGTCGCGAACCGACAACCGGGTTCCGGTCGCCTCGGTGATGCGCGCGGTCACCCGGGTGACGGACAGCGAGTTGCCGCCGAGGTCGAAGAAACTGTCGTGCACACCGATCCGGCCGGCGTCGAGCACGTCGGAGAACACGTCCGCGAGCTTCTGCTCCACGTCGTTGCGGGGTGCCACGTATTCGGTTGTATTCGAGACGAATTCGGGTGCCGGGAGTGCCTTGCGGTCCAGTTTCCCGCTCGTGTTCAGCGGGAACTCGTCGAGCAACACCGTCGCCGACGGCAGCATGTACGCCGGGAGCGCACCCGCTGCGTGCCGGCGCAGGTCCGCGGCGTCGACAGCGCGACCCGACGCGGGAACCACATACGCCACCAGATGATCACCCGTCGCGGCATCCGAATATACGACAACAGCAGCACCCGTCACATCCGGATGCGACCGCAACACCGCCTCGATCTCACCCAACTCGATCCGCTGACCACGGAACTTCACCTGAAAATCGGTACGCCCGATGTACTCGAGCACCCCGTCCCTCCGGCGCCGCACCAGATCACCCGTCCGGTACATCCGCGCCCCGACATCGCCGAACGGATTCGCCACAAACCGATCCGACGTCAAATCCACCCGGCCCAAATACCCCCGCGCCAACTGGATGCCACCGAGATAGAGCTCCCCCGGCACCCCCACCGGAACCGGATGCAACCGCGAGTCGAGCACATACGCCTGGGTGTTCCACTCCGGCACACCGATCGGCACCGTCACCTCGTCGGCATCGGACGTCTCCCAGTACGTCACCGACACCGCGGCCTCCGTCGGCCCGTACAAATTGTGCAACCCCGCAGACGACAGGGTACGGAACCGAGTCGCGGTTTCCGGGGGAAGCGCCTCGCCGATCACGAACACGTGCCGCAGACTCGAACACGACCCGGCCGGTACCGACGCAACGAACACATCCAGCATCGACGGCACGAAATCGGTGACCGTCACCCCGTACTCGTCGATCACCTCCGCCAGATACACCGGATCCCGGTGCCCGTCCGGAGTGGCCAGCACCATGGTCGCGCCGACCTGCAACGGCCAGAAGTACCCCCACACCGACACGTCGAACGTCGTCGCCGTCTTCTGCAACAACACATCCCGCTGAGTCAGCCCGTACTCCGACTGCATCCACACCAACTGGTTCACGATGCCCGCGTGCGGCACCGCCACACCCTTCGGCTTACCCGTCGACCCCGACGTGTAGATCACGTAGGCGGTGTTGTCCGCGCGCAGCGGATGCGCCCGATCGGCGTCGTTGATCGGATGCGACCCGAATTCCGACAGGTCCAGCGCGTCGACCTCGATCACCGGGAACGTGCCGGGAAGGGCGCCGCGATCGGCGGACGTGCTCAGCACACACACCGGCTGCGCCGAGTCGAGCACGTACCCGATGCGATCGACCGGATGATCCGGATCGACCGGTACATACGCACCACCGGCCTTGACGACGGCGTACATTCCCACCACCAGGTCCAGCGAGCGCCGCATCGCCAGCACCACCCGCGACTCCGGCCCCACACCGCACGACACGAGATACCGCGCCAACCGGTTCACCCGAGCGTCGAACTCCGCATACGTGAGCGCAGCGCCCTCGAACACCACCGCCGTCGCACCCGGCGTCCGCGTCGCCTGTGTCTCGAACAGATCCGGCAGGGTGGCGACGGGAACGTCGTGGTCGGTCGAGTTCCAGAGCGTCAGTGCGGCGTTCTCGTCGGCGTCGAGCAGTTCGATGTCGCCGACACGCGTGCCCGCGTCCGTGGTGACGGCATCGAGGATCGCGCTGAATCGGGCGGCGATGAAGGCAGCCGTGTCCTCGTCGAACAGGTCCGCCGCATACGTCAACTGTGCGGTGATCCCACCCGGGTTGCCGTCGGCGTCGAACCGCTCGACGAGGGTGAAGTGGAGATCGAATTTCGCGACGTCGATGTCGGTGTCGAGTCCGCGCAGTGTGAGTCCGTCGAGTTCGAGTGTGGTCTGCGCGAGGTTCTGGAACGTGAGCATCACCTGGAACAACGGGTGCCGGGAAGCGTGCCGGGTGGGGCTGAGCACCTCCACCAGCCGTTCGAACGGCACGTCGGCGTGGGAGAACGCCGCGAGATCCGCGTCCCGGACATGGTCGAGCAGGTCGGTGAATGCCGAACCCGGATCGACGGGGGTCCGCAGGGCCACCGTATTGACGAACATACCGATCAAATCGTCGAGTTCGCGTTCGCCGCGGCCCGCGACGGGAGTGCCGATGGTGACGTCCGGGGAGGCGCTGAGACGCCCGAGCAGGACGGCGAGCGCGGTGTGCACGGCCATGAACAGCGTGGCCCGCCGGGACTGTGCGAGCGCGGCCAGCGCGCGGTGCGTCGACGCGTCGACGGCGAAGTTGACGTGCCGACCGCGGTAGGACTGTTCCGCGGGTCGCGGCCGGTCCGTCGGGAGATCCAGCTCCTCGGGAACACCCGCAAGGATGTTCGTCCAGAAGTCGAGTTGCCGGGCCGCGAGAGAGTCGGGGTCGGATTCCTCGCCGAGCAGGTCGCGTTGCCACAGGGCGTAATCGGCGTACTGCACGGGAAGCGCCGTCCAGGTGGGGCGCTCTCCCCGTGTGCGGGCCGCGTACGCGATCATCACGTCGCGCACCATCGGTGCCATCGACCAGCCGTCGCCGGAGATGTGGTGCACCACCAGTGCCAGCACGTGGTCGTCGGCGCCCAGCCGGATCAGCGTGACGCGGACGGGCAGGTCGGTCGTGACGTCGAAACCGGTGGTGAAGAATCGTCCGAGGACGGTCTCCAGTTCGTCCTCACCAACGGCCGCGACGGACAGGGTCGGGCGT
Source organism: Rhodococcus sp. IEGM 1307 (assembly GCF_030056915.1). Taxonomy (NCBI): domain Bacteria; kingdom Bacillati; phylum Actinomycetota; class Actinomycetes; order Mycobacteriales; family Nocardiaceae; genus Rhodococcus; species Rhodococcus sp. IEGM 1307. Next base: position 338,673 of record NZ_JASHKW010000006.1, read on the forward strand.
GCGTCGGCGGTGTCGCGCACGACCTGGTGCGGACCGGTCGCCGAGTCCGGGAACACCGTGCGCAGCGTTTCGTGGCGTTCGATCAGGTCTGCGATGGCCGCCTCGAGTGCCGCCCGGTCGAGTGCCCCGGTGAACCGCACCGCGAACGGCAGGTTGTAGGCCGGGGACGACGGGTCGAACTGGTTGAGGAACCACATCCGCTGCTGGGCCGGCGACAACGGAATCTGCACCGGCCGTTCCCGCCGGGTCAGTGCCGGTCGGGTGTCCGCACCGTGCGACTGCGACAGTCGGCCCGCGAGTTCCGCGACGGTCGGCGACTCGAACAGGTCCCGCACCGCGACCGGCACGTCGAGTTCGCTGCGGATCCGGGACACCAGCTGGGTGGCGATCAGCGAGTTGCCGCCGAGGTCGAAGAAACTGTCGTGGACGCTCACCCGGTCGAGTCCGAGTACCGTGCCGAACACCGCGGCGACGGAGTGCTCGACGCTCGTGGACGGTGCGATGTATTCACCCGCAGCCGAGGAGAACTCCGGTGCGGGGAGGGCCTTGCGGTCCAGTTTCCCGCTCGTGTTCAGCGGGAACTCGTCGAGCAGCACCACAGCCGACGGCAGCATGTACGCCGGAAGCGCACCCGCTGCGTGCCGGCGCAGGTCCGCGGCGTCGACAGTGCGACCCGACGCGGGAACCACATACGCCACCAGATGATCACCCGTCGCGGCATCCGAATATACGAGCGCCGCAGCACCCGTCACATCCGGATGCGACCGCAACACCGCCTCGATCTCACCCAACTCGATCCGCTGACCACGGAACTTCACCTGGAAATCGGTACGCCCGATGTACTCGAGCACCTCGTCCCTCCGGCGCCGCACCAGATCACCCGTCCGGTACATCCGCGCCCCGACATCGCCGAACGGGTTCGCCACAAACCGGTCCGACGTCAAATCCGCCCGGCCCAAATACCCCCGCGCCAACTGGATGCCACCGAGATAGAGCTCCCCCGGCACCCCCGCCGGAACCGGATGCAACCGCGAGTCGAGCACGTACGCCTGGGTGTTCCACTCCGGCACACCGATCGGCACCGTCACCTCGTCGGCATCGGACGTCTCCCAGTACGTCACCGACACCGCGGCCTCCGTCGGCCCGTACAGATTGTGCAACCCCGCAGACGACAGGGTACGGAACCGAGTCGCGGTTTCCGGGGGAAGCGCCTCGCCGATCACGAACACGTGCCGCAGACTCGAACACGAGCCGGCGGGTACCGACGCAACGAACACATCCAGCATCGACGGCACGAAATCGGTGACCGTCACCCCGTACTCGTCGATCACCTCCGCCAGATACACCGGATCCCGGTGCCCGTCCGGAGTGGCCAGCACCATGGTGGCGCCGACCTGCAACGGCCAGAAGTACCCCCACACCGACACGTCGAACGTCGTCGCCGTCTTCTGCAACAACACATCCCGCTCGGTCAGCCCGTACTCCGACTGCATCCACACCAACTGGTTCACGATGCCCGCGTGCGGCACCGCCACACCCTTCGGCTTACCCGTCGACCCCGACGTGTAGATCACGTAGGCGGTGTTGTCCGCGCGCAGCGGAGCGATCCGGTCGGCGTCGGTGACGCGCGCGCCGGAGAAGTCGGTCAGGTCCAGCGCGTCGATGGTGACCACGTCGACGCCGGACGGGAGTGCGGGCTGGTCCGCGGTCGTGGTCAGGACGCGGACCGGCGCGGCGGACTGCAGCACGTACCCGATGCGGTCGGCGGGGTGATCGGGGTCGACGGGCACGTAGGCGCCACCCGCCTTGACGACGGCGTACATTCCCACCACGAGGTCCAGCGAGCGCCGCATCGCCAGCACCACCCGCGACTCCGGCCCCACATCGCACGACACGAGATACCGGGAGAGTCGATTCGCCCGCTCGTCGAGCTCGGCGTACGTCAGGGAGGCGCTGTCGAAGACCAGGGCTGTCGCGCCGGGAGCGCGCGCCACCTGTGCGTCGAACAGGTCCGGCAGGGTGGCGACGGGAACGTCGTGGTCCGTGGCGTTCCACCCGGCCAGTTCCCGGAGGCGCGCGGCGGGGTCCGCGACCGCGATGTCGCCGACCGGCGTCTGCGGTGCAGCAGTCACAGCTTCGAGGATCCGGACGAACTGTGCGCCGAACGAGCGAATCGTGCTCTCGTCGAACAATTCGGTGGCGTAGTTGAACTCGGCGGCGATGGGGCCGGGCCTGCCATCGGCACCGTGAGTGTCGGTGAGGACGAGTTGCAGGTCGAACGCGGCGACGTCGGGGAGGATCGGCTCGCTCGACACCGACAGCCCGGGGAGTTCGAGGTGCGCGGGTGCATGGTTCTGGAAGAACAGCGCGACCTGGAACAGCGGGTGGTGGGCCGCCGTGCGGGTGGGGTTCAGGTGCTCCACGAGACGTTCGAACGGCACATCCGTGTGGGTGAACGCGGTGAGGTCCACGTCGCGGACCTGCTGCAGCAGTGCGGTGAACGACGATGCCGGGTCCACCTGTGCGCGGAGCACGAGGGTGTTGACGAACATTCCGACCAGGTCGTCGAGGTCGCGGTCGCCGCGGCCGGCGACGGGCGTGCCGATCGCGATGTCGGTGGTCGCGCTGAGCCTGCTGATCAGCACCGACAGGGCGGAGTGCGCGACCATGAACAGGGTGACGTTCTGGGTGCGGGCCAGGGTCAGCAGGCGTTGGTGCAGTTCCGCCGAGATCTCCCAGGACAGCGTCGCGCCGTGTTTCGACGCGACAGCGGGTCGGGGTCGGTCGGTGGGCAGGTCGATGCTGTCCGGCAGCCCGGCCAGCGCGGTTCCCCAGTAGGAGAGTTGGCGGGCGGCCCGGGAGTTCGGGTCGTCCTCCTCGCCGAGGAGTTCTCGTTGCCAGAGTGTGTAGTCGGCATACTGCACCGGCAGCGGCGTCCATTGGAGGTCGTGGCCGCCGCTGTGCGCGGCGTACGCCACCATCAGGTCGCGGGACAGTGGTGCGAAAGACCATCCGTCGGCGGCGATGTGGTGCACCACCAGCGTCAGCACGTGTTCGTCGTCCCGTACGCGCACCAGTCGTGCGCGCACGGGAATCTCGGTTGTGACGTCGAAGCCGGTGAGGGCGAACGTCCGGATCGAGTTGTCGAGGTCGGCCTCCCGGGCCTCGACGACGGTGAGGCCGAGGTCGATGTCGGGGGCATCGAGGATGCGCTGCCAGGGTCCGGTGTCGGAGCCGGGGAATACGGTGCGCAGCGATTCGTGCCGGTCCAGCAGGTCGCGGAGTGCGCGACCGAGTGCCGTGACGTCGAGGTCACCCGAGAACCGCACGGCAAGAGGCAGGTTGTAGACGGGGCTCGAGGTATCGAACTGGTTGAGGAACCACACCCGCTGCTGGGTGGGCGACAACGGCACCCGCGTAGGCCGCACCTGCGGAACCAGTGCGGGAGTCGAGGTGTGGGCGTCGCGGTCGACTTCGTCGAATCGTTGCGCGAGCCCGCCGACGGTCGGCGCATCGAAGACGTCGCGCAGCGCCACCGGGACGCCGAGCGCCGTGCGCAGTCGCGACACCAGTCGGGTGGCGACGAGGGAGTTGCCGCCGAGGTCGAAGAAGTGGTCGTGGACACCGGCCCGCTCGACCCCCAGGATGTCGGCGAACACACCGGCGACGATCTCCTCGGTGGGCGTCCGCGGCGCCAGGTAGTCGGTGGTTGCCGCGTCGAGGTCGGGTGCCGGCAGCGCTTTGCGGTCGAGTTTGCCGTTCACCGACAGCGGCAGGGTGTCCAGGTGCACGACGTGCGCCGGGATCATGTACGACGGCAGAATCGTGGCGAGGTGGTCGCGGAGATCGGTCGCCGCGACGTTCACGGCACCGACCGTGTAGGCGACGAGGGCCTCTTCGCCGAGGTCGTCGCGGTGCACCACCACCACCGCCTGCGACACATCCGAATGCGCCTCCAGCGCCGTCTCGATCTCCCCCAACTCGATCCGCTGCCCCCGCAACTTCACCTGAAAATCAGTACGCCCCACATACTCCAACACTCCATCCGCGCGGCGACGCACCAGATCCCCGGTCCGATACATCCGCCCACCCGCCACATACGGATTCGCCACGAACCGATCCGCCGACAGATCCGCCCGGTTCAGATACCCCCGCGCCAGCTGAACCCCCGCCAGATACAACTCCCCCGCCACCCCGTTCGGCACCGGATGCAACCGGGCATCGAGCACATGCAACTGCGTGTTCCACACCGGACGCCCGATCGGCACCGTGTGCGTGTCCGCCGCACCGGTCTCCCAGTACGTGACATCGACCGCCGCCTCCGTCGGCCCGTACAAGTTGTGCAGATCGGCACCACTGACCGCCCGGAATCGCGACACCTGCTCCGGCGTCAACGCCTCCCCCGAACAGAACACCAACCGCAACGAATCACACTGTGCCGCAGCAGGTTCGGCAGTGAACACTAACAGCATCGACGGCACGAAGTGCATCGTGGTGATGCGGTGCCGACGGATGAGGGTGGCGAGGTAGTCGGGGTCGCGGTGCCCGTTCGGTGCGGCGATCACCAGCGTGGCACCGACCTGCAGAGGCCAGAACAGCTCCCACACCGACACGTCGAACGTCACCGGAGTCTTCTGCATCACCGCGTCGTCGGAAGTCAGCGGGTATTCGTGCTGCATCCACAGCAGGCGGTTCACGATCGCGCCGTGGGTGACCGCAACACCCTTGGGCCGGCCCGTCGACCCGGACGTGAAGATCACGTACGCCGTGTTGTCCACGGTAAGCGTGGTGGAGATCGGTGCCGGGTCCTCGTCGGGGAGGTCGAGCGTGTCGATGTGCAGCACCGGTGCCGCGGTGGCGAACGTGGTGTCGTCGGCGGCGCGTGTCAGCACGCACACCGGCTGCGCGGTGTCGAGCACGTATGCGGTGCGCTCGGCGGGGTGATCGGGATCGATCGGCAGGTAGGCGCCGCCGGCCTTCACGACGGCGTAGATCGCGACGAGCAGATCGATCGAACGGCGCATCCCGACCGCGACGACGGACTCCGGTCCCACTCCGCTTCCGATCAGATAACGGGCGAGGCGGTCGGTGTGCTCGTCGAATTCGGCGTAGGTCAGCCATCGTTCCTCGAAGACCAGCGCCACGGCGTCGGGTGTGGCGGTGGCCTGGGCCGCGAACAACGACACCAGAGTGTCCGCGGGCACGGGGTGGTTCGTTGCGTTGGCCACCGCGAGGGCGGACCGTTCGTCCGCGTCGAGCAGGTCGATGTCGCCGACGGCGACCGGCGGGTTGTCGCCGACCACGTCGAGGAGCCGGCCGAATCGTTCGCCGATCGACACGGCGGTGTCCTCGTCGAACAGGTCTGTCGCGTAGGACAATTGCACGGCCAGACCGGCGGGTGCGCCGGTGGAGTCGAACTGCTCGACGACGGTGAGCTGCAGGTCGAACTTTGCCACGTGGACGTCGATCTCGGTTGCCTCGACCTCGAGTCCGTCGAGTTCCACCCGGGTGTTCGCGGTGTTCTGGAAGGTGAGCATCACCTGGAACAGCGGGTGGTGTGCCGACGACCGGGCGGGGCTGAGCACCTCCACGAGGCGCTCGAACGGGACGTCGCTGTGCTGGAACGCGGCGAGGTCGGCGTCGCGGGTCCGGGCGAGTACGTCACCGAACGTGTCGCCGGGGTCGACGGTCGTGCGGAGGACGAGTGTGTTGACGAACATGCCGACCAGGTGGTCGAGCGCCTCCTCGCCGCGTCCCGCGACGGGGGTGCCGATCACGATGTCCGATCCGGCGCCGAGACGGCGGAGCAGAACCGCCAGGGCGGCGTGCGTCACCATGAACGGCGTGGTGCCGGTGCTCTGGGCGAGATCGACGAGACGCCCGTGCACGTCGGCCGGGATCGTGAACTGCACACGCCCGCCCCGGTGGGACATCTCGGCGGGCCGCATCCGGTCGGTGGGCAGCTCGATCAGCTGCGGCACGCCGGCGAGCGCTGCCTGCCAGTGGGCGATCTGCCTGGCGGACAGGCTGTTCGGGTCGTCTTCCGAACCCAGTAGATCCCGCTGCCAGAGGCTGTAGTCGGCGTACTGCACCGGAAGCGGCGCCCAGGTGGGTGCGTGACCGGCGGCGCGCGCCGCGTACGCGACCATCACGTCGGCAGCCAGCGGCGTCATCGACCAGCCGTCGGCGGCGATGTGGTGGACGACGAGGACGAGGATGTGCCGGTCGGGTGCCTCCCGGAACAGGCCGGCGCGCAGCGGTCTGTCGGTGGTGAGGTCGAATCCGGTGCCGCCGAGGGTCGTCATCGCGGCGGTGAGCGAATTTGCGTCGACGTCGATGGGATCGTCGCCGGCCAGCACGCTCACGACGGACGCGACCAGCTGGTGGGGTCCGTCGGGGCTGTCGGGGAAGACGGTGCGCAGCGCCTCGTGACGCTCCTGGACGTCGTCGATCGCCCCGAGCAGGGCGTCGCGGTCGAGTGCGCCGGTGAGTCTCAGCGCGATCGGCAGGTTGTAGGCGGGCGATGCCGTGTCGAACTGGTTGAGGAACCACATGCGTTGCTGCGCAACGGAGAGGGGCACCCGGTCGGGCCGTTGCCGAGCCTCCAGTACCGGACGCGAGTCGGCCTGCGCGCCGGTGTTCGCCGCCGCGACCGCCAGCTGCGACACCGACGGCGATTGGAAGAGGTCCCGGACCCCGATCCGCGCACCGAGGGCGGTGTTCACTCGGGACACGACCTGGGTGGCCATCAGTGAGTTGCCGCCGAGTTCGAAGAAGCTGGTGTCGACGCTCAAATCGGGTAGGCCGAGGACGTCGCGGAAGATCCCGAGGAGGATCTCCTCCGTGACCGTTCTGGGTTGCACAATCTCGGCCGAGTGTGCGGCGAATACCGGTGTGGGCAGTGCGTTGCGGTCCAGTTTCCCCGCCGGGGTCAGCGGCAACGAATCCAACACCATGATCGCCGACGGCACCATATACCCGGGCAACCGCTCCCCCACGAACTCGGCGAGAGCCCGGGTTTCGACCTCCACACCCGGCGCCGAAAGCACGTACGACACCAGCCGACTGCTGCCACTCCCGTCGTCATGGCCGACCGTGTGGGCGAACTCCACCACCGGATGCGCGGTCAGCGCGGCGTCGATCTCACCCAACTCGATCCGGAACCCCCGGATCTTCACCTGAAAATCACTACGCCCCAAAAACTCCAAAACCCAGGTGCCGTCCGGGGCGGCCACCCACCGCACCACATCACCCGTGCGATACATCCGCCCACCCGCACCGAACGGACACGCCACGAACCGCCCCGCCGTCAACCCCGCCCGATGCACATACCCGCGCGCCAAACTGGAACCCAGGACATACAGCTCCCCCCGCACCCCGACCGGAACCGGACGCAACCGCCGATCCAGCACCACCAGATCCACACCCACCGACGGCGACCCGATACTCACCGGCCGCCCAGGCACCAACGGACCGGTCGCCGACGACATGATCGTCGTCTCACTCGGACCGTACGCATTGACCATCACCCGGCCCGGCGCCCACCGCGACACCAACTCCGGCGGACACACATCACCGGCCACCACCACCGTCTTCAGACGGTCCAGACCACGGTGATCGAGCGACGCCAACGCCGCCGGCGTACAGAACGCATGCGACACCCCATGTTCGGCAAGGAACTCCGCCAACTCCGAGCCACCGAAAATCGTGGTCGGCGCCACCACCAACGTCGCCCCCGCACACACCGCCATCACCAACTCGAACACCGACGCATCGAAACTCGGCGACGCAAAATGCAACACCCGCGACCCCACGGACACGCCGAGCCGATCCCGCTCATCCGCCGCCAGATTCACCACACCCCGATGCGTGACCGCCACACCCTTCGGCCGACCCGTCGACCCCGACGTATAAATCACATACGCCGGATGATCCACCGACAACACACCCGTGCGGTCCGAATTATCCAGGGGCTCCGAGGAGTACGAGGCCAGACCCTCGACCACTGCGTCGTCGTCGAGGACGATCCAGTGCGTACCCTCCGGCAGACCCTCCCGCAACGCGGCCGTCGTCACACCGATCGGCGCACCACAATCCTCCAGCATGAACGCGATCCGGTCAGCCGGATAACTCGGATCCACCGGAACGAACGCCGCCCCCGACTTCGCCACCGCCCAGACACTGGACACGGACTCGACCGACCGCGGCAAGGCCAGCGCGACGGAAACCTCGGGACCGACCTGGAGGTCGATCAGGAGACGCGCGAGCCGGTTCGACATCTCGTCCAGTGCGCGGTAGCTCAGGGCGACGGCGGACGTCCCGTACCCGGGTGCGACGAGGGCATCCCCGTCCGGGTTGCTGCGGACGGCGCCGGCCAGCAAGTCCGGCAGCGTGACGGGTGCGAATCCGGCGCGCCCGGTGGCGGGCACCAGACTGCGGCGTTCGCCGTCGTCGAGGATCTCGAGGTCGCCGATCCGTCGCGGTCCGTCGGTGTCGGAGGTGAGGAACGCGCCGAGGAACCGGCTGAAGCGAGCGTGATGGGCGGCGAGGGTGTCTTCGGAGTACAGGTCGGGGTTGGCCTCGAGGTCCAGGTTGAGGCTGGTTCCGGCGACCCCGTGATAGACGTTCACGGCGAGGTCGGTGATGGGGCCGGTCGACAGCAGTTCGAGTCGGCCGACGATGCTGCCGAGGGTGATCTCGTTGTGGAACAGCATGACGTTGATCAGTGGGCCGTAGAAGCCCTGATCATCGGTGGCGGCGTCGCGTCGGATATCGATGTGCGGGTACCGCTGGTGCCGGAGCGCCGCGGTGACTTCCAGCCGGACCGCCGACACCAGATCCGTGTTCGTCATGTCCGGGCGCACGTGCAAGCGCAGCGGGACGACGTTGGACACCATGCCGCCGGAGCGGCGGAGCAGCGCGGTGGTGCGGGCGGTGACGGGCAGGCTGACCGCGACCTCCTCGCGTCCGGTCATCCGGGAGAGGTACGCGGCGAAGGCGGCGATGATTTCGAATGCGGTCGACGAGTCGTGGCGGTCCGTCGCGGCCTCGAGGTGATCGACGAGGACGTCGGGGATCTGGCCGCCCGTCGTGCGGCTCCTGGCCCGTGCGGGGGCGGTCCGGTCGACGAGGCTGTGCGGTTCGCCGATGGTGGATACCCGCTCGGACCAGTACTCCCGGTCGGCGCGGTAGCGCGACGACGTCCGGTAGTCGTCGTCGACCCGGGCGACGTCGGTGAGTGCGGCGGCCTTGGACGGCCCGGCGGTGCGCCCCTCGACGGCCGCGGTGTACAGCTCCGCGGTCCGGTCGACGAGTGTCACCGATCCCATGCCGTCGAGCGCGACGTGGTGGACCCGGCTGTACCAGTAGTGGCGGTCCGGCCCGATGCACAGCAGCGCCGAGGTCGTGAGCCGATCGCGGCACACGTCGAGCGGGGCGGTGTACTCCTGCCGCATCCACTCCGTGGCCGCGGCCCGCGGATCGGGCTCGTGCTGCAGGTCGACGAACCGGACCGATGCTTCCAGGGTGGGATCGACCAGCTGATAGGGAACTCCGTCGACTTCGACGAGGCGGAGGAATGCGGAGCCGAGTTCGCGGCCCGCGGTGATCATCGACTCCGACAGCAGCGGTAAGTCGAGTGCACCCACCAGTTCGACGCACTGCGCGATGGTGACGGGCACGTCGGGACCGAGTTGCTGGGCGAACCACATGCCCTGCTGAGCGGCGGAGAGCGGGAATGCACCGTCCGGAATGCGACCCTCGGTGGTCACGTCACCACTCGGCACAGCTTCGACCACCTTGTTCGTCCTCTTTCCCGCTCCGGCGGTGGGACGAACCCACCGGCCACCGAAGAAACTCATAGTGACCTGCGAACCTGGGAATTTACCGAACCTTACCCGGGAGTACGCTTCAGGTTCCTATCGGACGTACGGTTCAGACCGTTTCAGGGTGTCTCACGATGTGGACATGGCGTCGGTTTGCCCACGTACGTCACGTTTCGGTGCGGTCGATACGGCACTGCCCCATTCCTTCCGCGGAAGGAATGGGGCAGCGGTCGGTGCCGGGTAACTAGCCGGCTGCCGCACCCTTGATCTTGGCGATCCGGTTCCGGAGCCCCCACTGCGTGACCTTGAGGAGCGCCTCGCGAACGATCCCGCCGCTCATCTTCGACTCGCCGATCTCTCGTTCCGTGAACGTGATGGGAACTTCGCGGACGTCGAAGCCCTCCTGAATGGCCCGCCATGCCAGATCGACCTGGAAGCAGTAGCCGTGCGACTCCACCGCGGCGAGGTCGAGCTTCTCCAGTACCTCACGGCGGTACGCCCGGTATCCGCCGGTGATGTCCTTGATCTTCACGCCCAGCGCGAGCCGCGAGTAGATGTTTCCGCCGCGCGAGAGCCACTCGCGGTGTTTCGGCCAGTTGACGACCGTGCCGCCCGGCACGTACCGCGAACCGAGCACGAGGTCGGCGCCGGCGTCCACCTGGTCGAGGAGTCGATGCAACTGCTCGGGCGCGTGGCTGCCGTCCGCGTCCATTTCGACGAGGACGGTGTAGTCGCGGTCCAGTCCCCAGTGGAAACCGGCGATGTACGCGGCGCCGAGACCGTTCTTCTCGGTGCGGTGCATCACGTGGATGCGGCCGGCGTCGTCGTTCGACGCGAGGGCGTCCGCGACGTCGCCCGTGCCGTCCGGGCTGCCGTCGTCGACGACGAGAACATGCGTCCGCGGCAGCGCCGCATGCAGGCGACCCACGATCAGGCCGAGATTCTCCCGCTCGTTATACGTCGGAATGATCACCAGAGTCCGTGCGCTCGGTGCCCCGCTCTGCCCGGAATCGGTCTCCGATGCCATGAGGATCCTCCCTGCCGGCAACTGCCGGCGCCTTCTCGGTACTGCCTTGAATCAGTGTGCGAACTGTGCGTCGTCGTTGCACCACGGCGAACGCGACGGCAGCGACGGCGCCGACACAGAGAAGAACCTCCGGAATCGGGCCGAGCCGACTTGCCAGCGTAGTACCGGTGCGCAGCGGCACCTGCGACACCAGGGCCGCGGGTACGAAAAGTGAGGTTTCCGCCGCCGTGGAACCGTCGGGCCCGATGATCGCGCTCACACCGCTGGTTGCGGCGACGACGACGGCGCGGCCGTGCTCCACCGCCCGCACCTGCGACATGGCGAGCTGCTGGTAGGTCATCTCGGTGTCGCCGAACGTGGCGTTGTTGGTGGGGACGGCGAGCAGTTCGGCGCCGCTGCGCACCGACTGCTCGAACGCCCGGTCGAACGCCACCTCGTAGCAGGTCGCGACCCCGACGGCGATTCCGTCCGCGTGGACGACGCCGTCCCCGTCGCCGGGAACGAAGTTGCCCGCCCGGTCGGCATACGCGGAGAAGTGCCGGAAGAACCCGCGGTACGGCAGGTACTCGCCGAACGGCTGGATGATCTTCTTGTCGTGCTGCTCCTGCGGTCCCGCATCGCCGTCCCACACGATCACCGAGTTGGTGGTGGTGCGGTCGGAATTCACGAGCACCGCGCCCACCAGAATGGGCGCACCGATCGCCTCGGACGCCCGGGAGATGTCGGCGGCGGCGTCGGCGTTGCGCAGGGGATCGATGTCGGACGCGTTCTCCGGCCAGACGACGAGGTCGGGTTGCGGCGCCGCGCCCGACGCGACGTCGTCGGCGAGTTCGAGGGTGCGGTTCACGTGATTGTCGAGGACCCGCTTGCGTTGGTCGTTGAAGTCGAGTCCGAGTTTGGGGACGCTGCCCTGGATCGCGGCGACGGTGATCGTCCGGTCTCCCGAGTCCATGCCCGGCAGTGTCGGCCATAGCGCGAGCGACACGACGGTCGCGGCGAGGGCGGCGACCAGACCGCCTGCGAGCGGCCGCGTCCAGTTCGTGGCGCCGCCCGCCCGGGCCCGCACCGTCACGGCGACGGATGCCAGCCCGGCACCGGTCAGTGCGACGGCGAAGCTGAGCAGCGGGGCACCGCCGATGCTCGCGAGCGGCAGGAACCAGCCCTCCGACTGGCCGAACGCCAACCGCCCCCAGGGGAAGCCGCCGAACGGCACGCTCGCGCGCAACCATTCCGTGAGCGACCAGCACGCCGCGATCCACAGCGGGGCCCAGCGCAGCCGGGACACGAGCACGGCGAGCACCCCGAACAGTCCGATGAACAGCGACTCGACCGCGGCGAGCGCTAGCCACGGGAGGGCTCCGACGAACACCCCGATCCACGGGAGCAGCGGCACGAGGAAACCGAGTCCCGCGAGGTACCCGTAGCCGAAGCCCGCGCGCAGTCTCGGTGCCGCACCCCCCGCTCCGGTGAGGATCAGCGTCAGCAGGGCGATGCCGATGGGCGCGAGGAACCACAGGGGCCGGGGCGGAAACCCGGCGAACACGAGGAATCCCGCTGCCACCGACAGGACGGAACGCACCGCCACGCCGCGCTTTCCGGTAATCCAGCGAGACGTCGTGCTACCGCTCATGGACGACGCTCCCCCGGTGCACCGAACGCAGCAGCACGGGTGTGGGCGCGTCGTCCTCGAGCCGCGGCAGGGCCGGGACCCGGGACCGGGGATCGGTCGACCACCGCTGCACGGAGTCCTTGGGCGCGCTGACCACGAGTTCCCCGGCATCCCACACGGCGTACGACGCCGGCGCTCCCGGGTCGAGCGTCCCGGCGAGACCGTCTCGGACCCCGCCGGCCCGCCATGCACCCCGGGTGGCAGCGGAGAACGCCGCGCGCGGGGAGATCGCGCTGCCGGGGGTGCGGTGATGGACGGCCGCGCGCAGCATCGCCCAGGGGTCGACCGGGGTGACGGGCGCGTCGGAGCTCAACGCCAGCGACACCCCGGCGGAGGCGGCGGCGGAGAACGGGTTGAGGGTGAGGGCACGCTCGGTTCCCAGGCGCTGCGCGTACAGGCCGTCGGTGCCACCCCACAGGGCGTCGAACGCGGGCTGGACGCTGGCGATCACACCCCACTGCGCGAGCCGCGCGGCGTCGTCCCCGGTCATCATCTCGGCGTGTTCGAGTCGGTGCCCGGCCTTCGCGACCGCGGGCCCGCCCAGTTCGGCGGCGACGACGGCGAACGCGTCGACCGCGGCCCGGACGGCGGCGTCGCCGATGACGTGGAATCCGGCCTGGATTCCGGCGATCGTGCAGGCGCGCACGTGGGCGGCGATCTCGTCGACTCCCAGGTAGCTCTTGCCGGTGCCGCCGGCCAGATCGGCATAGGGTTCGCTGAGCCACGCCGTGTGGGAGCCGAGGGATCCGTCGATGAACAGGTCGCCGCCCAGCGCGTGGGCGCCGGTGGCGTTCAGCAGCTTCCTGGCCTCGTCGGCGTCGGCGACCGCCTCACCCCAGTAGCCGCGGACCTCGACACCGTGCGCGGTGGCGAGGAGTTCACGGAAATCGTCGAGTCCGGCGATGTCGGGGCCCCCGCACTCGTGCACCGCGACGATGCCGCGGCAGGCGATGGCGTCGAGGGCCGCGATGCGGGCGGCGGACCGCTGCTCGGCCGTCAGCAGCGAGCGCGCGACGGTGCGGGCGGCGTGGTGCGCCTCGAATGTCAGCGGCCCCTCCGGCGAGAAGCCGGCGGTGTCGCTCAGATCCGGGACCGACCGGCGCAGGGCCGTCGAGCAGACCGCCGAATGGACGTCGATCCGGGACAGATACACCGTGCGTCCGGGCGCGGCCTCGTCGAGCTGCGCCGTGGTGGGACCGGCGCCTTCCGGCCACGCCGATTCGTCCCAGCCGTGTCCCCAGATGACCGCGTCGCCGTGGGTGCGGGCGAAGGAGGCGAGCCGGTCGAGGCATTCGCGAAGCGACCCGACACCGACCAGGTCGAGCCCGACGATGTTCAGGCCGAGCGCCGTGACGTGCACGTGGGTGTCGACGAAAGCCGGGGTGACGAATGCGCCGCCGAGGTCGACCACGCCGGCACCGGGGTGCAGCGCACGGGCCGCGCGGTCGTCGCCGACCCACGACACGACACCGTCGGTCACTGCCATCGACGTGGCGTCTGGAGCAAAGGAACTGTAGATTCGGCCGCCGACCAGCAGTTGTGTAGTCACAGGCAACCAGTCTGCCTGTTAGGGCAGAACGCGGGGATCACGGGTCGGGGTTCGGGGCTCCTCGTCGATCACTACGCCCTCGAAGACCTCGTCGACCACCTCCCCTTCGATCACTTCGCCGCCACCCCGCCGGGGTGCCCGTGCGAATGCTTCCGCCCCGGCCGCGACGGTGGCCGCACGCCTGCCTGCCAGCAGGACCACGACGGGCCGAAGTGCCCATCGGGTGGGGGGAACGAGGAAGAGCAGCCCGAGCACCGAGGTGACCAGGCCGGGGACGAACATCAGCGCGGAGCCCAGTGCGACGAGTGCGCCGTCCGCGACCGCCGAACCAGGAGAGCCGTCGCCGCTCGCCGCCCGGCGCAGGCCGTCCATCACACGACGCCACTGCGACCGCATCAGCAGCAGTCCGATCAGCGTTCCACCGAGCAGGAGGAGCACGGTCCACAGCACGCCGATCGCGTGACCGACCAGGACGAGCGCGGCGATCTCCACCACTACGTACAACAGGAACAGTGCGGCGTACATGACGCCCCCTTTCGGACGGCCGGGTCATCGAGGGTCTGGGTCAACCGTCTGATCGTTCAACGTTCGACGGCGCCGATTTTCTCCCGGCCGCAGATATCGAAGCGCTCACAATGCTAAACCTCAAGTTGACATTGAGAGTCTGGGCATGATGCAGTTCACTGCGATGGGGGTCTTCCGACCCCGCGCACAACGAGGAGCCGATATGACTCGTTCCACCGTCTTCCGCCGAGCCGCAATCGTTCTCGCGTCCGCAGCCGCCTTCGGCATGCTGTCTTCGGGACCGGCATCGGCAGCACCGGTCGCCGACTTCGCGAAGGGTGCCGCCGAACTGCAGGCGCTGGCCACCGAGGTCTCCCCCGCCGCGACCGCGGCCGTGGACGCCCTTCTCGGCGCCAGCGTGTTCATCCCGAAGGACGTGCTCGAGGTCGGACTCACCACACCGCAGGACTTCATGTACCCGTCCCCCACGCTCGGGTGCGGCGTCGCCGACAAGCCCGCGACGGTCACGCTGGCGAGCGCTCAGGGCGGACCGAACCTGTTCCCCCAGATCACCGCCAACCAACTCCGATTCCAGGCCATCCCCGCCTACGTCGCGATCCCGCAGACGTCCGACCTCAGCGTCGCCTGGATCAACCTCACGACGTTCCAGGGCGGGATCGTCACGCTCGACGACAAGCTGCCGATCATCAATACCCCGCTGCTGTCGAAGATCGTCGACACCGGCAAGGGAACCGTCCTCGCGACGATGTTCGGCACGGTCGGCTACGCCGACTCCGTCACGTGCACCGTGGTCCCGACCGTCGGCACCTTCACCGTCTAGCGGCAGTACGCTTCCCCACCCGCCGGCCTACGAGCCGGGTCGCACCAGGCCCGTCTCGTAGGCCAGCACCACTGCCTGGACCCGGTCGCGGACGTTCAACTTGGTCAGAATCCGGCCCACGTGCGATTTGATGGTCGACTCCGAGAGGAACAGCTGACCGGCGATCTCCGTGTTCGACAACCCGGTGGCGACCAGCTGCAGCACTTCCCGTTCACGCTCGGTCAGCACGTCGAGGACCTCCGGGTCACGAAGCGGACCCGGACCGTCGTCGAGGAACCTCGCCAGCAGCCGGCGGGTCACCTTCGGCGACACCACTGCGTCCCCCGCGGCCACACTGCGGATGGCCGACACCAGGTCTTCCGACGGGGTGTCCTTGAGCAGGAAGCCGCTGGCCCCGGCCCGCAACGCACCCATGGCGTGCTCGTCGAGGTCGAAGGTGGTCATCACCAGCACGCGGCTCGCGACCCCCGACTCCAGGATCTGGGCGGTCGCGCTGACCCCGTCCACCACCGGCATGCGGACATCCATCAGCACCACATCGGGTTCGAGTTTGCGGACCGCGGCGACGGCGGCCGCGCCGTCGCTCGCCTCCCCGACGACAGTGATGTCGTCCTGAGCGTCGAGCACCATATTGAGGCCCATCCGCATCAGTTCCTGGTCGTCGACGAGTAGCACGGTGATCGGCACAGCGCCAACCTAACACCGCGGTCCGGGCGGGCGCCCGGCCCGCGGTACGCGGCGGTCACGACTGGATAACCAAACCAAGACCGGCAGAAGCGCTGGCATACGCTCGAAGTCTGCCTATGATCGAATCGGCGGCCAGTCGGAGTGCCCACAGATCGGGGTGTCCAGATGCGAATCGCGGATGTGTTGCGGAACAAGGGTCCGGCCGTGGTGACGGTCGATCCGGAGATGCCGGTCAGCACGCTGATCGGCGAACTCGCCAGGCACAATGTCGGTGCCCTGGTGGTGACGGAGAACGACGCCGTCGTCGGGATCGTCACCGAACGCGACGTGGTGCGCCGCATCCACGAACGCGGCCCAGACATCCTGAATGCCCGGGTCGTGGACATCATGACGACGTCGGTGTTCGCCTGCCTCCCGACCGACACCGTGGACAGTCTCGCCGAAACCATGACCGAACGCCGGATCCGGCACCTGCCGGTGATCGTGGACGGGCAGCTGGTCGGCATCGTCAGCATCGGCGACGTGGTGAAGAGCCGGATCGGCGAGTTGCAGACCGAACGCGACCAGCTCGAGTCCTACATCGACCACGGCTGAACGAGAACCTCATGGCCCTGTTCGTCGTGGAATACACGTACAGCCCCGAGACGTCGTCCCTCCGCGACGACCACCGGACACAGCATCGTGGGTGGCTCACCGAACTGGTCCGACGCAAGGTCATGCGCTCGACCGGCCCCCTCGCCGACGGCCACGGTGCGCTGTTCATCGTCGACGCCGAGGACGAGGACGCCGTCGCACGCCTCTTCACGCAGGATCCGTTCGCCCAGGAGAATCTGGTGCAGAACGTGCAGATCCGCGGATGGACGCCCGCGATGGGCGAATTCAGCGAGTAGGACGCACGTCACACCCAGCCGAACGGGGCTCGGCTCCGAATACCTCTAGCGGATCGTTCTGCGCACGCCGCGATGATCGCTGTACCAGTCGTCGTCGGGGCGAAACATCGAAGGAAGTACGCATGCCCGGGTTCCCCCTCGCACCGGCCGACAGCCTCGGCCAGGACGCGTTCACCTCGCTGGTGGTCTCTCTTCCACGCCCGGTCAGCGTCTATGACGACCGACGGCAACTGGTGTTGACGAACCCCGCCCTCGCCGACTTCGTCGGATACCGATTGGACGAATTCGATCGTGTGGACCTCGCGGGATTGATGCACCCGTCGGATGCGCCGCGGTGGTTCGGCCTGGTCCGGGGTGTCCTCGACACCGGCACCGCCCACGCCGGGTATGCCCGCATCCGGCACAGGAACGGGAACTGGCTGTGGGCGCACGGGTTCGCCTCCACGTTCACGTCCGCGGACACCCGCTTCGTCGTGCTCGTGTGGCAGGACAGGACCGACGACGTCTGGAACAACCCGCGCTTGCTCGACGAGGCCGACGTCGTCCGTTCGCGGGCGATCATCGAACAGGCCAAGGGTGCGCTGATGCTCGTCTACTCCCTCTCCGCCGACGCCGCCTTCGACCTCCTGACGTGGCGGTCACAGGAGACGAACACGAAGATCCGCGTGATCGCCGAGCAACTCGTTCTCGCGTTCGGCGACGACATCCGCGCGCCCACTTCGTTTCGCGACCGTTTCGACGCTCTGCTGCTCACCGCTCACGAGCGGCGCAGCCGATAAAAAAGCCCGGGGCGGTCCCGCGACCTGGGGGCTCAACCCGCGGAACCTGGGCCGGTGGTGCCACCGGTGACGCTTCCGACCCTGGGGCGTCGATTTCCCGCCTTGTCGAATGACTAAACAGTCGGCGGGCACCAGCGCGTGCGCGCGGTACGACCTTTCCGGCGACCGGGACCGTGCGGCCGTCGAATTCGGCGGCTGCCAGCAGCAGTCGCGGCTCCCCTCTCTAGGATGTCGCGGTGTCCACAGGATTGCTGAACGAACCGCTCGAGCGGTCTGCCCCGCCACCGGTACCGAGACCGTTCCGGGCGCCGATGATCCTCGCCGCGTCCGGCGCGGTGTTGGCCGCCGTGTTGTTCTGGATCGTCTCCGGCAGCCTGACGGACGATGCCTACATCAGTTTGTCGGCCGCCAGGAACCTCGCCGTCCACGGGGAGTGGGCGATCGTCCACGGCCTGACCGCGAACACGTCGACGTCCCCGCTCAACGTGCTCGCGCTCGGGGCACTGACGTTCCTGACCCGGTTGTGGGGCCCGGGCGACCCCCTGTTGGCACTCGGAATGCTCAACGTCGCGGTCACCGCCCTGTTGGGCTGGGTACTGGCGCGGATGTGCCGGCGGCTCGGCATCGGGACCGGGTGGGCGGTACTCGCCGGCGCGCTGGTGGTGTTCAACCCGTTCGTGTTGTCCGCGGTCGGGCTCGAGGTGCTGCTGATCCCGGCGGCCGTCGCGGTGATGGTGTGGTTCGCGCTCGAGGGCAGGGCCGCCTGGTTCGGTGCGGCCGCGGGGATGGCGGCGCTGGTACGTCTGGACCTGCTCGTTTTCGTCGTGGTCATCGCTGCCCTGTCACCGGCGATTCGCACGCAACTGCGGCGCGCCCTCGCCGGCTTCGCCGCGATCGCAGGGCCGTGGTACCTGTTCAGCTGGGTCGTCCTCGGTTCGGCGCTGCCCGACACCTTCCTGATCAAGCAGGGCCAGGCCTCCGACGTGGGCGGCTACAACTACCTCACCGGCCCGATCATGTACTTCGAGTCCAACCCGTGGCGGACCGTGGCGGCATTCGGTCCCGCGGTCCTCGCGCTGGTGCTGATTCTCGTCGCGCTCGCCTCGTACGCCAGACCCTGGAAGCGACCGGTGCCGGTCCCCGTGCCGCTGCTCGCGCTCGGCTTGTCCGGCGCCCTCTACTACGTCGCCTACGTCGTGCTCGACACCGTGCCGTACCACTGGTACTACGTGGCGCCGGCGACCACGCTGGCGATGTTCGCCGTCCTCGCCGCCGGCATCCACTGGAGCGCCGCGCGCGACACCCCGTACCGCGCCGCCGCAGGCACTTTGGCCGGCCTCCTCGCCGTGCTGGGAGTCGGCGCCGTGTACTACGACGTCGAGAGCGGTCTCCCGTGGGAGGCACCCCCCATCTTCGGTAACTGGGCGAGCGCGCAGGACTACGAACGGGTCGGCCGGGCGGTCGGGACACTCGTCGGGGAGGCGCCGGTGCGATCCCCCGGTGAGATCGGGACCCTCGCCTACTTCTGTGAGTGTGTGATCGTCGACGAGTTCTCCGACCGCGGATTGGTGGTCGAGGACCGGTTGGTGCCCCGTCTCGCGGAGGCCACGGAACCGGCGCGAACGTTGCTGCGCGCCAACTACGCCTTCTTCGACTACCGGCTCGCACCCGTGAATCCCGCGTTCGATCTCCGGTACGAGGAGGGCCGTGGTCCCGGCGGTCCGATGTCCTGGGACGTGTTCTCCGCTGCCCGCGGAGCCGGTCACTTCATCCTGGTGCCGCTCGCCGGCGGCTGACGCCCTCGAACACGTCGTAGCCGGGGGTGAGGACGTGATCCGGGTCGAACCTCCGTTTGGCCTCGTCGAGGCGGTGGAACGCGGACCCGAAATGCCGGCGCCAGTCTTCGGGGGACATGGGGACCGCGCTCACCGGGTAGAGCGCGCCGCCGGCGTTGCGGACGCGGTCGTACGCGGCCCTGTTGGAGTCAACGAGCCTGTTGGCGTCGCCGAGGTCGGCGGTCGTCGGCACCCGGACGAAGTTGAACGCGAAACACAGGCCCTCCGAGGGTGTCCGCAGCAGTGGACTGGTGATCGCTCCGGTGCGGATCGGCGACAGCACGATCTGACCGAACTTGCCGAGGTCGGTCGCAGGGTCAAGCCTGCCCAGCTCGTCGTCGACCACCGACTCGACGTGCGAGTCTCCGATGAAGGTGGTGATCCAGGGGTGCGGGTGGAACCACTGGCCGTTGTCCCGCAACGCCGCTTCCAGCCCGGCCAGCCGCTCGAGGTAGTCGACGTACGCAATCGTGCCGGGCATCCGTCCGGCGGGGTCGTCGGACAGTCCGGCGAGCAGGAGGTCGTCGTCCGGCGGGCTCCCGGTGAAGAACTTCGCCACGTCCAGCTGGAACGAGAGCTCACCGGTCGGTGCTGCCAGGATCGCGCCCTGCACCGCGTCGAAGCCGGCGCCCGCGGACAGGAGGCGCGCGTCCTTCAGCATCCCCGCCAGGTTCGGGTAGACCAGCACGAACCTGCGCACCTGCTCGGGTGCCGCGACGAGTTCGAGCGTCGCCTCGGTGATCACGCCCACCTGGCCGAGCCCTGCCCGCACCGCGTCGAACAGGTCCGAGTGGCTCTGTGCCGAACAGGTGATCGTCTGCCCCGTGCCGGTCACCACGTCCATCGAGATGACGTTGTCGCTCTGGACGCCGTACCGCGAGGTCGTGCCGCCCACGCCCCCGACGACGAGTGTCCCGCCGACCGACAGGTCGAGGTAGTCGGTGAGCACGGGCGGGGTCTGTCCCCGCGGCAGCGTCGCGGCGAGCACCTCGCGCCACGTCGTGCCCGCGCCGACGACGATCCGGTCGCTCACCGCCCGGCCGACGGAGTGCCGCGTCGACATGGCGGCCACGATGCCGTTCCGGGCTCCGGATCGTCCCCACACCGAGTGGCGCTGCCCCTGCGCGGCGAACGTGCGGCCCCGCTTCGCGGCCCAGCGGATCGTCGCAGCGACGTCGTCGGTGGATCCCGGTAGCAGGACGGCCTCCGGTTCCGTGTGCACGAGGTGCCCGAAATCGTCGGCGGCCTGTTCTCGCGTCGCTTGATCGAACCGCAGCTCGCCGTCCAGCGCCGGCGGCGGCAGATCGGTGGTCCGTGCGTTGCGAAGGTGCGGGTCCATCGGGTTCTCCTTCCATGGATTCTACGACCCGCCTGCCAGGTCACGAGGTTGCCGATCCTCGCTTCGCGTCGAGTCGGTGAAGCAGTGCGCGCGCGCCGTCGAGGAGCAGTTCGAGTGCGTCGGGATAGGCGCTGCGGTCGGAGAGGTCGACGAGCAGGCCCGCCGTCGCGGCGATGTGCGGGTGCGTCTCGGCCGGCAGTTGCGCGTAGGACGATCGCCACAGTTGCCGGTCGGACTCACGGACGTCCTCGGGCAGTGCGAGTTCGGCTCCGTCGAGGGCGGCGAACGCCAGCATCTGATCGACGAACGCACGGTAGAGGCGCACCGCTGCGCCGTCGGGGAACCCCGCCTCGCGCAGTATCCCGAGGATCGTGTCGACGGCCGCTTTCTCCGAGGTGCGACCGCTGACACGGCTGGCCGACAGGACTGCCGCCTGGGGGTGGTCCAGATACGCTGCATGCGAACGTATTCCGAGGGAGTGCAAGTCGCGCCACCAGTCTCCGGTGGGTTCCCACCCGCGGAATGACCGGCCGATCAGCTCGTCGGCGATCGCCAACGTGAGGTCGTCGATGCCGCGAAAGTACCGGTACAGGGTGCTGGGGTCTGCCCCGAGCGCAGCACCGAGGCGGCGGACGGACAGGCCCGCGCTGCCGTGGTGCCGCAGCAACCGCAGTGCCGTCTCCATGATCAGCTGCTCCGAGAGAACTCCACCCTGCTTCGTCGGCCTGCGCCTCTTCCGGGCCGAGTCCGAGACCACCTGCTTCGCCATTCCGGGATCCTTCCGTCGGCCGCAGCTTATGCCAACACCGTTGACGGTGTAAACGGCGACGGTGTTGCATGTCACAGGCAGGGAGCGAAGCCCCAGGCCGCGGGCACGAGACACCGGACCGGCGCGTGGCCTCTCGTCCCTCTCCACCTCCAGCGAAAGCGACGCACACATGGCAGCAGTGAACAACGGCGCGGCGGACGCGCCGAGGGCGACGTCCCTCCGCAAATCCCTCGGCGTCATGGATGGAGTTGCGATCGCCGCCTCGAGTACCGCGGCGACGACCAGCATCGGTGTCGGTTTGGGGGTCATCGCCGCCGTGGTCGGTCTCCAGATGCCCGTGGTGCTGTTACTGGCGTTCGTCCCGATTCTGGGAATTGCCAGCGGATACGCCCGGCTCAACCGGGTCGAACCCAATTGCGGCAACAGCTACGTCTGGGTGGGCCGCAGTCTCAGTCCGTGGCTGGGTTTCCTCACCGGGTGGATGGCCATCGTCGCGGTTGTCGTGTTCATGGCCTACACCACCGCGATCGCCGGGTCGGCGATCCTGCAACTCGCCGGCATGGCCGGCCTGCACGGCATCGGCGGGCTCGCTCTCGATCCCGACTCCACGCTGCAGTCGACGATCTTGGGGCTGACGATCCTCGGTGCGGTGACCTTCACCGCCGTCCGCGGCGTCGCGGTCGCGGCACGGCTGCAGAAGTATCTCCTCGTCTTCGAGTACGTCGTGTTGATCGGCTTCTGCACGTATGGACTGTTTGCCGGGAGCCAGCCGTTCTCCCTGTCCTGGTTCAATCCCTTCGCGATTCCGTCGTTCGCCGTGCTCGCCGAGGGCATGGTGATCGCGGTCTTCTTCTACTGGGGTTTCGAAGCGGCGTTCAGTGTGAGCGAGGAGGTGCGCGATCCGCGCGATGCGTCCCGCGCCGGCGTGATCACCGTCTTCCTGGTCCTCGGCTTGTTCCTGCTCGGTGCGGTGGCCTTCCAGCGCGTCCTCACCCCCACGGAACTGGCGGACAACGGGACCGTCGGGCTCGCGTTCCTCGGCGAGGCACTCGCCCGTCAGCCGCTGGCCGCGCTCCCCGTGGTGGCGCTGATGTTCTCCGTCGTCGCCTCGCTCCAGGCCACCGTGATACCCAGCGCGCGTGGACTGTTCGCGATGGGCCGGGACCGCACGCTCGGCCCGGTGTGGACCCGCATCCATTCCCGCTATGGAACCCCGGCGGCCGGAACCGTGCTGCTCGGCGGCATCTCCGCCGTGGTCGCACTGCTGGCCACGGTCATCCCCAAGCTCAGCGACCTTCTCGGTGCGGGCATCAGTTCGATCGGTCTGGTGGTCGCCCTCTGGTACGGCCTGACGGCGCTCGCCGCCGCCGTCCGGTTCCGCGGACTCCTGCGCGAACGTCCGTGGGAGGGACTGCGCGCGGTCGTGTTTCCCGCCGTCAGCGCCCTGGTGTTGCTGGCGTTGGGCGGTTACCTGGGCTGGATCTTCTACACCTCGGCAGATCATCTCGAGTTCAGCGCGACCAACGGTTGGTTTCAGCTGCTGTTCCCGGTCCTCATCCTGATCTCGGGGCTGGTGGTGGCCGCGCACGCGAAGTGGGTCCGGCGGTCGCCCTACTTCGTCACCGGACGCGGAACAGATGCCGACGCCGCCGACCTGCTCGGTGCACCCACCGAGGTTCCCGTGACCACCCGTTCCTGATCAGCGCGACGCGACCTGATCCGACCACCGACGAAATCACTTCCCGACAGGAGATTTTCGATGTCAGCAGAACCCGCAGATCTGGTCTTCACCGGCGGATCGATTGCCACCCTGGACCCGGCCCGCAGCCGCGCCACGACGGTCGCGGTCACCCGTGGCCGGATATCGGCTGTCGGCCACGACGAGGTCCGGGAGTTGATCGGCACCCGCACCGAGGTCGTCGACCTCACCGGCAGGCTGCTGCTCCCCGGCTTCCAGGACGCGCACATCCATCCCGTGGTGGCCGGACTCGAGTACGCCCGGTGCAACCTCACCGGCGTCAGCGATGCCGCCGCCACCCTCGCCGTCATCCGCAGCTACGCCGACGCACACCCGGAGTTGCCGTGGATCGTCGGCGGCGGGTGGTCGATGGAGGCGTTCGACGGGGGGACACCCACCGCGCAACTCCTCGACACCGTCGTGCGGGATCGGCCGGTGTTTCTGCCCAACCGCGACCACCACGGGGCCTGGGCCAACACGAGAGCCCTGGACATCGCGGGCATCACCCGAGACACCCCCGACCCCGTCGGCGGACGAATCGAACGCGACGCCGACGGCGTGCCGACCGGCATGCTCCAGGAGTCTGCGATGGAGTTGGTCGGCTGCCACACCCCGCAGCACACGCCCGACGACCGACTGAAGGCCCTGCTCCATGCCCAGCAGCACCTGCATGCGCTCGGCATCACCGCCTGGCAGGACGCGCTACTCGGCGACACCTCCGGGATCTCGGACGTCTCGGACGCCTACCTGACCGCGGCCGGCGACGGGTCCCTCACTGCGCGGGTGGCGGGCGCCTTGTGGTGGGATCGCGATCGGGGCGCCGAGCAGATCCCCGACCTGCTCCGGCGACGTTCCCGTCTCCGCGTCGGGAGGATGCGGGCCGACACCGTGAAGATCATGCTCGACGGTGTCGCCGAATCCCGCACCGCGGCCATGATCTCCCCGTATCTGGATGGATGCGGCTGCGCGACAGCCCATTCCGGCACCAGCTTCGTCGACCCGGACGCGCTGCGCGGGTACGTCACCGAGCTCGACGCCCTCGGCTTTCAGGTGCACTTCCACGCGCTCGGCGACCGGGCCGTGCGCGACGCGCTCGACGCGGTCGACGCCGCTCGGACGGCGAACGGATTCCGCGACACCCGGCCGCACCTCGCCCACCTTCAGGTCGTGGACCCGGACGACATCCCGCGCTTCCGCGCGCTCGGCGTCACGGCCAACATGCAACCGCTGTGGGCAGCCCACGAACCGCAGATGGACGAACTCACCATCCCCTTCCTCGGGGACGAACGCTCCCGCCGGCAGTACCCCTTCGGTTCCCTGCTGCGCTCGGGCGCAACGCTGGCGGCCGGCAGCGACTGGCCGGTCAGCAGCGCCGACCCGATCCACGGCATCCACGTCGCGGTCAATCGCGTGCTGCCGGGCCGGGACGGGCAAGGCCGCCCGGTGTTCCTCCCGGAGCAACGAATCGACCTCACGGCCGCACTGACCGCTTACACCGCCGGGTCCGCGTACGTGAACCACCTCGACGACACGGGGAGCATCGAGGTGGGCAAGCTCGCCGACCTGGTAGTCCTCGACCGGGACCCGTTCACGGGAACTGCCGACGAGATCGGCGGGAGCCGGGCGGTCCTGACCTATGTGGGCGGTGATCGCGTCTACACCGCACCGGACGCGTGAGGTCCCGCGGGAGGAGGCCCTGTTCGGTGGCCGCGGATGCCGATCGGCGGACCGTCGTGGCGCCGATCGGCATCCGCGGCCACACTGGAGATGTCCCGCCGAAGTCAGGAGACAGTGATGGGCGACAACAGGCCGTTCGGGTTCGACCCCGACGATCTCGACCGCGTGATCCGTGAGGCCGGCGAGGAATTGCAGGGCGTCAAGGACCGGATCGTCAGGTTCCTGGACCAGGCGGATTCTCAGATTCCGTGGACGGGCGTGTTCGCGGACTTCGCCCGCTCGCCGCGCGGCGCGTCGAAGCCGGAAACGGCCGGCGAGACCGGTGACGGTGTGTGGGCGATCTACACGCTCGACGACGAGGGCGTCGCACGTGTCGAGCAGGTGTATGCCACCGAACTCGATGCGCTCCGCGCGCACAAGCACAACACGGATCCCCACCGGTCGGTGCGGTTCCTCCCCTACGGCGTCACCGTCAGCGTCCTCGACCAGCCGGAGGAAGCAGCGCCACCGGAGACGGAGTGACCGGGGCCGCTCAGTCCTCCAGCTCGAGCGGCAACTCCGCGGTGACCCGCCAACTGCCGTCGGTCTGCCGTCCCGCCTCGAGGGTGCCGTGCAGGACGGCGACCCGCTCTCGCATGCCGAGCAGCCCGTTGCCCGACCCGAGCGAGAACTGTCCGGACGAGTTGCCGTTGTCGGTGATCTCGACGAGCACGTCCGTCTCGCGGCGCCGCACCCGCACTTTCGCGCGCGGACGTTCCCCGGCGTGCCGCAGCACATTCGTCAGCGATTCCTGGACCAGCCGGTGGACGCCGAGGCTGACCGCGGGGCTGATGTCGTCCAGCTCCCCCGTCAGTTCGAGTTCCACGGGCAGGCCGGCGCTGCGCATCATGTCGACCACTCGGGCGAGGCCGGCCGTGCCGTGCTGGGGCATGTCGTCGGTCGCCGGTTCGGTGCGCAACAGCGAGACGGTGCGCCGCAGTTCCGCCAGGGCCTCCCGCCCGGTGCTCGCGATGTTGGTGAGCGCCTGCTTCGCGATGTCGGGGTTGGTCTTCAGGGCGTAGGACGCGCCGTCGGCCTGCACGATCATCACGCTCACGGCGTGCGCGACCACGTCGTGCAGTTCCCGGGCGATCCGGGTCCGCTCGGCGGCCACCGCGTCCTCGGCGCGGCGATCCCGGTCGTAGTCGGCGACGACGAGGCGTGCGGCGACCTCCTCGTCGTAGGCCCGGCGGGCGCCGAGGAACTCCGCTGTGATCCAGGAGAGCGCGAAGACGAGGACGGAAAACAGTCCGGCCGCCACCAGTTCCTGTTCCAGCAACCAGATCGACAGGGCCGAATCGACGGCGAGGCCCACCGCGTACACCGCGGCCGTGCGGCGGTCGACGTAGGCGACGAGCGTATAGAGGGCAACGGCAAGGGCCAGCAGACCGGGATGTTCGGCGTCGAGGTCACCGATCGAATAACTGATGAAGGTGATCGTGATCGACGTCACCAGAACGGCACCGGCCGCCGCCCGCGGGTACTTCCGACGCCACGCGATCGGCAGGCACAGCAGGAAACCCATGACCAGCTGCACCCACGGCGAGCGGTCTCCCGACGCGGTGAACACGAACACCTCGAGGGTGAACAGGATCGCCGCCAACATCGAGTCCGCAACCGTCGGCTTTCCTCGCAGCCACAGACTGAACCTCCGCATGTGCACAGCGTAAGTACCTCAGGGTGGGTGTGGTTGAGTCTGCACCATGAATGTGGGTGACTGGGCGCTTCTTCTCACCGCCGCGACGGCCGCCGGGTGGGTGGACGCTGTCGTCGGCGGCGGCGGACTGATCCTCATTCCCGCACTGTTTCTCGTCGCACCGCAGCTGACGCCGCAGGCGGCGCTGGCCACCAACAAGCTCACCGCGTTCACCGGCACCTCCGCCGCCGTCGTCACGTTCGCGCGCCGGATCCCCATGAACTGGCGGCTGCTGGTTCCCGCCGGCCTGCTCGCGGCGGTGGCGTCCGCGCTCGGCGCGGCAACGGTGTCGCGCATCGACAAGGACGTCTTCATCCCGCTCATCATGGCGGTACTCGTCGGCGTCGCCGTCTTCGTGACGATCCGTCCGCAGCTCGGGACCACGCTGGCGAAGGATCCGCCGACACGGCGGAAGGTCGTCGCAGTCGTCCTGCTGTCTGCCGGGCTCCTCGGTTTCTACGACGGCCTGTTCGGGCCGGGCACCGGAACATTCCTCATCATCAGCTTCGCCACGTTCCTCGGCACGGAGTTCGTGCGCAGCGCGGCGATGGCGAAGGTGATCAATCTGGGATCGAATCTCGGTGCGCTGGTGTTCTTCGCCGCCACCGGCCACGTGCTGTGGGCACTCGGTCTGGGTATGGCGGTCTGCAACGTGATCGGCGCGGTCATCGGTTCGCGAATGGCCTTGAGCAAGGGCGCCGGATTCGTCCGGATCACCCTGCTGATCGTGGTGATCGCGATGGTGATCCGGTTGGGTTGGCAGCAATTCGGCTGAGCGACCGACTACGGTGGTCCAGGTGACGGCTCCACGACAGGTTGATCCGGAATTCCTTGCCCTCCCCCTGCGTTCGCTGGCGGACGCGGCACTCGCCGCTGCCCGCGCGGCGGGTGCGTCGCACGCCGACCTGCGCGTGCATCGGCTGACCAGCCAGTCGCTGCGGCTGCGCGACGGTGAGGTGCAGTCGGCGGTGGACACCAGCGAACTCGGCTTCGCGGTGCGTGTCGTCGTCGACGGCACCTGGGGTTTCGCCTCGCATGCCGAGCTGACGCCGGCGACCGCCGCCGCGACCGCGGAACAGGCCGTCGCGGT
Source organism: Rhodococcus sp. IEGM 1307 (assembly GCF_030056915.1). NCBI lineage: Bacteria > Bacillati > Actinomycetota > Actinomycetes > Mycobacteriales > Nocardiaceae > Rhodococcus > Rhodococcus sp. IEGM 1307. The sequence continues at coordinate 366,626 of NZ_JASHKW010000006.1, forward strand.
CGCCCGGGCGTTGCGTGGACTGAACCGGGAGCACGTCGAACTCGCCGCCGAACCGGTGCACACGGATGTCCACTGGGTGTCCGATTACGACGTCGATCCGTTCGAAGTTCCCGCCTCGGACAAGATCTCGCTGCTCGGTGAATACTCCCGCAGGCTACTCGGATCCGACGGCGTCGACCACGTCACCGCCGGATGCCTGCAGGTGAAGGAGCAGACGTTCTACGCCGATCTCGCCGGATCGTCCATCGTGCAGCAGCGGGTGCGGCTGCATCCGCAACTCGAAGCCACCACCGTCGACCAGTCGGCCGGCGTCTTCGAGACGATGCGCACCCTCGCTCCCCCTGTCGGCCGCGGATGGGAGTACGTCGCCGGCGACGGGGTGTGGAACTGGACCGACGAACTCGCCCGGATGCCGGACCTGCTGGCCGAGAAGGTGAAGGCCCCCACCGTGGTACCCGGCCCCACCGACCTGGTGATCGACCCGACGAACCTGTGGCTGACGATCCACGAATCCGTCGGGCACGCCACCGAGTACGACCGCGCCATCGGCTACGAGGCCGCGTATGCCGGCACGTCGTTCGCCACCCCCGACAAGCTCGGCACGCTGCGCTACGGGACGCCGATCATGCACGTGACCGCGGACCGCACCGAGCGGCACGGTCTCGCCACGATCGGCTACGACGACGAAGGCGTCGAAACCCAGTCCTGGGACCTGGTGGCCGACGGGATTCTCGTCGGCTACCAGCTGGACCGGGCGTTCGCGCCCCGGCTCGGGCTGGCGCGTTCCAACGGCTGCTCGTACGCCGACTCGCCGCATCACGTCCCCATTCAGCGGATGGCCAACGTGTCGTTGCAGCCCGATCCCGACACCGACCGCAGCACCGACGACCTGATCTCCGGTGTGGAGGACGGAATCTACGTCGTCGGCGACAAGTCCTGGTCGATCGACATGCAGCGCTACAACTTCCAGTTCACCGGTCAGCGGTTCTACCGCATCCGCGGCGGGAAGCTCGACGGGCAACTCCGCGACGTCGCGTACCAGGCGACGACCACGGACTTCTGGGGTTCGATGGAGGCCGTCGGCGGCCGCTCCACCTGGCAGCTCGGCGGCGCCTTCAACTGCGGCAAGGCGCAACCCGGCCAGGTCGCGGCCGTCAGCCACGGCTGCCCGTCGGCACTCTTCCGCGGCGTCAACGTACTGAACACTCGGACGGAAGGCGGCCGATGATCGCACCGCAGCAACTCGTGGAGCAGGTCCTCGCCCGGGCCACCGTGGACGAGACCATCGTGATCGTCACCGATGCCAGCGAGGCGTCCCTGCGGTGGGCAGGCAACTCGATGACCACCAACGGGGTGTCCACGTCGCGCAGCTGGACCGTCATCTCGATCGTCCGGGCCGGCGAGGACGCGAGGGTCGGCATCGTCACGTCCGCCTCCGTCGACGCCGCCGACATCGACGGCGTGGTCCGCTCGGCCGAAATCGCCGCCCGCGCAGCCACACCCGCATCGGACGCGATGCCGCTGCTCACCGGCACCGACACCGACGAGCGGTGGGACGATTCGGCGGAGCGCACCGAGATCGGCGCGTTCGAACAGCTCGCCCAGGATCTGAGCATGGGCTTCGACGGCAGCGACCAGCTCTACGGTTTCGCCCACCACCAGCTGCACACCACCTGGCTGGGCACGTCGACCGGGATCCGGCGCCGGTTCGCCCAGCCGACCGGGTCGGTCGAGATCAACGGCAAACGCGGCGACGCCAGCGCCTGGGTGGGCACCAGCACCAAGGACTTCACGGATGTGGCCAGCGTGAAGTTGCTCCAGGACCTGTCGACGCGCCTCGACTGGGCCCGCAACCGGGTGGAGTTGCCCGCCGGCCGTTACGAGACGATCCTGCCGCCGTCCGCGGTCGCGGACCTCATGATCTACCTGATGTGGACCATGGAGGGCCGGGCAGCGGAAGAAGGGCACTCCGCCCTGTCGGCGCCCGGGGGCACCCGCATCGGGGAGAAGCTGAGTGCGCTGCCCCTCACCCTCTACTCCGATCCGGCCGCGCTCGGCGTGGAATACACACCGTTCGTCGTCACCGGGTCGTCGTCCGAATCGGTGTCCGTCTTCGACAACGGGATGGACGCGGGCCGGGTCGACTGGATCCGTGACGGCACCGTCAATGCGCTCGCGTACCCGCGGGCGGCGGCGAAGGAATTCGGCGCCGACGTGACCGTGCCCGGCGACAACCTGATCCTCGACGCCGGCGGTTCGGTGTCACTCGATCAGATGGTGGCCGAGACCGAACGCGGGCTGCTGCTGACCACCCTCTGGTACATCCGGGAGGTCGACCCCGCCACCCTGCTGCTCACGGGACTGACGCGGGACGGTGTCTACCTCGTCGAGAACGGGAAGGTCACGGGCGCCGTGAACAACTTCCGGTTCAACGAGAGCCCCCTCGACCTGCTGCGGAGGGTCACCCAGGGCGGAGCCACCGAGCGGACGCTGCCCCGGGAATGGAAGGACTGGTTCACCCGAACCGCGATGCCGCCGTTGCGTGTCCCGGACTTCCACATGTCGTCGGTCAGCAAGGCGCTCTGAGTCGCGGATCCTATGCGGACGCTCGTCTAGGTGACAGCCCGTACTGTTTCCGTTATAAATGCTGCAGACATCGCGCATATGAGATTGCTCACTCCAGAGCCGTTTCGCCGCGCATGTCATATTCAGGTCTCCAGAGAACGGGGCCGAAACTCACCGTAGCGCCGCGTGGCCGGCGCATGCGCCGAGTACGTCCCTTGCCCGTCTGACCAGGAGGTTTCATGCACTCCGATACCACCACCCGCGAACTGCTCCACGACCACACCAAGGTCACGAGACGGTTCGCTCTCGCCGACGTGGCACTGACGACGTTCGTCTGCCTCGTCTGCGCCACCGGAATCGGCATCATCACCGGTTCAGTTCTCGCCGCCGCGACGGGAGGACTGATCGTCGCCCTCGCCACGGCACTGATGGTGGCGGCGGTATGACCGCGCCCAGACATCAGCGAAGCACCACAACCCAGGAGATCACCGTGTCGAACGACGTACTCGAGGCCGCACCGCCCGCACATCCGATTCCGCACCGTCACCCCGACGGACGCGAGGTTCTCGCCACCGCGAAAGGCATCCTCATCGCCACCCGCGGTTACGGCGACGCCGAGGCGTTCGAGGAATTGCTCGACGTCTCCCGGCATCATCACGTCAGCGTGATGCGGGCAGCGAAGTCGTTGGTGGAGTTGGCGACTCGGCGACAGCCGTGCCCCTCCGTGACGACGCCCGCACCGTCGTACGCCCTCGAGTTCAAGGAATGGACGACGCTACTGGCGCGGTGACACCGTTCCTGTCCGCCCGGGTGAGACGCTGGTAGCCCCGGTGTGTGAGCCCTTCGAGTGGCCCCCGATCGAACCGCCGCAACCACAGGCGTGACACGACGATCAGCGTCGCCGAGACGGCACCGAACAACACGATGGTCGCCGGAACGACGGTGGCGCCGTTCAACCGGGCCGCGAGGCCGAATCCCCAGCCGTAGCAGACGATCGAGCACAGGATGTTCTGCAGCACATAGCAACTGAGCGCAGTGCGGCCGACTCCCGAGAGCGCCCGACCGGCCGGGCCGGGTTCGCGTCCGTCGGCGTAGCGGTGCGCGATCGCGGCGAGTAGCCCCAACGCCACCACCGGAGCGGTCCCGTACCTGCCGAGGATCAGGCCTACGTCTCCGCCGAACAATCCGAGCGCGAAGTCCAGCGGAAGTGCGATTGCCAGGCCCGCGACCATCAGGCGCCGACGCAAGTCGCCGCGGTCCGGGTCGAGGACGCGCGCACCGTAGAGGTGTGCGCCGACGAGGAACAGGGCGATCGACAGCGGCAAGATGAAGAGCACCTCGAGTCGGAACAGCAACACGTGGTCGGCGCGGAAGACGACGAGATCCCAGAAGCTGCCGTCCGCATAGGGGTTCGGTGACAGCGGCTGGGGCTCCCGCGCGGGCGCCGAGGACAATGCCGCGACGACGAGGCCGAGCATCGCCGCGTGGACGGTCACGGCACACGCCACCCAGACGCGTTGCGCGCGAATGCCTGTGGTCAGGATGAAGGCGACGATCAATCCGGTGAGGGCGTATCCGATCAGGACGTCGAACTCGGTGAACAGCAGAAAATGCAGTGCTCCGTCGAGCATCAGCAGCCCCGCACGCCACGGGTAGCCGCCCGGCCACCGCCGGCCCCGTCGCTGCGCGGAGCGCTGCTGAATGACCAGTCCGATGCCGAACATGATGGTGAGCAGGCCGAGGAACTTGCCCTGCGCGAACTGCTGCAGTACCGCCTGCACCGGGGCCCATCCGCCGGTGGCTCGTCCGGTGCCGTTGATATACCCCACCAGACCCCCGACGTTGGTGAAGATCCAGATGTTGGTGGCGAGAGTGCCCAGGATGGCCGCACCGCGCATGACGTCGAGCGCGGCATAGCGGTGGGAACTCGACAGCGACGTCATGCCTTCAGCCCTCCAGTACTTGTTAGTACGATCGTGCTAGCAAGCGCTCATGCTAACACGGTCGTGTTAACATGGCAGAGTGCCGAAGCTCATCGACCACGACCGAAGGCAGCACGAGATCGCCGAGGCCGTGTGGCGGGTGATCCAACGCGAGGGCATCGGCGCCGTGTCCGTCCGGGATGTTGCCGCGGAGGCCGGAATCTCGAGCGGATCGCTCCGACACGTGTTCGCCAGCAAGGCCGAACTCCTCGCCTATTCGATGCGGCTCGTCGCAACGCGTGTCCGCGAACGAGCACAGACCCACGCCTCGATCACCGACCCGTGGCAGCGCGCTCTCGCGGTGCTGGACGAAGTCCTCCCCCTCGACGACCGCCGACGCTGCGAAATGGAAGTGAACCTGGCCCTGGTCGCGGAAAGCCCCGCCCATCCCCTGCTGAAGGAGATCGCCCTCGACGCCCAACGGCAGCTCCGCGGTGCCTGCGCCGCGATCCTGACCGGCCTCGCTCAACGGGGCCTGATCGCGCCGGACATCGACGTCGACACCGAGGCGATGCGCCTGCACGCACTTGTCGACGGCGCCGCGATGCACGTTCTGCTCGGCGACACCGACACCCCGGACACCGCTCAGCGCATGATCGCCGACCATCTCCGCACACTCGCCTGACCGGTCACCGAAGATGCGGTGCCACATACCCGTTCCGCGAAGAGGCGACCCGCCCCCTCATCGCGCGGGCCGGTAGCGGAGCCAGACGAGGCCGTCTTCGAAGGCACGGCTCGCGATGAGGTCGAACCGGATCGCTGCCGGTGCCGATCCGTGCCACAGACGATGTGTCCGCACACCAGGCAGCCGGGGGTGGACGAGCAGGCTCACCTCATCCAGCAACCCAGCGCCGAGCAGGACGCCGATCAGCGCACCCCCGCTGTCCACCCGCACGACCTCGCCGCCGGCGCGCCCGCCGAGGATCTCCAGAGCAGCAGCCAGATCCACACGCTCGGTACCTGTCACCAACTCCTGCACCGGTCGGCCACCTCCGCGAGGCGGGGTGGCCTCGGCGTGCAAAGCGAGCACCTCCGACCAGTGTCCGACGTCCCGCAGCGCCTCCCACACCCAGTCGTCGACGCGTCCCCGGCTGTCGACAACGGCCAGCAGCGGCCCGCCCTCGAGCGGGCCGGGGCGGGGAGCGGCAGCCAACGCCTGCTCCTGCGCCAGCATCGTGTCCGCCCCCACCAGGGTCACGTCTTCTCTCCAGGTCGCCGCGAGTTCGTAGAACCGGCCCACATCCGGCTCGAAGCCCGTCGTGGCCCCGTCCAGGGCGACCGCAACATGAGCGACGACATAGGGACGCTCCTCCGAGTCGCGCGTCTCTCTCGGCATACTCGTGACCGTAACTCGTTGGCTCGTTCAGCCGATCACGAGACCTATTGTTGCCCGCCGCCTGGACGGTTTCGGCAACCGACTGTTCGACGACGCCGCGTTCGGATCACGTTCTCGGTTCGATGGCGGCCCCTGCCTACCGGTCGTCGGCCGTGACGGCGAGCCCGATGGTGCCGGTCTTTCCTCGGCGCAGGAGGCTGCCTTTCATCGTGAGCCAGCCGAGGATGCCGTACTTGCGGGCGATCACGTCCCGCGTGTGATCGGTGTCGGTGGCGTCGAGGATGACGGCGCGGGCGGGAACCTCGGGCCCCTTCGGCTTGCCGCGAGCATCGCACGCAGCCACCGTCACCTCCGGGTTGCGGCGGATCCGTTTGACCTTGTAGGAGTCGGTGACCGTCCACATCAGCAGACGCTCACCGTCGGCGGCGGCCCAGAGCGGCGTCGCCACCGGGGTGCCGTCTTTCCGAAACGTGGTGAGCAGGACATACTTCGCGGACGACACCCGGTCGAATTCTGTGGTCACCGGCCCCATGCTAGACCGAACCGCGAAGCCCGGACGGTGGGTCAGTCCCCTTCGAGTTCGCCTTCGGTCTCGAGATACACCTGCCGCAGGCCGTCGAGGGTCTGCTGGTCGGGGTGCTCCCACATGTCCCGCTCGGCCGCCTCGAGCAGGCGTTCGGCGATGCCGTGCAGGGCCCACGGGTTGGACTGTTCCATGAACTTGCGGTTCTGGTCGTCGAGCACGTACGACTCGGCGAGTTTCTCGTACATCCAGTCGGCGACGACGTTGGTGGTGGCGTCGTATCCGAACAGGTAGTCGACGGTGGCCGCCATCTCGAACGCACCCTTGTAGCCGTGGCGGCGCATCGCCTCGAGCCACCGCGGGTTCACGACGCGGGCGCGGAACACTCGGGACGTCTCCTCCGACAGGGTTCGGGTGCGCACAGACTCCGGACGGGTGCTGTCGCCGATGTACGCCTCGGGCGACTTTCCGGTGAGCGCCCGCACGGTCGCGACCATTCCGCCGTGGTACTGGAAGTAGTCGTCGGCGTCTGCGATGTCGTGTTCGCGGGTGTCGGTGTTCTTGGCCGCCACGGTGATTCGACGGTACGCGGTCCGCATGTCGTCGGCGGCGGGCGCACCGTCGAGTCCGCGGCCGTATGCGAAACCACCCCACGTGGTGTACACGTCGGCGAGGTCGGCGTCGCCGCGCCAGCTCTTGGAATCGATCAGCTGCAGCAGCCCGGCCCCGTAGGTGCCCGGCTTCGACCCGAAGATGCGGGTGGTCGCGCGCCGTTCGTCGCCGTGCTCGGCGAGATCCGCTTGCGCGTGGGCGCGGACGAAGTTGCTCTCCGCCGGTTCGTCCAACGCGGCGACGAGCCGGACGGCGTCGTCCAGCAACGCCAGGACGTGCGGGAACGCGTCCCGGAAGAAGCCACTGATCCGGACCGTGACGTCGATGCGCGGCCGGCCGAGTTCCTCGAGGTCGATCACCTCGAGGTTCACCACGCGGCGGCTCGCCTCGTCCCACACCGGGCGCACACCGAGGAGCGCGAAGACCTCCGCGATGTCGTCGCCGGAGGTGCGCATCGCGGACGTGCCCCACACGGACAGGCCCACCGAGCGCGGCCACTCACCGTGATCGGACTTGTAGCGGTCCAGCAACGATTCGGCCATCGCCTGGCCGGTTTCCCAGGCGAGCCGGGACGGCACGGCCTTCGGGTCGACGGAGTAGAAGTTGCGGCCTGTCGGGAGCACGTTGATCAGCCCGCGCAGCGGCGAACCGCTCGGCCCGGCGGCGATGAATCCGCCGTCGAGCGCGTGCAGCACCTGGGCGATCTCGTTGTCGGTCTCGCGAAGCCGGGGCACCACCTCGGTGGCGGCGAAACGCAGGATCTTCGCGACGGTGACATCGTCGGTGAGGGTGTCGGCGGCCTCAGGTTCCCAATCGGCGTCGTGCATCCCCTGCACCAGTGCGTGCGCCTGCTGCTCGATGTCGTCTACGCGGGTGCGGGATTCGTCGCCGTCCTCGCTGAGGCCGAGCGCCTCCCGGAGTCCGGGAACGTTCTGCTCGCCGCCCCACATCTGCCGGGCGCGCAGCATCGCGAGCACCAGTTCGACCTCGGCGTCGTCGCGGGGGGCCGCACCGAGGATGTGGAGGCCGTCACGGATCTGGACGTCCTTGATCTCGCACAGCCAGCCGTCGACGTGCAGCAGCATGTCGTCGAACACGTCCTCGTCGGGCCGCTCCTCGAGTCCGAGGTCGTGATCCATCTTGGCGGCACGCATCAGCGTCCAGATCTGCTGGCGAATGGCAGGCAGCTTGGACGGGTCGAGCGCGGAGATGTTCGAGTGCTCGTCGAGGAGCTGCTCGAGTCGTGAGATGTCGCCGTAGCTCTCGGCGCGGGCCATCGGCGGGATCAGGTGATCGACGAGCGTCGCATGGGCGCGGCGCTTGGCCTGCGTGCCCTCGCCCGGATCGTTGACCAGGAACGGGTAGATCAGCGGCAGGTCGCCCAGCGCGGCGTCGGTGCCGCACGACGCGGACATGCCGAGCGTCTTGCCGGGCAGCCATTCGAGGTTTCCGTGCTTGCCGAGGTGGACGACTGCGTCGGCGCCGAAACCGCCGGCGGCGGCGTCCGCGGCGATCCACCGGTAGGCGGCGAGGTAGTGGTGGCTCGGTGGCAGGTCCGGATCGTGGTAGATCGCGACCGGCTTCTCCCCGAACCCGCGCGGCGGCTGCACCATCAGCACGAGATTCCCGAACTGCATTGCGGCGATCACGATTTCACCGGCAGGATCCTGCGAGCGGTCGACGTACAGTTCGCCCGGCGCCGGTCCCCAGTGCTCCTCGACGCCCTCGCGCAGTTCCGCGGGCAGCGCCGAGAACCACTCGCGGTAGCGGGCGGCGGAGATCCGGATCGGGTTGCCCTCGAGCTGCTCCGCGGTCAGCCAGTCCGGGTCCTGTCCGCCGGCGGCGATGAGGGCATGGATCAGCGCGTCGCCGTCCTGGGCGGCGAGACCCGGCACGGAATCCGGCCCGTCCGCCGGGCCGAGGTCGTATCCGGCGGTCCGCATCTCGGTGAGCAACCGGATCGCACTGGCCGGGGTGTCGAGACCGACGGCGTTGCCGATGCGGGCGTGCTTCGTCGGGTACGCCGACAGCATCAGAGCGATCCGGCGGTCGGATGCGGGGATGTGCCGGAGTCGGGCGTGCCGGACGGCGATGCCCGCCACCCGGGAGGCGCGCTCGGCGTCCGGAACGTAGGTGGAGAGACCGTCGGCGTCGATCTCCTTGAACGAGAACGGCACCGTGATCAGCCGACCGTCGAACTCGGGGACCGCGACCTGGGTGGCGACGTCGAGCGGCGACAATCCGTCGTCGTTGGACTCCCACGACTCACGGCTGCTGGTCAGGCACAGACCCTGCAGGATCGGCACGTCCAGCGCGGCCAGCGCGGCGACGTCCCACGCCTCGTCGTCGCCACCTGCCGAGACCCCGGCCGGCTTGGTGCCGCCGGCGGCGAGCACGGTGACCACCATCGCGTCCGCCCGGCGCAAAGTGTTCAGCAACTCCGGTTCGGCGGTGCGCAGCGACGCGCAGAAGATCGGCAGCGGGGTGCCGCCCGCCGCGTCGACGGCGTCGCACAGCGCCTCGATGTAGCGGGTGTTCCCGGCCAGGTGCTGGGCGCGGTAGTAGAGAACGGCGATCGTGGGGCGGTCCGGGTTCGCAGCGGGAGCGAACGGCGCGACGCCCCAGCTCGGCAGGTGGATAGGCGCCTCGAAACCGTGACCGGTCAGCAGCACGGTGTCCGACAGGAAGTGGTGCAGTTGGGCGAGGTTGTCGGCGCCGCCCTCGGCGAGATAGTTGTGCGCCTCCGCCGACACACCGGCGGTGACCGTCGAGCACTCCATCAGCTCGGCGTCCGGGGCGTGCTCGCCGCCGAGGACCACCACGGGCAGTCCGCTGGCCAGGACCGCGTCGAGGCCCTCTTCCCACGCCCGGCGGCCGCCGAGGATGCGCACCACGACCAGGTCGGCGCCGTCGAGCAGTCCCGGCAGATCCTCCTCGACCAGCAGCCGTGCCGGGTTGGCCCAGCGGTAGTCCGCCCCGCTGGCGCGTGCGCTGAGCAGGTCGGTGTCGGAGGTGGAGAGCAGCAGGATCACGTGTGGAGCCTTCCTGGGGGTGTCGCGCCCCGTGGCAGTGGTTCTGTGCGGAACCGTAGGTCGGAGGACGGCAGGTGAGGGTCTGGCTCGCCCACCGGTTTCGGCGAGCTCACAGTGGCGCGACCGCGCCGGATTTTCACCGGCTTCCTCTCCTGCTGTCGCAAGTGCTGGAGATGCTACCCGGGGCCGGACGTAACCTGGGACCATGGTCGACTCCCGTTCCCGCCCCGATGCATGCCCCGGCGCGCTGCAGGTCCACCAGGCCGCGGACGGCGCGCTCGCGCGCGTGCGCCTTCCCGGAGGTGTGCTGACCTCCACCCAGCTGCAGACCCTCGCGGAATCGGCCCGCGACCTCGGGAACGGCGAGATCGAACTGACCTCCCGCGGCAACGCGCAACTGCGGGCGGTCCGCGACCCGCGGGAGTTCGCCCGGCGCCTCGCCGACGCAGGTCTCCTGCCGTCGGAGACGCACGAGCGGGTCCGCAACATCCTCGTCTCGCCGCTGACCGGCCGGATCGGTGGTCTCGCGGATCTGCGGGATCTGGTCGACGAACTCGACCGGACGTTGTGCGCGGACTCCGCGTTGGCGGACCTCCCCGGCCGCACCCTGTTCACTCTCGACGATGGGCGCGGCGACGTGTCGGCGCTCGGCGGCGATTTCGGCGTCCATGCGGTCAGCGAGACGGAGGTCGCCCTGGTTCTCGCCGGTCGCGACAGCGGCGCCCGGATCACGACGACGGAATCGGTGGCGGTGCTCCTCGACGCCGCCCGCGTCTTCCTGGAATTGCGTGATCAGCACTGGCGGCTGTCCGAGATCGCCGACGGGGTCGAACGGACCCTGTCGGCATTGACGCTCGCACCGACCGCCGACCCGGTGAGCGGGTTCGACGAGCATCGGGCACCGATCGGATGGCTGGACCAACCGGACGGCAACGTGACCCTCGGCGGCGGTCTCGCGTTCGGGATCCTCGACGCCCGGCTGGCGGAGTTCCTCGCCGCCGTCGAGAAGCCGGTGGTCGTCACGCCGTGGAAATCGGTGCTGCTGTGCGATCTCGACGAGTGGTCCGCCGAGCAGGTCGTCCGGGTCCTCGCCCCGATGGGCCTGATCTTCGACGAGAACTCCCCCTGGCTGAACGTCAGTGCCTGCACCGGGCAGCCCGGATGCGAGAAGGCGCTCGCCGACGTGCGGTCCGACGCGCGGGATGCCGTCGCGCGCGGTGAACTCCCGGTGGAGGGCAGGCAGCACTGGTCGGGCTGCGAGCGGTGCTGCGGGCGACCCAAGGGGGAGGTCGCCGACGTCGTCGCCACGGAGACGGGTTACCGGGTGGAGGAGCCGTGACCGCGGTGCCTCTATCGTGAGCGAATGATCGAGTACATCCGAGACGGCGCGGAGATCTACCGCCAGTCCTTCGCCACGATCCGCGCCGAGGCGGATCTCAGTGCCTTTCCCGAGGACGTCTCACAGGCCGTGGTCCGCATGATCCACGCGAGCGGTCAGGTCGACCTCGTGGACGACGTCGCGTTCACCCCCGGCGTCGTGAAGGCCGCCCGCGCGGCGCTGGCGGGCGGCGCCCCGATCCTGTGCGACGCGCAGATGGTGGCGGCAGGCGTCACCCGGAAGCGTCTCCCCGCAGACAACGAGGTGCTCTGCACCCTGCGCGACCCCCGGGTCCCGGTGCTGGCGGAGCAGATCGGGAACACCCGCTCTGCGGCCGCGCTGGAATTGTGGGGCAGCAAACTCGAGGGTGCCGTCGTCGCGATCGGCAACGCCCCGACCGCCTTGTTCTACCTGCTGGACATGATCGAATCCGGTGCACCCCGGCCCGCCGCGATCGTGGGCGGTCCGGTCGGTTTCATCGGTGCCGCGGAGTCGAAGGAAGCGTTGATCGAGCACCCGGGCGGACTCGACTATCTGGTGGTCCGCGGCCGCCGGGGTGGCAGTGCCATCACGGCTGCGGCACTGAATGCGATTGCGAGCGAGGTCGAATGAGCTCCGAAGAGCGCGTGACCGGCAAATTGTGGGGCGTCGGCATCGGACCGGGTGACCCGGAACTGGTGACGGTCAAGGCCGCGCGGGTCATCGCCGAGGCCGATGTGGTGGCGTTCCACAGCGCCCGGCACGGCAAGAGCATCTCCCGCGCGGTCGCGGCGCCGTACCTGCGTGAGGGACAGATCGAGGAGCACCTCGTCTACCCCGTCACCACCGAGACCGTCGACCATCCCGGCGGCTACCAGGGGGCGATGGACGAGTTCTACGAGGAGGCGTCGCAGCGACTCGCCTCCCACCTCGACGCCGGCCGTTCGGTCGCGCTCCTCGCGGCGGGCGACCCGCTGTTCTACAGCTCCTACATGCACATGCACAAGAGGTTGGCGCAGCGCTTCGAGGCGGAAGTCATTCCCGGGGTCACGTCGATCAGCGCCGCATCCGCCGCACTGGCGATGCCGCTGGTCGAGGGCGAGGAAATCCTGACCGTCCTGCCCGGAACGCTGCCGCCCGGCGAGCTGACGCGGCGCCTGCGGGAGACCGACGCCGCCGCAATCCTGAAGCTCGGACGCACCTACCCGGCCGTCCGGCAGGCGTTGAAGGACTCCGGCCGCATCGACGAGACGTGGTACGTCGAACGGGCCAGCACGACCAGGCAGAAGATCGACGCCGCCGACGACGTCTCGGACAGCGACGTCCCCTACTTCTCGATCGCCATCGTGCCCAGCCCGTCGAACGCCCGCCGCGACGACGCGGCACCGCAGGGCGAACTCGTCGTCGTCGGGCTCGGTCCCGGTGATCAGGCATGGACGACACCGGAAGTGCAGCACGAACTGTCGCTCGCCACCGACCTCGTCGGCTACGGCCCCTACATAGACCGGGTCCCCGAACGTCCCGGCCAGCGCCGCCACTCCAGCGACAACCGCGTCGAGGCCGAACGCGCCGCGATGGCACTCGACCTGGCGAAGAACGGCGCCCGCGTCGCCGTCGTGTCGTCCGGCGACCCGGGTGTGTTCGCGATGGCCGCCGCGGTGCTGGAAGTCGCGGCCGAGGAGCAGTGGCGCGGCGTCCCCGTGCGCGTCCTACCCGGCATGACCGCCGCGAACGCCGTCGCGAGCCGGGTCGGCGCGCCCCTCGGGCACGACTACGCCGTCCTGTCGCTGTCGGACCGGCTCAAGCCGTGGGACGTGGTGGCGCAGCGCATCTCCGCGGTTGCGAGCGCCGACATGGCCTTCGCCGTCTACAACCCGGCGTCGAAGTCGCGCACCTGGCAGGTCGCCGCGATGCGCGACCTGGTTCTCGAGCACCGCTCCCCCGACACCCCGGTGATCATCGGCCGCGACGTGGCCGGCGCGCAGGAGTCGGTGCGGGTCGTGCGGCTCGCGGACCTCGACCCAGCCGAGATCGACATGCGTTGCCTGCTCATCGTGGGCTCCTCCATGACGACCGTCGTCGAGAACGAACACGGGACCAGGGTGTTCACGCCCCGGCGTTATCCGGGCTGAGTACCTCAGTCGACGCGGCCGGAGCGGAGTTCGGTCACCGCGATCCGGGCGGCGTGCCCGATCGCGGCGTCGACCACCGGTAGTACAGGGTCGGTTCGGGCGGCACGGGTGAAGACGGCGACCGCGACGGGAATCTCACCGGGAAACGTCACGACGGCCACCTCGTTGCGGATGGCGCCGATGGTCCCGGTCTTCCCGGCAACGTCCACCTCGGAATACGGGAACCCGGACCGGATGCGGTGCTGCCAGATCTGCGCGGACATCACGTGCCGGACGAACTCGCCCTGCGGCTCGGGCACCGCCCTTCCGGTCCAGATCGCGTCGAGAAGCGAGGTCATCTCCCGCGGAGTCGTCGCGCTCGCATACGACGGGTCGTAGGCGGACACGGTCCACGCCTCGTCGTTGTCGGCCAGCGCCGCGAATGCTTCCGCGGTGGTGTGCGCATGGGCGTCGATCACCAGGCTGCGGTGCGCATCCGCTGTGCCGCCGAGGATGCGCGTGCTCGTCATGCCCAGCTCGGACAGTGTGCGCTCGACGCTCGCCAGTCCCACCTGCCCGAGGACGAGGTCGGCGGCGGCGTTGTCGGACACGGTCATCATCGACATCGCCAGATCCCGCCAGCTCAGCACGACGGGATCACGGAACGTCGACACCCCCGTCGGCCCCGGAGTGCAGTCGGCCGGATTGACCCGGACGGTCGCGGTCGGCGACAACTCCCCGGATTCGAAAGCACGGCACAGGGCTACGAGTAGCGGAAGTTTGTAGACCGACGCCAGAACCACGAGGTCGTCCGCGCCGACCGCGATGTCACCCGCGTCGCCGGTCGGGGTCCCGACGCGGCGGGCGTGCAGCCATCCGGTGCACCCGGCGTCGGCGAAGACGTCACGGATCCGCTTCGCCGCCGGCGGGGTCATCGATCGGCCCTCAGCAGCACCCGGTCGAGGGCGGCAGCGGACGGTGCGACGTCGGTCCCCGATCGCCAGACGATGCGCAGACGCAGCGCGAGGTCTTCGCGCAGCAGATCGACCCAGGCCACACCCGGCATCACCGTCGGTGCCGTCGCCGTCACCCCGAAATGACCGCCCGCGGCCACGTGCGTGAGAATCTCTCGCGGACCCGGTGCGATCACGATGTCCGGGTCCAGCCCCCGGACCCGCCACAAGTCGACGAACAGGTCGTGGGCAGGTGGATTGTCCGAGCGTGGACCGATGGCCAACGCCAGCCCGCGCAGCATCCGGACCTGTGCCTTCTTCGCGACCGCGGCCGGGTGGTCGTCCGGCACCACCACCCACCGCCGAAGCTTCAGCACCGGCCCGCTGTCGAGACCGGTGAGCAGCGCGGGATGCTCGACCACGGCGACGTCGAGACTGCCCGTACGGACGGCGTCCACGAGTTCGGTGGTGGGCGCCGTGGTCGTCACCACCCGGGTGGGCCGGGTCTCGTCCGCGTCGCGAAGGGCACGGACACACCGCACCACCACACCGTCGGCCACCGAGTGCGGGACACCCCATCGCACCACCGCGTCGCGACCGCCGGCGATGCGGTGCGCTTCGTCCTCGAATCGGGCGGCGTCGGCGACGAGAAGTCGCGCACGCGGGAGCAATTGGCGTCCGGCGTCGGTGAGTCCGACTCCGCGGGCACTGCGCTGGACCAGCTCCGCGCCGAGTCGCTGTTCGAGCCGCCGCACTCCCTGTGACAGCGGCGGCTGCGTCATCCCGAGCCGGGATGCGGCGTTGCCGAAATGTCCCTCCTCCGCAACGGCGACAAAGAAACTGAGGTGGCGGAGCAGGTCCATGGCGACCATTGAACCAGTTCCGACCGCCCACGTCGGGCGACGCCACCGTTTCCCTGGCATAAAACGTCGTCCTGAACTGGGGTGATAGCGCACCCGACTCGCGACGACGCCGCTTTCGTCTTTGCGCTATGAGTGTCCGCATCCGACATTGGATCCATGCCCACACACCGAAATCATCCGAAGCCCAGGCGCACCGGTCGCCGAGGTGCCGTCGCTCTCGCGCTGGCGCTGCCCCTGCTGCTCGGGGCGTGCACGGCCACCGCGGAACAGGCCCAGCCCACCACGTCGGTGGCTGCGGCGCCGGATCGGCGGCCCCTCGACGCGACGATCGACGCCCTGGAGGCGCAGTACTCCACCCGGATCGGAGTGACGGCCGTCAATCCCGCGACCGGCGAGGTCTACAGCCACCGGGGCGACGAACGGTTCGCGATGTGCTCGACCTTCAAGGCCTACGCATCCGCGGCGGTTCTGCGCAAGACCGAGGACGGATCGACGTCACTCGACAAGACGGTCGTGATCGAACCCGGCGACCTCGTCGAGAACTCGCCGGTCACCGCCGCAGCGGTCGGAACCCCGATGACGTTGGGGCAGATCGCCGAAGCAGCGCTGACGCAGAGCGACAACACCGCCGGGAACTACCTACTCCGGGAGATCGGCGGGCCGCAGGCGATCACCGCACTCGCCCGGGACGTCGGCGACGGGAGCACACGACTGGACCGGTGGGAGACCGAACTCAACACCGCATTCCGCGACGATCCCCGGGACACGACGACACCCAACGGCCTCGCGCAGGGTTTCCGGGCGCTGCTCCTCGGAGACGCCCTCGACGCGGCGAGCCGCGATCAGCTTCTCGAGTGGATGCGGGCGAGCAAGACGTCGGACAAGCGAATGCGCGCCGGTCTGCCGACCGGGTGGACTGCCGCCGACAAGACCGGTGGCGGCGGGTTCGGCACCGCCAACGATGCCGGTGTCGCGTGGAGTCCGGACGGCGCACCCGTCGTCCTCGCCATCCTCACCGACAGCCTCACCAATCAGCAGGACGCGCAGGGAAACAACCAGGCGATCGCCGACACCACCGCGGCCGTCATCGAAGGGTTGACTGCGCCGTGAGCCATCTGAGCGAGGCGCGGGGAGCCGGCCGACCTGTGACGGCCCGACTCCCCCGCCGCCGAAGGCTCTCAACTGTTGACGTACTTCCTAATACTTCCTAATCCTTCCTGTTGCTAGTCGGATCATGCGCATCGGCGAGCTGCGGCATACCTGAACATGTCGGTGGTGGGTGTCCGGAAGGCCGCGCCGGAGGGCCGGTTACCCTCTCGGCGTACAGGTTCCGGTCAGCGAGTCTTCGATCGGGAGGATCTCGACGTCTACCTGGGTCGACCTACACCGGAGAGTGTTCCAGCCGACAGGGCGGAAGCGTTGTACTGCCGGGTGTCCGGCTCGACCGGTCAGGAATCTTCGCTCGCCTATCAGGAAAGGATGCTGCGTGAGAGTGCCGCCGGCACCGTGTACAGGGTCTACAGGGATCGTGGTTCAGGTCTGCGGGAGACCCGAGCGGGACTGAATCGGATGCTCGAGGACGCAGCCAAGGGCCACTTCACGGTGGTGCGAGTGGTGTGGCGGGATCGGTTGGCGCGGTTCTCCGGTGGCGTGGATCGAGCGGTACCTGTCGGCGGTCGGGGTTAAGGTCGAGGTCCTGCGTGACCATGGGGACACGTCGCTGGTAGAGGAGCTGATGGATGACTTCATGGCAGTGCTCGCTTCGTTTTCCGGCCGCTTCTACCCATTGCGGTCGAAGCAGAATCAACGTCGACTTCTTCCGGGCGACGCGGCAGCACGGTTGGAGATGGACTAACTGATGGCCGATACCGGATTGACTGCGCTGCGACAGTTCTCGTTCACCACCCGCCCCTACCTGGCTGTCGATGACGCGACCGGTGCGCCGATCGGACTCGACGACCTCGACATTCGTGTCGGGTGGATGCTCGACCTGATCTCCGGTGCCGAAACCGAGCTGATTTCACGGCTGTGGCAACCGGCCACCTTCGATGTCCTCGCTACCGGTCGTGACAGCCACGGCCGGGCACTGCCGAAGCACGGGCATGTCGCGGCCGCGCGTCTGGGCTGGACCCCGCGCTACCCGGACGGTGTCTACGCGCCCTCACGAGTCACGCGCGTGGTCACCGCGCAAGCTGTGGCGACGCTGCGGACCCTGACCTACCGGGATACCGCCATCGCGTCGCTGTCGGCCCGATTCGATTCGGAAACCGGCCGTCTGAGCGCACCGAGTGGTGCTGCGGAGTATGTGCCGTCGGGTTTCGCGCGGGGAGTCCGTCGGCAATTGCTCGCCCGCACCCGCCAGATCGACGGCGCGGACTCGGGTGCAGCGCAGTCCGCGCGGGTGCGGATCACCGACGTGCAGACGCCACCCCGAACCTCGGCGATGGCTCGGCTTTCGGCAGCGGATCGACAACTCGCACACATCACCGTCACCGACGCCGCCATGACGCTGACGGTCACACTACCCACCACCGTCGCCCCGACAGGACGCGCGCAGTGGCGACGAGTCCGGCTGGCCGCCGCGATCCCACGGCACCTGCACGGGCGGCCGATCCGCGAGTGGCATTTACCGACCCTCGATGTCGACCACCGTGGTCTGCTGTTGCGGTGCGCTGCCACCGAAGCGGTCCCAGCCGCTGATGTGACATCGGGAACTACCGTGGTGGGCGTGGACTGGTCTCCGTCCACACTCGGGGTGGCCGCCGTTGCCACCGAAACCCCGGATGGTCTGGTCTCGGACTATCGGGGTTTCACGTACGACGACCGAGGCCTCGGGATCAAGCTGGCCCGACTGCAGGCCGAAGGGCAGCTGCTGCACCGCAAAGCGGCTCGCCTGCGCCGGCTCGCCGCGACCGCACCCCCCGAGGTCCGCGCCCAGCTGGAGGCGAAGATCGCCGTCCTCGATGGATACCGCGAGGCAGTGGGTGCCAAGCGGGGGATGATCAACCGGGAATTGGCGTTTCACTTCGGCCGCCAGCTTACCGACTTCGCTGCCGCAGCGGGCGCGAGCGTGATCGCGGTGGAAGACCTCACCACTCTCGAAACCCGCGGGCATGGGCGGGTCAACAATAACCGGGCCGCGCAATCAGCCCGCCGCAAAGCCGTCGACGCTCTCACCCACACCGCCGCCGGTGTCGGTGTGACGGTGGTGTCCGTACCAGCACGAGGATCCTCGGCGTTGTGTCCGGGCTGCAACGAACCTCTCATCCGGCCGGGTGGTTACCATCGGGCCTGGTGTGCGCGGTGCAAAGTCGGCGGACATCGTGACCATGTCGCGGGCGTGAACCTGGCCAAGCGGGCATTGCTGGGACGCGGACAATCCGTTCGCAAGCGCGGGGAGAATCCGCGGATCCGGGTGATCGAGCATGCGCCGGTGCGCCAATGCCGCGACAAGAAGAGTCCCACTCCGAGCAGGCCGCGGCATCGCCGTGTCCGTCGTAGTGCTCCCGCCGCGACACCCCGGGTGGGGGTGAACCAGACCAGGATTGTTCCTGCGCCACAAGCGTCGGTGTGGGACACGGTAAAACCCGCAACACCGCAGCGTGTTACGGGTAGCCGTGAAGTACATACATCTCTAACACCAGCCACGCCAGTGGTAGGAAGTATGAGATCTATGTAGACGCTACGGGCGACGGCAGTCTCGTGCACCCATACCGCCTCGCTCTCGTCTGCACAGGTGACGCAACAGCTGGTGCGTCGACGGACGGAGCGAGATGCCGCTAGCTCACGACGTCGTGACCGCGCATCGCCCGGCGCAACGGCCTTTCCGTCTTGGCGACGCGCCGCCCGGCCACCGTCAACATCGGGCGCGGAATGCCGATACCCGTCACCGGCACCCCTGTCGCATACCCTTCCCGGTAGAGGTAATTCGACGCATCGGCCACTTCGTCCCGAGTCAGGGGCGCGGGTGCCCAGCCAACGGTCTCACCGATGGCATCCGCGTCCAGAATCGGACTTCGGTACCCTTCCGTGGTCTTCGCGAGAAGCCAACGCAGAACAGCGTCACGAACCGCCCATTGACGATCGGTAGCTGCATTCACATTTCAGTCCTCCGGTAGATGCCGTTGATGCCTGCATGCACCATAGCCACCGCCCAGGAATAAGCAAGTTCGTGAGCGTTCCTGCGGTTCTTGGGATCTCACGGAAGGATGCTTCCAGCTCGGCACCACGTTCGAGTCGGATACCGAAGTGGACTTATCTACTTACCTGGGTATGGTCGGGATCAGTTCGTGGTTGCCACTCTCGAAGATGGAGCGACAATGGCTGACAAATCCGCCGTCAAGAGTTCGAAACAGTCCGCACGCACACTCGAGGAGCGCCGGGCGGAGAAGCGGGCGAAGGCCCAGGAGTCGACGGAGATCGTCCGAAAGAGGAAGGGCTGAAGTCGCATTGAAGATTCATGCCGTGCCCAGCCGGCGATGAAGGGCACCGCCGTCCCAATAGTCGGTGCTGGTAATGATGTGGTTGCCTTTCGCTTCCAGCATCTGCACTCCGGCCAGGTGCACACTCTGCCCTTTCGGCTCGTACGGGCCCAGGCGGCTATCCGAGTGACCGGACAGTGCGTAGGTCACCGCTGCACCGTTGCCATCGAGGAGCGTGTCATCGAGGTTCCATTGCGCGTCGGGAAATGCTGCGAAGAGCCCTGCGAGACCGGCGGCGATGTTCTCCGGTGTGCGAGGGTCCGCGCCGGCTGTGATATCGCGGTGCCGACATCGCAGAGCGCTAGAGCTTTGCGACGTCCGCGGGCGGTTGGGTGACCCGCAATTCGAATGCGGGGACAGCGTGTTCGGTGTGAAGGACTCGCTTTATCAAGGACTTCGTGGAGCAACCGCCAGGGACACCCCCCGATGGGCGCCGCATCGGCGACCGGCATTGGTCTCGATGCCGGTTCGACATAGTCCCTGCACCAGAACAGATTTGATTCTCGCCGTCGCTGCATGCATAGCTCTACCACGAAGGACGAGGAAGCCCACCCCCGGCCCGGCGCACGGAACATACACAACCCTTGACTCGGACACCTACCATCCGAGTAAACTAGGACAATATAAATCCACGTTAGGAGACGGGTATGAAGATCGTCATTTTCGGAACCGGACTCATCGGGAGTCAGGTCGCATCGAAGCTGACCGAGACCGGTCACGACGTCGCTGCACTCGGTCGCGGCGACGGCATCGACACCACCACCGGCAAGGGCGTCGCGGAGGCTGTGGAGGGCGCCGACGTCGTCGTGGACCTGACCAACTCGCCGTCATGGGAAGACGACGACGTCCTGGCTTTCTTCCGCGAATCGACGAACCACTTGCTCGCCGCCGAAGAGGCGGCAGGCGGCCGGCACCATGTCGTCCTGTCCATCGTCGGCGCCGACCGGCTCCCCGACTCCGGATACATGCGCGCCAAAGTCGCCCAGGAGGATCTGGTCAAGTCCGGCCCCATCCCCTACTCGATCGTGCGATCGACGCAGTTCTTCGAGTTCATCGCCGGCATCGCCGACGCAGGCACTGTCGGCGACACCGTCCACGCGACCCCGGCACACCTTCAGCCGATCGCCTCGCACGACGTCGTCACCCGGGTAGCCGAGGTCGCCGTCGGCGCCCCACTCGGCGGCACGGTCGAGATTGCCGGGCCCGAACCGCTCGGCATCGATGCCCTCGTTCGACGGCTGTTCGCCTCGACCGGCGACCAGCGGACCGTGACCACCGACCCCGACGCCGGCTATTTCGGCGCCGAGCTCGATGACGCTGCGATCACTCCGACACCCGGCGCCAATACCTGGATCGCACCGACCACGCTGGACGAGTGGTTGCGCGAACACGCCTGACACGATGACGCAGTACCACCCCACAACACCGACACAGGGGCGTGGATAGAGTCGTGGCCATGAAGCTTTCCGGCGGCGTGGAGTGGGCACTTCACTGCTGCGTGGTTCTCAGCCAGGCCGAGAGCCCGGTACCCACGGCCCGGCTGGCCGAACTGCACGGTGTGTCGAAGACATACCTCGCCAAGCATCTACAGTCGCTCGCACGTGCCGGCCTCGTCCACCCCACCGAGGGGCGCGATGGCGGATACGTCCTGACCCGCGCACCCGAGGCCATCACGGTCCTCGACGTCGTCCAGGCCGTCGACGGAACCGAGCCCGCCTTTCGGTGCACCGAAATCCGACGACAAGGAGTGCTCGCCGCCCCTCCAGAGCAGTGCCGCTCTGCATGCGGCATCGCGAAAGTCATGGCCGGTGCCGAACAGGCTTGGCGCGCATCACTATCGGGTGTGACGATCGCCGACCTCGGCGCGACGACAGACCTCGCCGTCCTCAAACACATCTTGGCGACGTCCACGACCTGAGGTCACCCGCGGCAAACGGAACGCGAGATTCCTGACTTCCTCACCGTGAACCGCCCTACGATCGATGGATGGAGACCGGAACCGACGAGACCAAGACCTGTTCGTTCTGCCGCGGTCCGATCGGATACGAGATCAAGGACGCTCATGCAGGCTTCGCGTCACTGCCCCCGGGGAAGCGGTATCGCGTCTTCCACTGCATGAATCGATGCCCACGATCAGCGCCCGACGGTCTCGAATGCGGACACCGCCACGAATACCTCTGACCCGTCCGTCAATGCTCGCCGGGAACGTTCAACCGAGCGAGTTCATGCCCTGCTCACCCGCGTGAGAGTCCGGGCTGAGTCTGAATCTGTCCGGGGCCGCCCTTGAAACCGCCGGCCTTACCCACCGTCCATTCACCGTCCGCACCGCACACCAGGGCGCCGTTGCGGTCTCCGGGCTTGCCGTACGTCACTGTCTCGTTGCCCTGCGAGTCCGTGTTCACGATCGGGCAGGGGCCACCGGTGGGCCCGTTCGGGCCGATCGGCTCGGCATGCGCAACGGACGCCGCCCCGAAGGCACTCAGGACGGGAAGAGCAGCGAAAGCGATGGCGGCAATGGTGCGGCGGGCGTTGATCATTCAGTATCTCCAAGGGATGGTCGGATCGTGCTTCGTTGACAGGTACAACTCTGCCCACTCCAGCGCCCGAACTGAACCAACCCTCGGGGGGCTTCGCGGCACCCCTGGGAGTGGAATCACCCCTCCCTCACGGAGATCGATCGCGACCTACCGACTGCCGGAATCCGTTCTTCAGAGCCGGTTCGGACCCGAACCTTCCACGGCGAGTTGGTCTTC
Organism: Rhodococcus sp. IEGM 1307; assembly: GCF_030056915.1. Taxonomy (NCBI): domain Bacteria; kingdom Bacillati; phylum Actinomycetota; class Actinomycetes; order Mycobacteriales; family Nocardiaceae; genus Rhodococcus; species Rhodococcus sp. IEGM 1307. The sequence continues at coordinate 389,194 of NZ_JASHKW010000006.1, forward strand.
GGGATTGAGCAGATAGCACGCCTTCATCGACAGGCAACCACACCCGATGCATCCGGTGAGCTCGCGTTCGAGACGCTCGATACGCTTGCGCTGATCCTCGAGCTGCACCCGCCACAGCTTCGACACGCGCTGCCAGTCGCGGATCGACGGCATCCGGTCGGCCGGGAGCGTCTCGAACACCGCTCCCACGTCGGCCAGTGGAATCCCGAGCCGTTTGGCCACCACGATCAGCGAGATCCGTCGGAGCATGTGCCGTTCGTACCGGCGTTGATTCCCGGATGTCCGCGTCGACGCGATCAGTCCGAGCTGCTCGTAGTAATGGAGCGCCGAGACGGCCACACCGGTCCGACGCGACACCTCCCCCACCGACAGCAGATCCTTCGGATCCAATGACATCACATCCGCCCCTTGACCTCGAGTCCACTCGAGATTTTAGCGTGGTGTGCATGACATCGACCGCCCCGTCACCGGCCAGCTGGTCCGAGCTGCTCGGACCCCGTTACCGCTCCACCTCCGCCGTCCTCGCCGGCGGCGTCGGACTGCACGCCGTCAACATCTTTCTGACGACGAGCCTGTTGCCCACCGCCATCGGCGAACTCGGGCGCGAATCGCTGTACGCGTGGAGCGCGACCGTCTTCATGGTGGCGTCCGTGATCTCGTCGATGACCGTCAGCCGGCTGCTCGCACATCGCGGGGCGCTCGGTGCGTACCTGTTCGCGCTGGCTCCGTTCTTCGTCGGCACGATGATCTGCGCCGTGAGCCCTTCGATGGAGGTGCTCCTCGTCGGACGAGCGGTCCAGGGGCTCGGTGGGGGCCTGCTCGCGGGGCTGAGTTACGCGGTACTGCGCGAGGCGCTACCGGAGCATCTGTGGGCCCGTGCAACCGCGCTGGTCTCGGCGATGTGGGGCGTCGGAACTCTGGCCGGACCGGCGATCGGTGGGCTGTTCGCGCAACTCGGCCAGTGGCGTCTCGCGTTCGTCGCCCTGGCAGTGGTCGCCGCCGCCATCGCCGTGATCGCGCCCCGGGCGTTGCCTCGCACCGAGCGTGTGCGTGGCGGAGAACCCGTGCCTGCCACGTCACTCGTCCTGCTCACCCTCGCGACGATCGCAATCAGCGTGGCGAGCATCGTCGGCAACCGGACCCACATGCTGGCCCTGATCGCGGTCGGGGCCGCATTCATCGTTCTCTTCCTGGCCTGGGAGCTGCGGTCACCGCGCCGGGTGTTGCCGCAGTCGACGTACACCCGGGCGTCGTCCCTGAAGTGGATCTACCTCACCATCGCGGTGCTCGCGTCCGGCACCGTGTCGGAGGCCTTCACACCGCTGTTCGGTCAACGGCTCGCCGGACTGGTGCCGTTCGCCGCGGGATTCCTCGGCGCCATGATGTCGGTGGGATGGTCGGCGACCATGATCTTCAGCTCCGACATCTCCCGCCCGCGGGCGCAGACGGCGGCGAAGATCGCCGGACCCGCGGTCCTCGCCGCCGGCCTGCTCCTCACGGCGGCCCTCTGGCGTGACGACGCCGGACCGGTCACGGTGATTCTGTGGGCGGGCGCCCTGGCCGCCGCAGGTGCCGGAATCGGCCTCGCCTTCCCGCACCTGATGGTCGCCGCCATGCGGAGTACCGACGACGAGCAGGAGGGAGCGAAGGCCGCGGCCGGGCTCAACACGGTCGAGTTGATCGCTATGGCCGTGGGGTCAGCGTTCGCCGGTGTGCTGGTCAATCTCGGTGCGCCCTCGGCCCTGGCCTCCGCACGACTGCTCTTCCTCGGCCTCGGCGTCATCGCGGCGGCCGGCGTGTTCACCGCGTACCGCGCGACCCGGCAAGCCGAGCGCGAGGACGCCGGACCGCCCTACGTCCGCGACGCGAAGTGAGCTGCGCGACGCAGAATGTCGTGGGCGCGGGCGAGTTGCGGCGGATGCCCGCCGTGGGTAACACGACTGCCGTCCGCACCCAGACGCGCGATCGTCGTTTCGGCCCAGGAGATATCGTTCGAGTCGGGTGCCAACGCGGTGTTGATCACCGGCACCTGCTCAGTAGCGAGGGTCAGTTTTCCGGTCATCCCCATCTCGCGGGCCAGTCGCGTGTCGTCCCGGACGGCCTCGGCGTCGAGCGACAGTGTCGGTCCGTCGATCGGGGCTCCGATCCGGGCCGCCCTGCTCACATTGACGAGCCGGGATCGGGCGTACGCCAAAGCCATCGGGGTTCGCCCGGCACCGGTGTCGCGGCAGTAGTCGCCGATCCCGAACGCGAGCCGAGAGACGGGAGCGGTGCGAGCGATGTCCTCGGCTGCCACGATCGCGGCCGCGGACTCGACGAGGGCGACCACCGGAACACCGGGAATCTCTTCAGCGGTGTCCCGTACCTGTTCGGGCGATTCGGTTTTCGACAGCATCAGCCCGCGCAGTCCGGGCAGATCGCGGATCGCGTCGAGGTCGCGCTGCCAGTGCGGGGTGGTCGCGTCGTTGATCCGCACCCAACCTGCATTCCGAGCGAGCCACTCGGCGGTGCAGGCCCGCCCCTCGTCTTTCGCAGCGAATGGCAAACCGTCCTCGAGGTCGATGATCAGCGAGTCGGCGCCGGACGCAGCCGCCGCCGCGAGGACCTCGCTCCCGACTGCAGGAACCAGAAGCCAACTCCGCGCCATTGCGACGCCGACCTCACTGCGCTGGGCTGTCTCGACACTCATTCTGTTCTTCCCTCGGCCATACCGAGAAGTCTGCGCGCGGCCGGTAGGCGACGCACTCGACGAAGCGGAGTGCGCAGACGGTGTCCGGTCACCGCTTCGTCAGGTGCGCCTCACATCCCGGCAGTCCGCCTCAGAAGTCGAAGCCCCAGGAGGCCGGGTTGAAGACGACGCGGTACCAGACGTTGGTCGGTTCATCGAACGTGCACGGCACGATCACGACTCCCGACGTCTGTTCGAGAGCCGCGGCCTTCCCGCAGAAGTACTCCGCGCCTTCACCGGACGTCTCGGCCCGGTAGACGGGGCCGACGTGCCAGGGTTCCGCACTCGCGGTTCCGGCACCGACGGTGGCTCCGAGGACGAGGGGTGCGGACAATATCCCGACCAATGCTGCGGAACGCCGAGCGGACTTCTTCTGCACGAGATCTCCTTCGTAGGCGACGACACGACAGTTCTGTGTGATTAGTTCGCACAAGAACCGTCGGACGTTACCGGGGAGCCGACGCCCGCTCCTCGAACACCTGACCCGACCCGCTCTGCTCGGCAAGTTCACGCGCGCTGTTCAGCGCTTCCTGGGCCGCCGCCTTCACCGCCGCCTTCACCGCGGCGGAATCGTCGACGGTCGCAGGCGCTTCGACAACATCCGGGGTCCCGACAACATCCGGCGTCTCGACAACATCCGGCGTCTCGACAACATCCGGCGTCTCGGCGAGGTCAGGAGTTTCGACAGGCTCAGGAATTTCAATGGCAGGTGCAGGTGCAGGCGTGGTGTGGGGTACCTCGACGGGCGCTGTGCCGCCCTTTTTCAGATACTGTCCGCACACGGGCCATGCGCCGGGGCCCTGGGTCTTCAGGACGTTCTCGGCGACCCGGATCTGCTCGGCCTGGCTGGCTTCCGAGGCCACTCCCGTTCCACCGTTGGCTTTCCAGGTTTCCGGTGTGAACTGCAGTCCGCCGTAGAACCCGTTTCCGGTGTCGGTGGTCCAGTCGCCGCCGCTTTCGCACTCGGCGACTTCTTCCCAGTCGTGCGGGGCGCCTCCGGCGGTTCCGGCGCCCAGCCCGAGCAGAACGGTGACGACCGCGCCGATCAGGGCGATCCAGCCGAGGGTGTGTTTCTCCATGTTGCGAGTGGTCATGCTGGCTCAATCCTCTCCGCGCGTGCGGACGCGGCGCGCCGGCGACAACGCCTCGGTTGTCGGCCGTCCCTTTCGGTGCCTCGTCCCGCGCCTCGAAGGTGTCGGGATTACGAACCCGCGTCGGCAGATCTGCAGCGGCGGGCCCCCGAACGTGGCCTCCTCCCGAAATTCACACGGCATGAACAAGGTACGGATGTTCGACTATTGAGAAACGCGAGTGAAAATTGTGCTGTTCTGAGGTTTCGTTACCGTTTCGACGTCATGTCGTGACAAGTCCGTAATACGTCTGACGGGTAGCCGAATGCCCCAGCGGCTCACCCGTTCCCGCTCTGCGGCGTGGTCTCGATTTCGACACGGCCCGGTGCGACGAGCCCGCCGCGGCCCGTAGTCGTGGCAGCACCCTGTCCGGACGGCCCATCCCGACGAGATGAACAGCCCTCGCATGCAAGGTATCTCGGAATCACCAACCGAGACGGCGACAGATCAGGGAAGCACACCCTGTCGCAGGACGTCCACGACAGCTTCCTACCTTCTGCGCACCTCCTACTTGCCCACGGGATTGCGCATGTACGACTTGACGGGCTCGACGCTCGGCGACAGCCGGTCGGCGAATCGCGGGGTCTCGACGTGTCGTTCACCGGCACTCTCATATTCGGCGTACCCACCTCGGAGGGTAGCGGCACCGGAGTGATGTTCCATAACGTCATCTTGGGCGGGTATCGCCCGTCAGAGCACCTTCACCACATCTCGGAGGTTCCAGTGTCCGGACCGACCCTCTCGCCCGCGAACCACACACCGCTCAGTCCGCTGCGCTTCCTGGAGCGCTCGGCGACGGTGTTCCCGGATCGGGTCGCCGTCATTCACGGCGACCGCCGCTACAGCTATCGCGAGTTCGGCGACGAGGTCGAGAGACTCGCCCGGGTCCTGCGGAGCCGGATCGAGCCCGGCGACCGCGTTGCGTTCCTGTGCCCGAACACCCCCGAGATGCTGTTCGCCCACTTCGCGGTGCCCCTCGCAGGTGGCATCTTCATCGCGCTGAACTGGCGGCTGGCGGGCCGTGAACTGGAGTACATCCTCGAGCACTCCGGGACGAGCCTGCTGTTCGTTGACTCCGAACTCGTGGGATCCGTCGCGACCGCCCGCGACGCCGTCCCGAGCCTGCGCGAGGTAATCGAGATTCCCGACTCAACGATCGCGCGGCCGGTAGTCCCGGAGGGGATCGCGACCGGGATGTACGCCGACTTCCTCGCGGCCGCACACGCCGTGGACGACATCCCGCTGCACTGGGGTGTCGATGACGAACAGCAGGTGATCGCGATCAATTACACGTCCGGAACCACCGGGAAACCGAAGGGCGTGATGTACACGCACCGCGGCGCCTATCTCAATTCCCTCGGCGAAACGTTCCACAACGGCTTCACCGGGTCCACCAAATACCTGTGGACGCTGCCGATGTTCCACTGCAACGGCTGGTGCACCCCGTGGGCGGTCACGCAGGCCGCCGGCACGCACATCTGCCTGCGCGCGGTGCGTGCCGACGCGATCTGGGACGCCATCGACACCCTCGGGGTCACTCACCTGTGCGGCGCTCCCGCCGTGTGCTCCACAATTGCCGAAGCGCCCCAGGCACATCCGGTCGACGCCCTGCGGATCACCACCGCCGCGGCGCCGCCGTCACCGACGGTGATCGCCCAGTTGGAGGCGATCGGCGTCACGGTCGTCCATGTGTACGGGCTGACCGAGGTCTACGGGCCGTACACGATTTGCGAGTACCAGGAGTCGTGGAGCGAGCGCACCGCCGAGGAACGCGCGTCCCTGCTGTCCCGGCAGGGCGTGGGCATGGTGCAGGCAGAGAACGCCCGCGTCGTCGACGCGCAGATGAACGACGTCCCCGCCGACGGCGAGACCATGGGCGAGATCGTGCTGCGCGGCAACAACGTCATGCTCGGCTACTACCGCAACCCGGAGGCCACGGCGGAAGCCTTCGCGGGCGGCTGGTTCCACACGGGCGATCTCGGCGTCTTGCACCCGGACGGCTACATCCAGCTCAAGGACCGCGCGAAGGACATCGTCATCTCCGGCGGCGAGAACATCTCGACCATCGAGGTGGAGCAGGCATTGATAACGCATCCCGCCGTACTCGACGTCGCGGTCATCGGTGTCCCACATCCCAAGTGGGGCGAGCGACCCAAGGCATTCGTCGTTGTGAGGAAGGGGGCCACGGTCACGGCTGAGGAACTCGTCGAGCACACCCGTGGGCGTATCGCGAAGTTCAAGGTGCCCGATGAGATCGTCTTTCCCCTCGAACTCCCCCGCACCCCGACCGGGAAGGTCCTCAAATTCGAACTTCGAAACTCGAATTGACTGTCTCGCAGGAAGCGCGTGGGCGCGAAAACGGAGAACAAAACCTTCCAGTCGGATTTTTTATGTGGCATCGTAACGATCCATGGGGGAACCAGGAGTCGACGCGATCGCCATCTACCACGCAGCGGGCCACCGGGTCACACCGACGGTGGCGCTCGACAACAGCGTCGAACCCGGCATGCGACAACCCCTGCTGCGAAGGTTGGCGGGGCGCGGATGGCGGGATCCCAGCCCAGTCTTCGACGGCGTCGACGGCGTGACCTCGGCGGTGCTGTCGTTGCGTTCGGTCGACGGGCGCACCCTGTTGATCGAGGACGACACGGACGTCCTCTTCGAGGGCGTGGTCGAGCCCCCGCACGGGTGGATCGACCACGTTCGAGCCCTCGGCGCGGTCGGCGTGATCGCCGGAGCGGGCATCACCTCGACGCCCGGCTGGGAACGGCAACTCCCCCGGTTGGCCCGCGAGAGCGAACTGCTCGGTTCCGTCGCCACGGTCACCCTCACGAACGCCTTCGGCAGGGAAGACTTCAACGCCTTTGCATAGGAGGTGATCTCGGCATTGCGGCCGGCACTGCCTCCCGGGGCGCTGGACGATGCGGGCTTCGCGCTCGAGGACGACCGGCCCCACCGCGCGGTCATCGAGGTCGTGGCAAGTGCGGCGAGACACCAGGTGGTCGTCCCCGCACGAATCTTCGACATGCTCCACCGCCGCGCCACAGACCGCACATCGTTCGGGTGGAGGGACTCCCGAACACTGAAGCGGCTCCTGCGAAAGGTTCGCACCGCCGAACGCGCACCGTCCGCTGAACTCTGAAGGACGCTCGCTCGATACGACGAGACCTGCCCCGGGCCGCGGGCGCCGATGGACGCGACCGAGCTGGGTTCGCGCACGTGTATGACGGCCGGTGCGGCGCTGTGCAAAACTCGGAGGGGTACGCACGAACGTGCTGCGCCGGACCATTGTGATGCGGAGGGCGTCATGTCCCGATCGGTTCCCGGAGGTGCTTCGGACGACGCGGAGCACGCGGCGTACGCGCGTGTGCGCGCCGGTCAGGTGAGTGCGGTTCAGGCCGCCCTCGAGGATCACCTGGGACGCCTGGACTGGTCGAGAGATCAGATCGAGCGCTACCGAACCGACCGGCTGCGGGCCCTCCTCGCGCACGCACGCGAGCGGTCACCATTTCACGCCCGGAGACTTCGTGATCTCGATCCGTCCTCGGCCTCGCTCACCGACCTGGCAACGCTGCCGATGATGACGAAGCGGGACGCTCAGGACGAGTGGGATGCGATCGTCACGGTGCGCGACCTCGATCGCGAACGTGCCGAACGGATTCTGGCCGAGCAGCAATGGTTTTCGTACACGTCGGGCGACGAGCAGATCTTCAGCTCGGGTGGGTCCAGTGGTGTCCGGGGCGTCTACGTCTGGGATTGGCAGTTCTACGTTTCGGCGGCGTGCCTCGCCTGGCGGGTACAGGCGCGCGAGGAACGGCGGGCGTCGTCGGTGCGGTCTCCCGCGCGGCTGGCGGTGCTGGCGGCCGGTGTCCCCCCGCATGCGAGCACACCACTGTTCGATGTGCCGACCGCACCGGGAATGGAGACCGTCGTGATCCCGGCGGGCGCACCGTTCGACGAGATCGTCGCCGCGGTGGCCGCTGCCCGGCCCACGCATCTGGTGGGCTACGCGACGGTCGTCGGGCGACTTGCCCGAGCCGCGGTGGCGGGTGATCTGGAGATCAGTCCTGTGCGCGTGAGCACAAACTCCGAACCCCTGCTGGAGGAGGACCGGCAAGCCATCCGCGACGCCTGGTCGGTGCCGATCCACAACCTCTGGGGGTCGACCGAGATCGGCGTTCAAGCCGTGGGTTGCGGATACGGCGAGGGCCTGCACGTGTGCGAGGACGAGGTTGTGCTCGAGCGTGTCGATGACAGTGGTGCTCCGGTCGCAGCCGATGTGCCTGCGGCGCGAACCCTCGCGACGGGTCTGGCCAACCGCACGTTTCCCTTCATCCGGTACGACCTCGGAGACCAGGTCACATTGCTGCCCGGTAGGTGCGCGTGCGGAAGCGCGTTCGCGCGCGTCGCCGACATCGGTGGGCGGCGCGACGACGATTTCCGGTACGGAACCACGATCGTGCCCGCAAGCACTTTTCGCTACGTCCTCGGTGCAGATCCGCGGATTTCCGAGTACCAGGTCCGACAGACCGTCGACGGAGCGGAGATCTTCGCGGTCGGCGAACCCGACGTCGCCGCCCTGACGTCGGCTGTCACGGCGGCATTGCGCCGGCAAGGTGTGGCCGATCCGCAGGTCCGGATCGAAGTGGTCGACCATCTGCAGCGTCATCTCGCGAGCGGGAAACTGCAGCGGTTCATCGCACTGCGATAGTCCGCAAATGCCTCGCGGAAGGCAAGGGGTCGACGATCTGCACCCCAGGGTGTCTGTCGTCACGGCCACTCGGGTCCGACGATGGTGGTACACGATCACCCAGTCGAGGAGCAACGATGACGGACACGGATTTCGGGGCGGTCACCGAAAACGCTGCGGGCGCATTACCTGCCGCCACAGATCTGAATCGCGTTCACGCCGAGATCGCTCGCCTCGACGCGGAGATCCTGGACGCGGTCAATCGCCGTCTCGCTCTCGCGCAGCTCGCGGCTCGAACCCGGGTCGAGTCCGGAGCGCCGATGGTCGCGCTCGGCGGCGAAACGGACGTGATCCGCCGCTATCAGGACGAGCTGGGCCCCCGCGGCTCGCTGCTGGCCCTGGAATTGCTCCGGCTGGCGAGGCCACCCTTCTCGTCGACGTACCGAACTCGGTAGCCCCACCCATTCTCACCTCGGTCGATACCGAGCACGAGAGCAGTGCCCAGCAGTCGTCGTGACGCTGGGCACTGTTCGCCTGTCCAGCGCAATCCGGGTGCGCCGGATCCGGCCGCGTCACCGCAAGCGCCCCCACCCGATGTCGGCGGCATCACCACACCGGACCCGCCGACGGCGGATGCGACCGCGGCTGTCGAGCTGAAGGCGGCACTCGAACAGCTCCGCGACGCCCAGCGACGGGGCGACTTCAGTGCGTTCGGTGCCCCCCTCGACCGCCTCCAGCACGCGGTCGATGCCTACCTCACCTCCGGGGATGACGGTCACCGCCCCGGCCCATGAGAAGCAGTTCAGGCGTTCACCTCACGCAATTCGGTGGTCGGTCCTTGTTCGCCGGCGGTGCCGTCGTCGCCGTTGTCCGACTGCGCCGTGCGCCCACCGCGAGCAATGAGGCGATCGAGCGAGAGAGCGCCGGCGCCGAGGAAGATCATCAGGAACAGGGCCCAGCAGAAGATGGCGGAGAGCTCACCGTTGTTCTGGATGGGGAGGACGCCGTCCGGCTGATGACTCCAGAAGTAGGCGTACGCCATCGAACCCGAGGCAATGAACGCGGCGAAGCGCGTCCCCAGGCCGAGGAACAACGCGGCGCCACAGACGAGTTGGATGACTGCGCCCCACCAACTCGGCCAGGCGCCTACCGCTGCGGTGTGCCCTCCATGAGGTGCAGTCGGCCACGCGAACAAGGTCGACGTGCCGTGGCAGAAGAACAGGAAGCCGATAACCACACGAAAAGCCGCGATGGCGTAGTCGACGCTGGGGCCGTGAAGGCGTGAAATGCTCTTAGTTGTCACATCGCAGAAGATAAGGCATGCCTGCCCTAATCTCTGCGCTACCGCGTGTATGGGACACAGTCACGTGGGAAAACTGACCTAATTGTGGCGAGCATCACATTCATCGTCGTGCGGTCCCGGGATTCACTCACCGCATTCGGTCACCGGCCGAGCCAGTTCGGGTGCATCGTGAAGTCCATGCGTGATTTCCGATTCTCGTTCAACATCTTCGGCTTCGAATCCCGCGACGCCCTTCTCGACCGATGTCGACTCGGCGAGAGCGCCGGCTACGACACGGTGTTCGCCGCGGACCATCTCGGCGCCCCGGCCCCCTTTCCGCTGATGGTGGCCGTCGCCGACGCCACCTGCTTACGTGTCGGAACGCTGGTGCTCAACGCACCGTTCTGGAATGCCGCCCTACTCGCCCGCGAGATCGCGACGACGGACGTCCTCACCGACGGAAGGCTCGACATCGGACTCGGTGCCGGACACATGAAGTGGGAGTTCGACGCTGCGGGTATCGAATGGAAAGCCCTCGGCGGACGGGTCGCACAGTTGTCCGAGATGGTCGATGACCTACGCACCTTCTTCACCGGGGATCTCGACGAACTACCCGAGGGCCGCGCCCTGCCACGACCGTTGCAGCGGCGCGGATTCGGCGGCTCGGGCCCGCCGCTGATCATCGGCGGCACCGGCGACCGGGTGCTGCGGATCGCAGCGGCCCACGCAGACATCGTCGGCGTCGCGGGGGCATTTCAGATCCCGGGCCGACCGCCGGGCACCTTTCGCCTCGCCACCGCGGACGAGACCGCCGAACGAATTCGCTTCGTACGGACACACGCCGGAGCGAGAGCCGAAGACATCGAGTGGCATCTACTGGTCCAGATGGTCGTCGAGACGGACGACCGCCGGGCCGCGGCCATTGAGATCGCGGACCGGCTCGGTGGGACGATGACGGTCGACGACGTCCTCGACACCCCGTATGTCCTCGTGGGAACCGTGGAGGAGATGGCCGAGCAACTCCGACGCCATCGGGAGCGCTACGGTTTCTCGTACATCACCGTCCACGAACCGTATCTGGAGCTGTTGGCGCCCGTGATCCGTCAACTCCGCGAACAGAGTTGACGGACAACGACTCACGGTGTGTTGATGTATTCCTGGATGGCCTGCTGCGCCCGGGGGTTGCCCTGTCCGATACCGACGATCGCGCCGGTGATCGCCCCGATCGGTGTGCCGATGATGCAACCGGCGAGACTGCCGGGGAACATCGAGATACATCCGACGCCGAGACCCATGAGCGCGCCGATCGCCGTCCCGGCCGCTCCCCCGTTGGCCCAGCCGACGCCGAGCTCGTTGAGCATGTTCTCGAGCGCCTTCTGCTTGTCGACCTCGTGCCTGCCGGGGATCGCCAGTGCAGGCGTTCCCGTGTTCGGTAGGACTGGGTCGGCGTGGGCCGTACCCGCCCCGAGTGTCACCGTCGCTACGACGAGGACCGACGCTGCCGATTTCTTGATCAAGTTCATCGCGATCCCACCCTGCTGAAGAAGGAAAAACCGGTTCCGACTGTAACCTGCGGCTGCATCATCGGTGGCGAAACCGCGGCATCGGAAGACTACCTCGGCGATCGCCCGCCCGCAGGGGTGCCGACGAACGGCGCACGATGGCATCCGGCCCCCAATCAGGGCAGCGATTCGGGCAAACCGAAGGGGTCGAAATGCTCCGGCCCGAGGAACGAGGTCAGGTCCGCGATCTTGGTGCCGCGCAGGGTCAGCACGGTGATCGACCAGCGCAGGTGGGTGCCGGCGTCTTCGTCCCACAGGTAGAAGGCGACGGCGGGCTGAGCGTTCGCACAGACCGGGAGGTGACGCCACGAACCGCACCCCGTGAGCGGGACCCGGACCGCGAAATCGGTGACCGCGTCGAGACCGCGGTACCAGTGCGCCATCGGCGGCATCGACCAGGTGACATCCTCCGTCAGCAGGGCAACGAGGGCGTCGGCGTCACCGCGTTCCAATGCGGTGGAGTACCCGGCGACGATGGCACGCAGACGCGTGTCGTCGATCTCTCGCAAAGTTTGCGCCTGCGTCACCGGCGGAATCTTCTCGGCGACGATCGCCCGTGCCCGCTGCAGCGCGCTGTTGACCGACGCCCTCGACGTGTCCATGGTGTCGGCGATCTCGGCGGCGGAGAAGCCCAAGACTTCGAAGAGCAGCAGGGCCGCCCGCTGATTGCCCGGCAGATGTTGCAGTGCCGCAACGAATGCCAATTCGACAGCCTCGCGTTGCTCGTAGCGTGCGGCCGGCCCCGCCGAACCGGCGGTCAGACCCGCGTCGGCGTAGGGCCCCAGCCACGCCACGTCCGTGAGCGGGACGTCCCCGATGACAGCACGATCACTGGACGGACCCAGGTCGACGGGTAGCGCCCGCCTACCGCGCGATTCGACAGCGTCCAGGCATGTGCGCGTCGCGACGGTATACAGCCAGGAGCGCAGCGTGCTCCGACCTTCGAACCGCGCAAAACCCCGCCACGCCCGCAGCAGGGCATCCTGCAGTGCGTCGTCGGCGTCGTGACTGGAGCCGAGCATGCGGTAGCAGTGGGCGTGCAGTTCGCGGCGCAACGGTCCGACGAGGCGGGTGAACGCGGCATCGTCTCCGTCGCGCGCCCTGGCCAGGTCGGCATCCTCGGCGTCTGCCGCGCCGGGTGTTCGTGCGGACATGTCGGTCACAAGGGACGATTCTGCCCGACCGCCGGCGGCCGCACCGGCGACCGACGAGACCTGCCCGCGGTAGACGGGCCCCCGCGGTCGATCTCGAGCATCGGACCGTGGCACAGCGCACCGCATCACCTGGTGGTGGTCGGAGCCGGTGTGGGCGCCAGCGACATCCCGGCGTAGACCTCGTCGAGAACGGTGGGGAGCATAGCGTTCGCCGTGGTCTTGCCCTCGGGTGACAGGGTCAGATTCGTCCAGATCACCAGCGTGACGTCGTTGTCCGGGTCGTAGCCGATGAACGAGTTGAAACCCGGCAGCTCACCGCCGTGGTAATACATCGACGCATTCGGCCCGAAACGCTGATAGCTGATGCCGTACCCGTATTGCTGCCCGTCGGGTGCGCTCGGATCCTCGGGTTGCAGGCTGTGGAGCCATTGCTGCTGGTACTCGGGATTCAGGACATTGCCCGACACCAGGGCCCGGATCCACGTGGCCAGGTCGTCTGCCGTGGAGATGGCGCCACCGGCAGCGGTGGCGTAGGAGGAATTCTGGTTGGTGTAATCGAGGGGTTGGAGCGTTCCCGCGCGTGCGGCGGCCTGCATGTCGGCGGGATACTCCTCGTCGATCATCGCGTAGGACGATTCGCCGTACATGTAGCCGTGCGAATAGCGATCCGGGATGGTCGCGGCATCGTCGGCGGCGGGAAGCGAGGTTTGCTGCAACCCGAGGGGCCCGAACAATCGATCCCGGAATTGCTCGGCCAATGGGCGCGCGCCGGCCTTCTCGGCGATCAGACCCAGCAACGCGAAATTCGTATTGCTGTACTCGTAGGAGGTGCCCGGCGGGAATTCCGGCGGGTGCCGGAACGCGATATCCAAGACCTCTTGCGGCGTCCAGGCCTTCGCCGGGTCGGTATCCAGAGTGGCCGCGAACTCGGGCGAGTTCGTGTAGTTGTACAGCCCACTGCGCATCGTCAACAGCTCTGCGACGGTGATGTTCTCGCCGTTGGGCACATCCGAAACGTAGGTGGACACCGGGTCGCTGAACTCGAGCTTCCCGTCCTGGGCGAGGAGCACGGTCAGCGCCGCAGTCATGGTCTTGGTGTTCGACGCGATCCGGAAATGGGTGTGTTCGTCGGGCGGCGTCTGCGCGCCCAGTTCGGTCGTACCGACCACGGCGTCGACGTTCCCCTGGGGGGTGCGGAGCTGCACCACCGCGCCGGGTACGAGCAGCTCCTCGGCCGCCGCGTTCACAGCGTCCTGGAATGCGGCCGGGTCGATGGGTTTCAGCGCCGACCCCGTTGGTGCGGCGGCGGTCGTCGAGGCGGGCACTGCACCGTTCGACGTCTGCGAGGTCGTCGGATCGGAAGTGGTCGAGCAGCCCGCGATCGCGACGGCAACGCCCACCGCGAGCGCAGCGGCGCGGGTGGTATTCAGTGTGCGGCACCGGCGCCCTCCGACCGTCCGGCTCGCCACGTTCCCCACCGGAAAATTCCTCATCGTCGGCATCACCGCCTCTGCGGCAGAGTCCGATACCGCGCCGATGAGCGGTACCAGCTGGGCAGATCTCCTTGTGCATCCTAACCCCGATGCCCGCCCGCTCCTTCGACTTCACCGGAACAATCTCCCGCGGAGAAAACATACTTCTCCACCTTCACGATGGGCCCCGAGGAGACAGGATGCGGGCACCGCACTGACAGCCGATCACCGGTTCACCTCCTCAGACACCGCTCATCATCACCCGCAACAACCCGCACAGACGAACGCGGCGCCGGAGATCCGCCGCACCTGCAGCGCCCACTAAATCCGCTCCCGTTTCAAGAATGGTCGCGAGGGTAATTGCGGTGTATGGGCGCACGAGTGAGGACAAGCGGCCGGAGCACACCGGCCAGGCCTGACCGTGGAGGCACTTCCTCTCACAGCAAGACCACGGACAACGACAAGCCGATGGCCACCGCCACGGCGGCGACAAGTCGATCACATCAGACTTCGAAGAAGTCGACGCCGCCCGCCGGCGCAGCCTCGGGGCGGCTGCCACGAAGACGACCGTTGCCCCCCAGGCGACCGGCAGCCGAAAAATCACCCTCCACGTCACGCCACAGCGCCCCCGGGAGAAGGAAACCGGCACCCCGAACGGACCGCCCCGACGCCACGAAGCCGACGGCCCGGAAGCGTCCCCGAGACACCGGGTCCCACGTAACGGCGCGCCCTCGGTCCACCACGCCGACTCGTCAGCGCAGGCCTGACCCGATCTCGCAGGAGACCGAACGCGGACTGTTATCGCGGTCGGTCGAGGCGGTCATCGCTTGGCTTAAAGACCACGTTCACCGGCTCATGGACGCGATTCGAGAACGCGGCGACACGGTGACGCAGAATATTCGGCAGAAGTTCAGGGAATGGATGGACACGCTCGTCGATACGATCGCACAGAGCGACGCGGGGATCAACGCCGTAATTGCAGGCATTCGGGCCGCCCTGACCGGCAAGAATCCTGTGTGGGCCGCGATCAAAGCGCTCGTGTCCGGGTTGAGCGGCAAGGCCAAGGTCGCCCTGGTTCTCGTCCTGGTCCTCGGGGCCCTGCTCGCGCCGGTACTGCTCGTGGTCCTCCTGCTGGTGCTCGTTGTCGCGGCGCTGGTGGCGGCGGTGCGCGCCGCCGCCGAGTGAATTCCCCTAACCTTCTCCGTGAACAGGGTTGCTGCTGAGGAACATTCGATTTTCGGTGCCAATCCGCAATCTCGAGACAGTCGACGTGGATGCGTGGCCGCGGAAAGCTGCCCGAACCGGATTTTCTGGTGGTGGTTGAGTGTCCCGCAGCTGGGGTAGTCGACAAGCGGCGCCCCATACCGCGCAGGGTTTTGCGAGACATTGCCGAGGACGGT
Source organism: Rhodococcus sp. IEGM 1307 (assembly GCF_030056915.1). NCBI lineage: Bacteria > Bacillati > Actinomycetota > Actinomycetes > Mycobacteriales > Nocardiaceae > Rhodococcus > Rhodococcus sp. IEGM 1307. Next base: position 404,612 of record NZ_JASHKW010000006.1, read on the forward strand.
TCTGCCACACATTGCCGAAGTGGGCGAGCGGTGCGCCGGCGACTACTCGGTAAAGGGGTTCGACGATGAAAACCAAAGGTCAGGTGGCATTGGCCGTCGGCGCAGGATACATGCTGGGCCGTACACACCGAATGAAGATGGCACTGATGCTCGCGGCCGCGGGTGCGACCGGACGCTTCCCCGGCGGGCCACGCGATTTACTGGAACGCGGTACGAAGATGCTCGCGAGCTCCCCCGAGTTCGCCAAGATCAGCGACTCGGTGCGCGAAGAGCTGGTCAGCGCGGCGAAGGCCGCAGCGGTCACCGCCGCAAGCCAACGCATCAATTCGCTCAACAACCGCCTCCTGTCAAGCGGCGGAGAAGTCGTCGGCGACGTGGGCGACACCGTGGACGACACCGCGAGTGGTGTCGGCAATTCCGTAGGCAAGCTCAGCAGGCTCGGAAAACTCGGTCGCAAGCGACGCGGGCGGTCCGAGAACGAGGAGTACGACGAGTCCGAAGTCGAGGAAGAGCCGGACGAACAGTACGCCGATGAGGAAGACGAGTACGAAGAGCCCGACGAGGAAGACGCTGCCGACGAAGATACCGCCGACGAGGAACCCGCCCCACGCAAGCGGCCCGCCGCGCGTCGACGGACTTCCAGCAACGGTAGCTCCCGGCCGACCAGCAGATCGCGGAGCGCGAAGTCCGACGAGGATGACGAAGAGGCCCCTACCAGGGGCCGCAAGACACGGGCGAAAGCCACGACTAATTCTGCGCCCGTCCGGCGCGGCGGACGGTGAGCACGATGACGAACGCCGCGAAGAAACTGCGAGAAACTGCGCCGGGTGACGGCAACGGATCGTCCAGCGTGCTCCAGGAAGCAATGCAGAAGCTGGTCGGCACGGTGGCCGAAAAAGCGCTCTCGTCGGTCTCCGACAAGGTGCAGGGTGCGTCCGGACGGCTCACCGACTACGCCGAGGGTGGCGGCGGAAGCCTGCTGTCCGCGGTCACCGGAAACGGCAACGGCAACGGCAACGGTGACGGGGACGGGGACGGGGACGGGGACGAGAAGGGCGACGGCAAGTCACTGTTCTCCGGGTTGACGGACAAGGTGAAGGAGACGGCGTCGGATGTGAAGGACGCGGTCACTGGTGGTGGCGGTGGCGGTAGCGGTAAGGGCAAGAAGCTCAAGTTGACCAATATCGTCGAAACGATCGATGTCGGTGTCCCGGTCCAGCTGGCGTATAACCAGTGGACCCAATTCGCCGACTTTCCCTCCTTCATGAAGAAGGTCGAGCGGGTGGAGCAGGAGGCGGACGAGAAGCTCGAGTGGAAGGCTCAGATCTTCTTGTCGCACCGGACCTGGGAAGCGTCGATCATCGAGCAGGTCCCGGATGAGCGGATCGTGTGGCGTTCGAAGGGTGCCAAGGGTTTCATCGACGGGGCGGTGACGTTCCACGAGGTGACTCCCGATCTCACGCGCATCGTTCTGATCCTCGAGTATCACCCGAAGGGATTGTTCGAGAAGACGGGAAACCTGTGGCGTGCACAGGGACGACGAGCACGGCTGGAATTGAAACACTTTGCACGCCATGTCATGACACAGTCCATTCTCCATCCTGACGAAGTCGAGGGCTGGCGTGGAGAGATCCGGGACGGCGAGGTAGTCGAGCCCGAAGAGGACGAGGCGCAGCCGGAGGAGTCGGAAGAGCTCGAGGAAAGCGACGAGGCCGAGGGCGAGGAGCCTGAGGACGAAGAAGCCGAGGACGAAGAGGCCGAGGAAACCGACGAAGGCGAGACCGACGAAGGCGAGACCGAGGAAACGGATGAGGACGCCGGCGAGGAAGCAGACGAGGAGGAAGAAGCAGAAGCACCCCCGCCGCCGAAACGCCGAGGTCGCCCGCGCAAGACCGCGGCTGCCGCTGAGGATCAGGCCCCGAAACGGCGAGGTCGCCCGCGCAAGACTGCCGCGAAGACGGCGGGCTCGCGACAAGGAGCACGGCGATGACGGCGATACAACCGGCGGGGGGAGGTGGCGGCGGAGTCAGCGGCGGTCCCAGCTCGAGTAGCCTCGCCGACGTCATCGACACCATCCTCGACAAGGGTCTCGTCATCGACGCCTACGTGCGTGTCTCGCTGGTCGGCATCGAACTGCTGACGATCGACGCACGCGTCGTGGTCGCCAGTGTCGACACCTACCTGCGGTTCGCGGAGGCCGTGAACCGGCTCGAAATCGGCAGTGGCGAGCCGAAGGGCCTGACGGATCTCGTCGGGGACGTCACCGAGGGTGGTGCCAAGTCGAAGACCAAGGGCGCACTCGAGTCCGCGGGTGAGAAACTCGGCGACATCCTCGGCGGCGGGCAGGAAGAACCTGAGCGCGAACGGGTTTCGCGCAAGTCCACTCGAGGGGACAAGTGATGTCTACGTCAAACCAGAGCACCGACGCACCCGACGAGCCGCGCACCAGCGGTGTCTACGTGTACGGAATCGTGCCTGCCGATGTGGAAGCCGAAGAAGACGCGGTCGGCGTGTGTGACGGACCGGTCAGCACCGTCAAGCACGGCGACATCGCGGCGCTCGTGAGCGAAATTTCAGTGGACAGACCGCTCGGCAAGCCTGAGGACCTCCGAACCCATGCGCACGTGCTGGACGGCACGTCTCGGGTGGCACCGGTGCTCCCGCTTCGTTTCGGGGCGGTCATGACCGATGAGGACGCCGTCGCGGAGGAGTTACTCGCGGCACACGCCGAGGAGTTCGCCGCCGCGCTGGAGGAACTCGAAGGCCGGGCACAATACGTCGTGAAGGGACGATACGTCGAGGAGGCGATCCTCCGGGAAATAATCGAAGAGAACGAACAGGCGAGCAAGCTGCTCGGCACGATCCGAGATCAGCCCGAGGAGACCACCCGCGACGCCCGGATGGCCCTCGGCGAGATCGTGGGCAACGCCATCGAGGCCAAACGCGACGAAGACACCCGGAAGGTGGTCGAGGCACTCGACTCGCTGTCCGACTCGGTCAACGTCCGGGAACCGACTCATGAGGAGGAGGCTGCGCAAGTAGCCGTCCTCGTCGAAGTCGCGCGGCAGGAAGAACTCGAGAAGGCAGTGGGAGAACTGGCCGAGCAGTGGGACGGCCGAGTCGACATGCGCCTGCTCGGACCGCTCGCCGCCTACGACTTCGTGGTGACGCAGAAACCGGAGGGCTGACCGATGGGTCTGCTGTCGTTCATCGCCACCCTGCCACTCGCCCCCGTTCGCGGGGTGATCTCGCTGGCCGAGTTGATACAGCGACAGGTCGAGGAGGAAGTCCACAATCCCGCGAGTGCGCGCCGCGCTCTCGAGGAGCTGGAGGACGCCCGTGCGGCAGGCGAGATCTCCGCCGAGGAGGAAGAGCAGGCACAGCAGGCCATCCTCGATCGAATGACCGGAACAGCACATCCCACCGGTCCGGAAAAGGAGTGACGGGCGATGGCAGAAGAGGAGCCACCACCGTTGCCGGCACCCGAGATCGCCGAGATCGCGACGCGTGACATTGCGCAGTTGACCGGCAAGAAACCACTGGGTGCGACATCGGTCATGCCGACCGACGACGGCTGGACGGTGGAGGTGGAGGTAGTCGAGGACCGGCGAATACCGTCGTCGACGGACATGCTCGCGATGTACGAGGTGGTGTTGGATCTGGACGGAGAGCTGTTGTCCTACCGCAGAACCCGCCGCTACATCCGCGGTGTCGGTGACAGCGGGAGCGCGCAGTCATGACGATCGCCGGCGGCGGCGCGAGCAACCTTCCGCAGAGTTCGGGCGGCGGAATGGGCGGTGGGCACCAGTCGACGAACCTCGGCGAGATCCTCGAGCGCGTACTCGACAAGGGGCTCGTGATCGCTGGAGACATCCAGGTCAACCTGCTCGACATCGAACTGCTGACCATCAAGGTGCGACTGGTGATCGCCTCGCTGGAAACCGCGAAGGAGGTGGGCATCGATTGGTGGGAGCACGACCCCTGGCTGACCGGCAGGAACAGCGACGTCGAACTCGAGAACCGGAAGCTGCGGGAGCGGATCGCCGAACTCGAGTCCGGCAGGTCTGTTCGCCCTGCCGTCGAGGCCGCCGAAACGGTCGAGGTGGAGGCGAAACGTCAGGAGCAAGACGATGACCGCGGATGACGGTGTCTGGCTGTACAGCATCACCACCGACAGCATCGGCGACGCACAACTCGCCGGGGTCACCGGCGTGGCCGGCGAGCCGGTCCGCGCGGTGGCATCGGCGGGTCTCGTCGCGGTGGTGGGGACAGTGAGCCTGAGCGAATTCGGGCAGGACCCGCTGCAGCGCAACCTCGAGGACCTCGACTGGCTCGCGGCAACCGCGAGAGCACACGACGCCGTGGTGGCTGCCGTGCTACGCCACGGTCCCACCGTTCCATTGCGGTTGGCGACCCTCTACCTCGACGACGATCGCGTTCGCCTCCTCCTCGACGAACGACAGGAGGAGTTCGGCGCAACGCTGCGTCGGGTGACCGGACGAAGCGAGTGGGGTGTCAAAGCGTACGGAGACGCGAAGGCTTTGGCGCAGAACGTGAAGGAGGAGCCTTCCGCGACGGGTGCGGCGGGCAAGGGGACCGCGTATCTCCTGCGTCGTCGTGCGGAGTTGAGCGCACAGCAAGACGTGGAACGCCGGGCGGCCGGCCACGCGGACGAGATTCACTCCGCGCTCCGGGGCCATGCCGTCGACGGGGTTCGACGGCAAGTCACCGATCCGGTGCTGACCGGGAAACGGGCCTGGATGATCTTCAACGGCACCTACCTCGTGGACAACGCACGGGTCGACGACTTCGCTGCGCTCGTGTCGGCACTCGACACCGAACGCCCGGGCATCACACTGGATCTGACCGGACCGTGGCCGCCGTACTCCTTCGCCGGGATCGACGGGTGAGCACATGAGCGAGATGGTCCCCGGGGACGACACTCGCCGCATCGCGCTCGTCGATCTGCTCGATCGGGTGCTCGGCGGTGGTGTCGTCATCACCGGTGAGATCACCCTGTCGCTCGCCGACGTCGACATGGTCCGGATCTCGCTGCGCACACTCATCGCTTCGGTCAGCGCACTCGTCCCCGACCCGGTCGGGCCGGAGCCCGCCGATGACTGAACCCGACCCCGTCGATTCGGATGCACCGACCGACATCGGTCGCCGGGTTCTGCCGCAGCGAATCGACGCCGACCCCGAATCCGTCGAGAAGGGCCTGGTCACCCTGGTCCTGACGATCGTCGAACTACTGCGCCAATTGATGGAACGGCAGGCGATACGCCGAGTCGAGCACGGCGATCTCAGCGACGAGCAGATCGAACGCATCGGCACGACACTCATGCTGCTCGAGGAGCGAATGGCAGAGTTGCGTGAGCATTTCGATCTCATGCCCGAGGATCTGAACATCGATCTCGGACCGCTGGGGCCGCTGCTGTCGAACGAATAGTCCGGACTCACCGAGGTTCGATCAATGTTTGAAAGCGTTCTTGATCTTCTTGCCCGCGTCCTTGAACTTGTCTCCCATCTGCTTGGTGTTGCCCTTGGCCTGTTCCTTGCTCCCCTCCGCCTCGAGGTGGGCATTCCCCGTAGCCCTGCCGACAGCCTTCTTGGCGGCGCCTTCGGCGGTTTCGACCTTGTGCCGGATCTTCTTTCCCATGTTCATGACGACGTCCTGTCCTCCGCGATCGCTTCTGTTCTCCGAGATCACCAACTTCAGTCAACTCGCACACAGCGCCGCTGTCGAGAACCGCGATTGCATCGTCACCGTCGCAGCAACAACGCACTGTCTCCGAACTCGTGCCACAGGTAGCCACGTGCGAGCGCCTCGTCGTAGGCGCGACGGACGGCCTTCTCTCCCACCACCGATTCGAGCAGCATGAGATGCGACGCCCCCGGTGCGTGCCAGCCCGTGATCAGGCCGTCCACGACCCGGGTCGGCCTCTCCGCACTCAGAACCAGGCCCGTCCAGCCGGCGCCCGCCACCGCCATGCCGCCCGAAGTGGCCTCGGTCTCGAGCGCCCTGGTCACGGTGGTTCCGACCGCGATGACGCGGCCTCCGGCGGCACGCCGGTCGTTGACCAGCCGCGCCGTCTGCTCCGGCACCTCGAACCGCTCCGGGATCGGCGGTTCCCCTCGCTCCGGCGAGGAGACCCCCGTGTGCAGCAGGATCGGTGCCACCACCACCCCCGAGGTCACCAAGTCGGTAACCATCGGATGGGTGAACGGCCGGGCGGCGCTGGCCATCTCGGCGCTTCCACCGGTGTGGCCGAAGATCGTCTGGTACGAGGACAGGGGCCAGCGTTCGTGGACGTACGCGTAGGTAATCGGACGACCCGAGGTGGCGAGCAGTTCCGCGGCTACGTCCGCGATGCCGTCGATCGAGGCCCGCCACAACCTGGTCGACCCGAGGGGCCAGGGTTCCACGAGCGTCGCAACGACGCCGCGCGGCAGAACGATCCGCGCTCCCGCCGCGACCGTGTCGAGGGCGCCGGAGACCGGTCCCGGCGCTCGCACCTCGACCGCCCAGTCCCCGTCCTCGAGAGCGGTGGAGAAGTGCACGACCACAGGTCCGACCGCGTCGACGGTCCCGTCCACCGCCGCGGCCAATGTCGACGACGCGTTCACCACCACCACGTCACCCGGGCGGAGGAAGCGTGGCAGGTCGTGGAATCTGCTGTGTTCCAACCTGCCCCGGTCGGAGACCAGCAGTCGCACCGAGTCGCGCAGCAACCCCCGGCTCTCCGGTGGACCACTCGCCTCCAATCGCTGTGGCAGCACGAACCGGAACTCGGCCGCGGAGGTGGCCCGTGCACGCGTCACGACGACACCCCCGGGTTCGCTGCGACCGCGAGGTCCGCCGCACGGTACCGGCCGCTGGGTGGGCTCGTGTCGAGCAAACTCAGCAGCGCAGGAACCACGGTCTCCGGATCGGGCCGATCCGAGATGTCCTCGCCGGGGAACGCCGCCTGATGCATCTCCGTGCGCATGTCGCCGGGATCGAATGCATAGACCGCCAGGCCGGGTTCCTCCACCGCCAGCACCGCGGACGCGTGGTCGAGCGCCGCCTTCGCCGCCCCGTAACCGCCCCAGCCCGCATACGCCTCGACCGCGGCATCCGACGAAATGTTGATCACGGTCCCGCCCGGGTCCCGCACATGTTCGATCAGCGCGGCGATCAATGCGAGCGGGGCGAGCACATCGGTCGCGAAGACCTGCGCCAATGCGTCCTCCGGGTACTCGGCGAGGGAGGGCATCGGGCTGGGCCCGAGCGCACTGGCGTTGTTGAGCAACAGGTCCAGTCGCCCCCGCGCCGCGATCTCGACGGCGATGCGCTCGCGGTGCCCCGGATCGGTCACGTCACCGGGGAGCGCGGTGACGGTGTGTGCCCGCGCGGCAACCCGATCGAGCGGTTCGACCCGCCTCCCGGTGACGATCACCTCCCAGCCGCGCTCCGCGAGCGCGAGCGCGCTCGCCCGTCCCAGCCCTGCCGATCCTCCTGTGATCAGCGCCGTCCTGGTGCCGTTCATCGCAGACTCCTTGCCTCCTGTGACATCTGCGACCATCGTGAAACCTAAAGTCCACTTCATGTCAAGGACGGCAGGCTACAGCTCGAATTCCTCCGGTGGCGCCGGGCGCCGGGCGTCGGGCCCCCGGACGTGCTGCCGACGTCTCACCGGGCCGACCCGCCCGTCGGCTGGATCCGCTCGATGGTCGCGAACCAGGCCGGTGCGCCGTTGTCGTGGAATCTCGTCTCGATCCGATCCGGTTCGATGGCGGCGACCTTCCATCCATCGCCTGGGTCGAACGCCGCTCTCAGCTCCTCCCGGCTGACGGGGTGCGGGCCGGTATCGGGACCAGCGTCGCTGAAGCACAACACATACACGGTTCCGCCGGGTTCGGTCACCGACGCCACACTCGCCACGTAGCGTGGTCGCTCGGCGGCGTCGAACGTGTGGAACAGTCCGCAGTCCAGTACGGTGTCGAACCGGCGCCCCATTCTGTCCAACTGGAACGCGTCGGCCAGCGCGAACTCGACCTCGATCCGACGGTCGTGGGCCTTCTCCCTGGCGATCGCCAGTGCCGTCTCGGCCACGTCGACGCCCAGAACCTGGAATCCCAGGGAGGCGACGTGAAGAGCGTTCTCGCCGGTGCCGCATCCCGCATCGAGCACCGCTCCGGCGAATCCGCCTTCGGATGCCACCCGCACGACCGCCGGCTGCGGCCGGCCGACATCCCACGGCGCAGGGCCCTCGTGGTACGACGCATCCCAGGGCCGTCCTGTCATGCGTTCGTGGCTGGTTGGCTGCCGACCGATGAACGGATCGTCGGCGAGGGGACCTGATCGCTCCGACACTTCGACGCCTCCCTGAAACGGATCGTGCCACCTCATCTTGGCACGGCACTGCGCGGTTCTCGACCCTCGACACCGCGACTGCTTGCCCCACCGACACGGTTAGATTGTTCGAATGTCTTAACATATAATCCAGATATGAGCACAACTATCGGAATCGTCGGATACGGGCTGGGCGGCCGCTACTTCCATGCGCCGTTCGTCGAAGCGGCAGAGGGAATCGCACTGGGCGGCATCGTGACCCGCTCCGCCTCACGGGTCGCCCAGGCTGCCGCCGACTTCCCCGGAGTGCCGGTGTTCTCGAGCCTCGGCGAACTCATCGACTCCGGCGTCGATGCCGTCACGATCACCACGCCACCGCAGACGCGGCGCGAACTCGTGCTCGAGGCAATCGGGCGTGGTGTGCACGTGATCGCGGACAAGCCGTTCGCGCCGGATGTCGAGACGGCCCGCGAGCTGGTAGCAGCCGCAGAGGACGCCGGCGTGCTGCTCAGCGTCTATCACAACCGTCGATACGACGCCGACATCCGTACCCTGAAGTCGGTGTTGCCGCGACTCGGCGACATCTGGCGTGTCGAGTCCCATTTCGACCTGGACGGTGCCGACACACTCGAAGCAGGCCCGACCGGTGGGTTGCTGCGCGACATCGGCGCACACGTCGTCGACCAGATGCTGTGGTTGTTCGGGCCGGCGGAGCGGGTCGACGCCCACCTCGATTACGTCGATCGGCCGGAGGGGCGCACCGACGCCGGCTTCGTCGTCAACATCGCTCACTGCAGCGGGGTCTATTCGAGCGTCTCGTCGAGCAAGGTCAACCATCTCGAGGGGCGGCGGCTGCGCGCGTTCGGCAGCGTGGGCGCCTATGTGGCGGACGGTACGGACGTGCAGGCACAGGCTCTCTTCGCGGGGTCGCGGCCCGTTGACGATCCCACCGGATGGGGTTACGAACGACGGGAACGGTGGGGCGTCCTCCACACAGCGGATGGCGCGGAAACGGTTCCGTCGCAGCGGGGTGCGTATCAGGACTACTACACGGAATTCGCGGCCGCCGTTGCCGGCAGCGGCACACAACCGGTGCCTGCCCGCACCGCGCTCGGCACCATCGCGGTGTTGGCGGCGGCGCGGGAGGCCGCGGAGAGCGGCAACACGGTCGTCGTGCAGTCCGTCGACTGACCGGAGGCGACTTCGGCAGCACTCGCGTCGGTTCAGGGCTCGCGTCGGTGAGGGGCTCAGGACGCGGAATCGAAAAATTCGGCGACAGCCTTGCTGAACGGATGTGGTCGTTCCATGTTCGTCGCGTGGCCCGCGCGCGGAACGACGCTCGACGCTCCGTTCGGTGCGAGTGCCGCAGCCGCTACGGCGTGTGCTGACGGCCAGTACTCGCTGTCGGAACCGGCGACGAAGAGCACCGGAATCCCGTCCGCAAAGAACGTGCCGACCTCCTCCTGGTCGTAGCCGTAGAACCCGTACGCCCACTCCGGCGTATTGAGCATTCGCGGGGTCTGATCGACCACAACCGCGGCGCGAAGCCGCCCCCGTGCCGTACGAGTCGACGTACGACGAGATCGTGTTTGCGCCCATCGAGCCTCCGACTATTGCCACACCCTGCAGGTCGAGTTCCTCGATGAGCGCGTGCACGAATCCGGCGCGTGTCTGCATCGTCGTTCCGTGCGGCGTGGCCGGAGTCGTCCCGTGACCGGCAGATCCACAGCGATGACGCGGTGGCCGGCCTCGATCAGCGACGGGATCTGATACCGCCACGACGTGGCGGGGGCTCTGAAACCCGCCAGCAACATCACGCTCGACGAGGAGCTGCCGTCACCGTGCACGGTGTAGTCGATCCGAGCCCCGCCAGATTCGATGGAAGGCACTGCTTCTCCTATCCCCCAACAGTTCCCGGCTGACGCGCCGTGGTGCCCGCCTGCGGTCACTGCGACGGTAGTACGGACTCGGGAATCCATCCATGGAGAACATCTCCACTCCGGGACGGTTTCACTGTGGAACCAAAATTCCTGGACTGTCGGGTGTAACGTTCCGGGCCCTCGCAGACACCATTCGAGTAGCTGTGGACGTTGGGCCCACGCATTCGAACAGGACACTACGAAATGCACATCTCACTTCCCCACTCCGAGACTTCGCACGCGGCGAATCCGTCGGGCGCAGTGAACCGTCTCCCTCGAATCCCCCTGCGAAACCGGTTCGCCACGGCCGCCGTCGCCGCCGCGATCGCCGTCATCCCCCTCGGAGCCGCCACCACCATCGCGACAGCGGCCGAACACCCCGTGACGACAGTCGCCGCACCCACCATCCCCGGCGATCGTGGTGACCACGGTGACGGCCCCCGCCACGACCGACAACGCGACCAACGGCAAGAACGCCGAGACCAGAGCATGACGCTCGACGAACTCCTCGTCGGATGGAACAGCAGCCAGATCTACCAGATGTGATGACGCTTGACCGAGGACGGCGCCAGGATTCGTCGTCCTCGGTTCCGCATGCCTTCCCCCATCAGCGTGGAGTGGATTCCGATCGTCGCTCGTAGCGCGAGCGAGCCAGGGCGTGCGCACGGCACAGCAACGCCCGCGTGACTTCGCCTGTGCGCGAGCCGGGGTCGATGACTGCCAGCCAGGCCAGTGAGCCATAGACGGGATGCGCGATGACGGTGTCGGGCGCACCGGCGTCGACGTCGGCGACGCCCTGCTCTCGCGGCGTGTGGCCGGTTGCCTCGATGAACGCCTCCTTCCCGGCATGGATGTTCACCCGGAATGCACCCGCGCGGTCCAGACCCGAGCTTTCGTCGCCGGGGTAGTTCTTGGTGACGATGGTGGCGAAGGGCTGGGTCCTGTCGGGAACGATCCGATCCGGTGAGTAGTAGAAGAAGGCGTCACCCCAGCTGATCTCCGGCGAACCGTCGCCGGGGGCAGGCCTGAGCGTCAGAACATCGCCGAGGCCTTCGACGAAGTCGATGATGTCGTCCATGGTCATAGCTTCCAGCGTTTCATTAAAGTGCTTGTGGAGACCTCGACCAGCAAACGTAGGAGAATACGGTGCCAAGTCTCCAATCGCGTCATCTGCGGACCGTGGATGTCGCCCGGCGCGCCGGGTGCTCCGTGCAGCACGTGCGCAACCTCGAACGCGACGGGGTGCTGCCTCCCGCAACCCGCACAGCCACCGGATACCGGATCTACACCGACGTGCATGTGCAGTCCGCGCTCGCCTATCGGGAACTCGCCATCGGCGCCGGCCCGGTGGAAGCCAAACGGATCGTGCGCAGCGTGCACACGTGCCCGGCCGCGACAACGGTCGCCCTCCTCGATGCCGCACACGCCCGACTCCACACGGAACGAACCGAACTCGCGCTGGCGAAGCAGGCCGCCGAGCTGATCTCGACCGAGCCTGTCGACGACGTGCAGGCATCCGACTGGATGAGCGTGAGTGAACTCGCCGTCGCCCTCGGTCTCCGCCCCTCCACGTTGCGGCACTGGGACGCAGAGGGACTCGTCGTCCCGGACCGGGACACACCCACAGGAGCGCGCCGATACTCCCCTTCGCAGGTCCGCGACGCTCGCGTCGTGCATCAGCTACGCAAGGCCGGTTACCGCATCGCACCTCTCCACGCGGTCATGTCACAACTCGGGCACACACCCGGATCGGGTGACATCGGCGCCGCGCTCGCTGCCCGCGACCAGGCCACCACGGCCCGCTCCCGAGCCTTGCTCGACGCAACCGCTGCCCTCACCGTGCTCCTCGCACTCCGAGATGGGGTGGTCAGTGCGCGCGCGACAACACCGCCACCAGAAAGTCGGAATCCTCGCTGAACGGGCGCAGATCCCACGTCGAGAACAGCAGATCCGCCGTGAGACCGCTCGCCTGCGCGTCCGCGAGGAATTGGGAGAACTCGTAGCCCCGGTCGGCGCCGAACCCCACAACCACTCGGCCGGTCGGGGCGAGATGAGCGGCGAATCCCGTCAGCACCGCCTCCCGGGTCGACGGCGCCAGGAAAGTCATCACGTTGCCCGCACAGACGATGACCTCGAAATCGGCGGTCACACCACGGGCCGGCAGATCCAACTCCGCGAGATCACCGACCAGCCACGTCGGACCGGGGTGATCCTCCTCTGCCACGGAGATGAGCACCGGATCCACATCGACACCCACCACGACATGACCGGCATCGTGCAAGTAGCCGCCGAGACGGCCCAGTCCGCACCCCGCGTCGAGTACCCGACCGCCGCGGCCGAGCATCGCATCGACCAGCCGCGCCTCCCCTACGATGTCCTTGCCCTGCGCCTCCATGGCACGGAACCGCTCGACGTACCACATCGAATGCCCCGGGTCGGCTGCTGTGATCTCCTCCCACTGGCTGGGGATGCGCTCCTCGGGGGTGCGTGCACTCATTACCGATTCCTCCTCGATCCGGCCCGCTCGGCGAGCCACTGCAACCGTATGCGACACCACCTCGGCACCCACCCGCAGCCCAAGGGTGTTGCGCCGACGCGACAGTCTCGATCAGCGGGATGCCGGGGCCGACGCGGCCGGTCCTCCGAGGAAGATCGAGCCATGCCCGAGTCCGTTCCCGACCGCGTCGAGATCACCGACCGCCTGCACGTCGTGGTCGACCTGCTCGACACGAAGGACTGGCCGGGGCTTGCGGCGACGCTCACCGACGATGTCGTGGCCTATGGGCGGGCGGGGCCGGTGGACGTGGTCGCGCGCGTCCGCTCCCACCTCGACGTCTGCGGCGCCACCCAGCACCTGCTCGGCAACATCCGCGTCGACGTCGACGTCGACGGTGACGGGGCGCGCACTCGATCCTATTTCCGGGCGTTTCACGTCGGCCTCGGCGAACGCGCCGACGCGACGTACGAATGCCTCGGCGAGTACCGCGACGAATGGCGACGCGGACCGTCGGGCTGGTTGCTGGCCGGGCGGGTGATCGACGTCCGCGCCGAGATCGGCGACCGCGGTGTCATCGCGTCCCTGAGCTGAACCCCGTCGACGGCTCAGCTGTGGTCCCCGCACACCGCGGATGCCGGGTCCGGTGCGCAGATCTGCTGCCAGGTGTAGAAGCCGGAGTTGACCACGACGTCGAGGTTGTCCTTCGTGATGTTCTGCACGGGCAGGAACACCGTTGGCACGGCCATGTACTGGTTGTCGATCGTGCCGTTGACCATCTCCTCCGAAATGCCGTCACCGTGCAGGATCGACGTGGTCAGCTGCGCCGCGACCTTCGCCTGATCGGACAGGTTCTTGAAGATCGTGTTGTCGAGGGTTCCCTGTGCGATCAGTTGCAGCGCAGCGAGATTGGCGTCCTGTCCGCCGGTGACCGGGATCCGCCCGGCGAGCCCGCGGCCTGCCAGTGCCGCGACGATTCCGCCTGCCAGGTCGTCGTTCATGGTGACGAACAGCGCGATGTCGTTGTTCTCACGGGCCAGGCATTCCTCGGCGAATGCCTGACCTCCGGCCGGGTCCCAGTCGTCGATCGCGGTCTCGCAGACCACGCGGATCTTGCCGCTGTCGGCGAGCGGCTGCAGATACTCGTCCTGACCGAGCCGAAATTGACGGGTTCCGTATTCACCGAAGTTTCCCTCCACCCGGGCGATCTTCACCCCGTCGCCGGGCATCGCGGCGATCAGATCCGCGGCGCGGCTCCCCTGCCGTCGGCCGACCTCGAGTGGATCGAAGATCACCTGAACGTCTGCCGGTCCACCGACCGCGTCATGGTCGTAGAGCACCACCGGAACGTTCGCCTCGCCGGCGGCGGTCAAGGCTCCACCCGAGAACCTCGCGTCCGTGGAGATCAGCACGAGCACGGAAGCGCCCTCCGCGATCGCCGACTCGACCTGGCTCTGCTGACGGGCGGGATCGCCCTCGGCGTTGCGAACCGTGACCGCCGCCTCCGGCGCGAACAACTCCAGGAAGTCGGTGAACAGGGGTTCGTCTCGCTCCACGAATCGGGTGGTCGTCGTGTTCGGCAAGAGAAAGAAAACCTTCTCCGGTGCCTCGTCGCCCTGCGGCGCAGGGGCCGCGCAGGCCCCGAGCGCCACCGCTGCGACCGCGGCCGCGACGGAGAACGCGCGCACCCTTCGCTTCATGAGCTTGTCTTCACGAGCCGTGACCTCCAGCGTGATCGTGCCCAGTCTGGAGGTACCCGCGGGCGAGGCAGGCTACTCGCGCGCGTCGATGCTTTCGGTGTTTTCCGACCGTGATCGGCGCACACTGAGTGCAGGGATGAGGAGGAGAAGGTGTTCCACCAGGACAGCGGCACCGTATCCAGGGGAGATCGTGACACTTCGCCTGCCGACGAGCATCTCCTGAACGAATCCCTTCTCGTCGAACCCGAGGTCCGCCGGCGCCCCTGGCGCGAATTCCTCGCGTCGACTCCCGGACGCCTGTCCCTCCTCGCCGTCGTCCTCGTCGCGGTGGCGCTGACGGCCGGTCTGGTGACGTCCGCCGTGGTCGCCGCACGGCAGCAGCGCATGGAAACCCTTCGCGCCCACACCGAACCGCTGGCGGACGCCGCGCAGAACTTGTTCAGCTCGTTGTCGATTGCCGACGCGGCAGCGACGTCGTCGTTCATCGCGGGTGCCATCGAGCCGCTGGCGGTGCGCGATCGGTACAACCAGGCGATCGGGGACGCGTCGAACGCGCTCGTCACCGCGTCGTACGGCGTCACCTCCGGCGACGTCGAATCGCTGAGACTGCTCACCGAGATGTCGCGGCACGTCGCCGTGTACACGGACCTGGTGGCGACCGCCCGGTCCAACGACGCCGCGGGAAACCCGGTCGGGGTGGCGTATCTCGGAACCGCTTCGGCTCTCATGCAGGACACCATCCTGCCCTTGGCCGAACGCCTCTACAACGACCAGGCCCGAGCTGTCGCCGACACCCAATCCCACACCGCCCGGCTGCCCGCCACCGCCATCGTGGTCGCGTCGGCCGGGGTCGTCGTCCTCGCCGTCGCGCACGCGTACGTGGCGCATCGAAGCCGTCGCCGGGTCAATCCCGGACTGGCGTGCGCGACGGTCCTGCTGGCTGCACTCGTCGTGTGGATCGTGGTCGCCGGGCTGTTGTCGACGTCGGCGAGCGAACGTGCCCGGATCGACGGCGCCGAACCCCTCGCGGCGGTCACGAAGGCGAGGATCCTCGCCCAGCAGGCCCGCGCCGACGAAACCCTCGGACTTCTCCGGCCGGGTTTCGATCCGGCGGGGAGCGATTACGCCCGGCACACAGACGCGCTCTCCGCGATTCTGAACTCGGACGCGTCGCGGAACACCGTTGTCGCACCGACGATTGCCGATGCGTCCGCCGCGTTCGACGGATGGCGGAGCGCGCACCGGGATCTGCAGCAGAAGCTCGCAGACGGCGACTACCAGGGCGCGGCGGACGTCGCGGTCGGTCCGGGATCGACGGCATCGACTGCCCGGTTCCGGGACCTCGACGAATCGCTCGAAGACGCCATCACCGCTCTGCGCACCGAGGAACTCGACGCGATGCGGGAGTCGTACCGCACGATGGCCGCGCTCGCCGTGGGCGGCATCGTGCTCGCTGTTTCCGCAGCGCTCGCCGTCGTCGCGGGGATCGAGCCCCGAGTGAGTGAGTACCACTGATGGTGCGACCACACCCGGAACGGCGACCGCGCTTCACCCGGCTGCTCGGGAGCCTCGGGCTCGGAGCTGTCCTGATTGCCGGCTGCGGCGCCCCCGATGCACCCACCCCGAGGTTTTCCGGAGACTTCACGGAGTTTCCCCTGTCGGCCGGCGCCCAGCTCATCGCACCGTCCGACACGCCGCCGCAGGACACAGAGACGTCGGCATGCGCGGCCCCGGCCAGTCTCCGCCCGGGGACTCCGAGCCTCGGCGGCGCGCTCGGCGATATTCGTGCCCGCGGCACCGTGGTCGTCGCGGTCGATCAGAACACCAACCTGTTCAGCTTCCGCGACCCGACCACCGGCACCCTCACCGGATTCGGCGTCGACCTCGCTCGGGAGGTCGCACGTGATCTGCTCGGCGATCCCACCAAGGTCGAGTTCCGTCCGCTCGGAACCGATGACGGTGCCGAGATGCTCGCCCACCGTGACGCGGACATGGTCGTGCGTCCGGTGGCCCTCTCCTGTGAAGGTCCCCAGGACTTGACGTTCTCCACGGTGTATCTCGAGGCCTCCCGCCGGCTCGTGGTGCGGGACGGGTCGGGTATCGCCGGTCCGGCCGACCTTGCCCGGCGACGGGTCTGCACGCACCACGACCCGGCGTCGGTGTCGGCGCTGACGCGCATCGCCCCCAAAGCCACGATCCTTGCGGTCCCCGACTGGGACGACTGCCTCATGGCCATCCAGCAACGGCAGGTCGACGCGGTCGCAGGCGCCGCCTTCCTCGCCGGCCTCGTCGCCCAGGATCCGAATCTCGAAATCGTCGGCCCCGAAACAGATTCCGCCCGATACGCCATCGGCCTCGCTCCCGGAAACGACGACCTCGTCCGGTTCGTCAACGGCACACTGGAACGACTGCGCACAGACGGAACCTGGACGGCCCTCTACGACCGGTGGCTGTCGTCGCTGGGCCCGGCACCCGGACCGCCGGCGCCGGAGTACCGGGACTGACCGACCCCTCAGACGGCGGTCGCCACTTCTATCGCCCCGAGTTCCACCACGTCCGGTTCAGCTCGGATCGTCGTCGGCAACGGTCTTGGGCAGGCCGGTCCCCATCGGGTCGAGCAGGGCGGTGGTGCGCGAACCCCATCGCTCGTGCGCGGATTGACGGGTCATCCCGGCGGCCTTGCCGATGGTCGCCCACGTCGCCCCCTGAAAGCGCAGACCGAGAACGGTTTCGATGCCGTCCAGGCCGGCAGCGAGCTGTATACGAAGACTCAGTAGGTGCCAGGCCAGGGTTCGCTGGTGGGGAATGTCCGTGCCTTGCTCGGCGTCCCAATCCGCCGTGCCGGGAAGCGGCCCGGTGCCGATGATTTCGTCGGCGTGACGGCTTGCTTCCGCGGCCGCAGCCGTTATCACCGCGCGAGCAGCGGCATCGATATCCGCACTGACGGCGCGTTCGACAAGTTCCATGACTACCTCCCATTTCTGTCAGGTATAGCCTGACAGGCAGTGGACGTGGCGTCAAGAATTACCTGACACGGGGTGGCGCACGCGGAGCAAGCCGACGTGCCACCGGGTGCTCGGATCGATCGACTCGACGACGAAGAACAGATGGTCCTCAGCATCAAACTCGACGCGCCGAGCAGCGGCCTGGGAGTGGACGACACGACCCGCACAGGGCAAGCAATTCGAGGCCGAGTTCGACACAGTGTTCACTCGGGCCGTCGAGTAGGTTCGCCGCCTCACCTGAACCCTGTCGATCCCGCACGGAGCAGCGCTGCGAGATGAGTGATGTCGGTGGCTGAAATATCCCAGCTGCCTGTTGGCGCGAGGTCATCGGTCTGGTGCGGTCCGTGTTCGACGGGCCGGAGAATGAACGCTGTAGCCAGTCCTGTGGCGTGAGCGGCTTCGAGGTCGTCGTTGTGGGCGGCCGCGAGCATGACTTCACCCGGGTCAAGACCGAGGAACTGTGCTGTCTGCAAGTAAGCCTGGGGATCGGGCTTGTATTTCCGGTTGATGTCGGAGCCGATGATCACGTCCCACGGGATTCCGGCGTTCTTGGCCATGTCGAGCAGAAGTGAGGTGTTGCCGTTCGAGAGCGGGCCGATGATGTACTCCGCCTTGAGTGCCGTGAGACCTGGCACGCTGTCGGGCCAGGGGGTGAGCACATGCCAGGCGCGCGCGAGCTCGTCGAGCTCTCCGGCATCGTGATTCGTGGGGTCGATGCCCGATTCGCGGAGCACGACGTCGAGGTTCTCGCGGTGCAAGATATCGAGAGTCACGAACTCGCGGGTGCCGGAAAGGATCGCGTCCATCGACGGCTGGTAGCGGGCGCGCCACCGGTCGGCGAATGCAACTGCGTCCACCCCGAGCTGATGGCGCGCCGCGTAGTCCGCGACAGCGGTGGCGATACCGGTGCGCCAATCGACAACGGTGCCAAAGGTATCGAACAACACGGCGCGAACATTGCGTCCCGTCGACGGGGACCGGAACGGCACACCAGCCATGGGCGTCCTCTCGACTCGAACGTACGACGTGGCATCAGGATAGTGCCGTCATGCAAGGTCGTCGGCGAATCGAGCGGAGCGCCCGTGGGTGAGCGTCTGCTTCAGTACCGGGAGTAGTGCTGTCCACTCACCTGGTCACCGGCGCAGATGCACTTACGTTCGAGGCTTCGCGCCGAGGTCACGGCACAGAACCGAATCCCGAGCTCGTCGTGGGAATCCGCGCTGTGTGGGCATGCCGTGCACGACGCCTCCGATTCCACCACCAGCGCGGAGTTCGGAGACTCGGACACGAGGAAATTGGACACATCAGTCGGGTTCGACGCCATGGCGGCGCTCCAGTTCTCGGCCTTTCGACTGCAGGCCGGTGTGGGCGCCGAGGACGACATGGCATGACCGCGCATATTCGAATAACCCTCGACAACCACCACGCTACCCCCTCACGGCCCAACCCCGCCCCGTCACCATTTCGTGACCTCGCCAGACGCACGCGTCGACCGACTGATCGGGCGGGCACCCTCGGCAGGGACTGAAGGCGGCACGAACCACGGCGGGCGGGGGCATTTCCGCAGGTACAGGACATACTGGTAGTAACGGACCTGGTCGTGCCCGCGATATAGATCAGCTAAGCCGAAAACGTCCGACCCAGAGGCAATCGCCGTTGGTTGCCGTCGGGAGGTTCTAGTAAGTGGATACCAGGAACAGGAGCGACGCGACCGCTCGCAGTCGTCCCCATGCCTTCCCGCTGACTCCCGCGCAGCGCGGAATCTGGCTGGCCCAGCGCCTTGCCCCTGACGTCCCGAGGTGCATCGCACAGTACGTCGAGGTGCGCGGCGCCCTGGACCTCGCCGTCCTCGACGAAGCCTCGGTGACCGCGGGCCGCGAGTTCGAGTCGGCGTTCCTCCGGGTGTTCGAGATCGACGGGGAGCCGTTCCAGACCGTCGACCCGACCCTTGACCTGTCGACCGGATTTGTCGACCTCGGTGGTGCGGACGATC
Source organism: Rhodococcus sp. IEGM 1307 (assembly GCF_030056915.1). Lineage (NCBI taxonomy): Bacteria > Bacillati > Actinomycetota > Actinomycetes > Mycobacteriales > Nocardiaceae > Rhodococcus > Rhodococcus sp. IEGM 1307. The sequence goes on from NZ_JASHKW010000006.1 coordinate 424,058, forward strand.
CCACCGCAGCCGCTCACACGTGGATGACGCGGGATTACACCGCGCCGCTCGATCCCACCCGGGACCGGCTGGCGACGTCGACGGTGTTACGAGTCGGTAACGATCACTACTTGTGGTACAGCAGAATTCACCATATCGCGCTGGACGGGTACGGAGCGATGACGCTCATGAACCGGATCGCCGCGCTGTACACCGCCCGCGTGGAGGACCGGACGCCGGAACCTGCCGGTGCCGCAGATCTGCGCACCCTTCACCGCCTCGACGAGGCGTACCGGTCGTCGACGCGCTACGAGTCCGATCGCGCCTACTGGCGGGAGCACCTCGCCGGCCGCCGTACCAACTCGAGCCTGTCCCCGACGGTGGCACCCGCCGTCGCGGAAAGCAGCCTCGAGACGGCCACCTTGTCTGCGTCCGCGACGGAGCGACTGGACAGTTCCGGCGAACGGCTCGGTGTGCCGCCGGCGACCGTCGTGATCGCCACCTTCGGCACGTATCTGGCCCGGATGACCGGACGGGACGACGTGCTCGTCGACCTCCCGGTGTCGGGCCGCACGACCGTGCTGCTGCAGCGATCGGGCGGGATGCTCGTCGGACTCGCTCCATTGCAGGTCTCCACCGCACCCGACGACACGGTGGCCACTCTCACCCGCCGGGTACACCACGAAATTCTGGGTGCTCTTCGTCATCAGCGCTTCACGCTGGAGGACATCCGGCGCGAGACGGACGCGACGGACTCGCTGTCCGGGCCGATGGTCAACGTCATGCTCTTCCGCCCCCGGATCCGGTTCGGACCGCTCACCGGAGACTTTCACGTGGTCACCTCGGGACCGGTGGCGGATCTGCTGGTCAATGTGTACCGCACCGCCGCTGCCGGGCGGATGGTCGTCGAGTTCCGCGGGAACCCCCACCGCTACTCCCGGGACGAATTGGCTCGTCACCTTCGGTCGTTCGTGGGCCTCCTCGAGGAGTTCCTCGCGGCAGATCCCGGCGATCCCGTGGCAGGGGTGCACGCGGAGACCGCACACGAAGGTGTGCGGAGTCGCAGGCGCACAGCAGATCTGGACTACTGGCGGACGATGCTCGCCGACCTGCCCCACGACACGCCTCTTCCCCGCGACTACACGCGCCGCGCAGGTACCGTCGACAGGCTCCGCGAGCACGTCGAGGCGCACGTGACCGCGGACCTGCATCACCGGATCGAGAACCTCGGACGGGACTGCCCGTTCGCTGCCTACACCGTTTCGCATGCGGCCCTCACGACACTGCTCGCTCGTCTCGGCGGAGTCCGCGACGTCGTCCTCGGGACACCGGCGGGCGCACGCGGATGGCCCCTCCTTCTGCGCACGAGGGTCGACGGCACGGAATCGTTCATCGAACTCCTCGAGCGCACACGCACCACCGAACTCGGTGCGTTCACGCACGCCGACGTCACCTTCGACGAGGTCGCCGCCGCGCTCACGTTTCCAGCACCCTCCACGGGCCGGCAGCCGTTCCAGGTCGCGTTCGACGTGCAGGCCGGCGATCACCCGCACGAACCCGATAGCCGGTCCGACGAAGCCGCCGACCTCTGGATCCACATCGTCGAACGCCCCGGCCGGGCCGGGCTCGACCTCCGACTGACCTTCGCGCGGGAGTTCTTCGAGCCGTCGACGATCCGCGGATTCGCCGACCGTCTGGTCCGCGTGCTCGACCAGGTCACGGCACACCCCGACATCCCGGTCAGGGAGCTCGACCTGTTGAGTTCCGCCGAACGGCGCCGGCTCGTGCCCGCGCGCGGCGATCCGGGAGTTCCGCCGCGCACGCTGCCCGACCTCCTGGTAGATGCGGCGCACCGCGACCCCGACGCGATCGCCGTCGTCGACGCTGCAGGTGGCGGCATCGGCGTCACGTACCGCCAGCTGGACGACGACTCCACCCGGCTCGCTCGCCTTCTCCTCGCCCGGGGTGCCGGCCCTGAAACAGTAGTCGCCCTCGCGCTCCCGAGATCCGCTGATCTCGTCCGCGCCGTGTGGGCGGTCGCGAAGTCGGGGGCCGCCTTCCTGCCCGTCGATCCCGGATACCCCGAAGCCCGCATCACGCACATGCTCACCGATTCCGGTGCGACGCTCGGGGTCACGGTCGGTCGTCACCGGGACGACCCACCCGGTGTCATCGAGTGGATCGAACTACACGACCGTCACGTCGAGGACACCCTCTCCGAGCGCACCGACACACCGGTCGGCGACGCCGACCGCCCCCGACCGCTGCGGTCGGACCATCCGGCCTATCTCATATACACGTCGGGATCGACCGGCGTCCCCAAAGGGGTGGTCGTGACCCACCGCGGGATCGCGAATCTGATTGCCGCACAGATTGAAGGGCTCGACGTGCCGCCGACCGGGCGGGTGGCCCAGTTCGCGTCGCCGAGCTTCGACGCCTCACTGTTCGAGCTGCTCGCGGCTGTCGGATCCGGTGCGCGCGTGGTGATCGTCCCGCCCGAAGTGGTCGGGGGCGCGGAACTGGAGCGCATACTCACCGAGCATCGGGTCACCCACGCCGTACTCACGCCGACCACCCTCGCCACGCTCGATCCCCTTGGCGTGCCAACCCTGTCGCATCTCACCGTCGCCGGCGAAGCCTGCCCGCCTGAAGTCGCGTCGACATGGACGGCGGGTCGCCGCGTCGTCAACGCCTACGGGCCCACCGAGGGAACGATCATGGCGACCATCAGCGCACCTTTGGTGCCGGATGAGCCGGTCAGCCTCGGACCACCGGTGCGCGGGTTCGAGGTCGTCGTGCTCGACGACCGGTTGCGCCCGGTGCCGCCGGGAACCGTCGGCGAGCTGTACCTCGCGGGCCCCGGCCTCGCGCGCGGCTACCGAAACCGTGCCGGACTCGATGCCGCCCGTTTCGTGGCCGCGCCCTTCGGGTCGCCGGGGACGCGGATGTACCGGACCGGCGATCTCGTGCGATGGTGCGTCCGGGACGAGGAGGATCCATCCACCGCCCCCGACCTCACCTACGTCGGGCGCAGCGACTTCCAGGTGAAGGTCCGCGGTTTTCGCATCGAACTCGGTGAGATCGAGGCAGTCCTGCGGGCCGACCCGAGCGTGGGGTTCGCCGTCGCAACTGCCGCGACCGACCCGCGCACGCGAGATGCCGCGGTGATCGCCTACGTTCACCCGACCGAAGGGCAGCGCGTCGATGTCGGGGAGGTGCACCGTCGGCTCGCGCGCACACTGCCCGCGCACATGCTCCCTGCCGCGGTCGTCCCCCTCGACGTCATTCCGCGCACCCCGAGCGGCAAGCTGGACCGTGCCGCACTCCCGGTGCCGACGTTCGCCCCGCGGAGCGGCGCCGGCCACCGCCGGCCACGCACGCCGACGGAAGACACGATCGCGTCGGTGTTCGAGACCGTGCTCGGTGTCGCGGGTGTCGGTGCAGACGACGACTACGTCGATCTCGGCGGAGGTTCCCTGGCGGCGACCCGGGTGGTAGCACGGCTGAGTTCTGCGCTGGAAACGTCGCTGGATGTCCGCGACCTCTTCGAACACCCGACGGTCGCCGCACTCGCCGATGTCGTCGAGAGCCGGCGCGGCGATGGCTCCGAGCGGCCTCCCCTCCGCCGGTTCCCCCGTCCCGCCAGGATTCCGCTCTCCCCGGCCCAGGAACGGATGTGGTTCGTCAACCAGTACGACCCGCACTCCCCGGCCTACGACATTCCGCTGGTCGTCCGGCTCACCGGGCACCTCGACGTCGGTGCCCTCGTCGCAGCGATCGCAGATATCGTGGAACGGCACGAGTCGCTCCGCACGGTGTACCCGGCCTCGGACGACGGACCACATCAGGTGATCCTGCCCGCCGAACGGGCGCAGCCCCGGGTCGAGACCGTGCGGGTCGACAATCCGACCGACCTCGACGCACACGTCGCCCGGGCCGCGGCCGCGCCGTTCGACGTCACCGTCGATGCGCCGCTCCGAGCGTCTCTGTTCACGATCGGTGGCACCGACCACGTGCTGGCCCTGGTGATCCATCACATCGCGGCCGACGGTGCGTCGGCTGGTCCGCTCGCTCGTGACCTCTCCGCCGCCTATCGTGCCCGGGTCGACGGACGCGCCCCCGCCTGGGAACCGCCGGCAGTCCAGTACGTGGACTACGCCTTGTGGCAACACGCAGTGTTGGGTCGGCCCACCGATCCCGACAGCCTCGCGTCGCGGCAACTCGACTATTGGAGTGAGTCGCTCCGGGGATCGCCGCCCCTTCTCGCGCTGCCGACCAACCATCCCCGCCCACAGCGGCGGTCCCTGCACGGCGACCGAGTGGACTTCCACCTGCCTCCGGAGCTGCATGCCGGCATGCGGGCACTGTCCCGAACCTGCACGTCCACACTCTTCATGACGTGTCACGCAGCGCTGGCAGTCGTGCTCGCCCGGCTCGCCGGCACCTACGATGTGAGCATCGGCACCCCGGTCGCGGGACGTGGGGAGCCCGCACTCGACGACGTGGTGGGCATGTTCGTCAACACGCTCGTGCTGCGCACCCACATTGATCCCGAGGCGGGCTTCGCGGACACCATACGCACCGTGCGGGATGTGGACCTGGGGGCGTTCGCTCACGCCGACTATCCGTTCGAGAAATTGGTGGACGCCCTCGAACCCGAACGCACGGACAGTCGTTCACCGTTGTTCCAGGTTCTCCTCGAGTTCCAGAACGTCCTGCCGGCCGGACACGAGGCGCGGGAGCTCGACCTGCCCGGGCTGCGCGTCGCGGCCGTCGGCTACGACCCGAAGATCTGTAAGTTCGACCTGCAGGTGTGGCTCAGTGAACGCCGCGATGACGGCGGGGCGCCGCAGGGAATCGACGGCGGAATCGTATACGCCACCGACCTGTTCGACGAAGAGACGGTGCGTGGGCTCGCCGACCGACTCGTCCGCGTCCTGAAGATCGTGACCACGGAGCCGGACACCGTGGTCGGGAACATCGACCTGCTCACCGACCGGGAACGTGACGTCGCCCTCCGTTCGTGGACCGCGCCGGACGAACCGGGCCCCGCGACGACTCTGCCCGAGGAATTTGCCCGGACGGCGGCACGGCAACCAGACGCCGTCGCGCTGTCGTTCGCGGGTGACACACTGTCGTACGGCGAACTCGCCGACCGGGTGAACCGAATCGCCCGGCTGCTCCACGACCACGGAGCGGAACCGGAACGCCTCGTCGCCGTGGCGATTCCCCATTCGATGGACTACGTCGCCGTCACACTGGGCGTGCTCGCGGCAGGGGGCGTGTGTCTACCACTCGATCCCGGATGGGCGTCGCCCACGCAACTCTCCCGGACGATCCCCGACGTCGACGCCGCGATACTTGTGACGACATCCGCTGTGGAAGAACATTTTCCCCACGGTCACGTTCCCACCCTCGTCCTCGACGCGCCCGGCACCGTCGCCGACCTCGCGCGCAGGTCGGGGCACCCCCTCGCCGCCGTGGACGTCGGCGCCGGTCCCTGCCCGGACTCAGCCGCCTACGTCCTGCTCACACGCGGGTCGACCGCGCTACCGAAACCGGTATCAGTGACTCACCGTGCAGTACTGTCGGCACTGGCACGTCCCGCCGTCACGGCCGGCGAGGTCTGGGCAATGGTCCCGACCTTCGCACCGGGCGTCACCGTCCTGACCCCGTGGAGCGCATTCCTCCACGGAGGTCGGCTGGAGGTGGTCGACGACGCTACTGCCTCCTCACCGTCCGCGCTGGCCGACCTGGTGCACCGCCGCGGCGTCACCATGCTCGCCCAGACCCCGGCCGCGTACGAGCACCTGTCCCGGGCAAGGGAATCCGCACCCGGGGCAGACGAGCTTCGCTCGGTCCTGCTCACCGGTGACCCCGTCGGCGCCGCGGTCGTGGCTGCCCCCGAAGTCGTCGCCGTCTACGCGTCCGTCGAGACCGTGTGGTTCGCCGCAGCCACGGATCTCGCACCGGAATCCGGTGCCGACCGGATGGGGTACCTGCCCGGGCCGGGCCGGAGATTCGCGGTTCTCGACGACCGCCTTCAGCCTGTCCCGCCCGGCGTCGTCGGCGCGTTGTACATCGGTGGACCCGCACTGGCTCGGGGCTACCACTGCCGGGCCAGTGCGACGAGCACCCACTTCGTGGCGAGCCCCTTCGGCCCGACCGGCGAACGCATGTTCCGCACCGGCGATGCCGCTCGCATCACGCCGAACGGAAGCCTGAACATTCTGTGGCGCCGCGATTTCCAGACGGAACTGCGCGGATACCGAATCCCGCTCGGTGACATCGACACCGTCCTCACCGCGCATCCGCAGGTCGCGAACGCGGTCACCGTCGACCACACCCCGCGCGCCGGACAACCCGCCCTTGTGACGTATGTCGTGCCGGCACCCGGATCCGCGCCGGCCATCTCCGATATCCGCGCCCACGCCGCGATGATCCTGCCCCCGCCCTGGGTCCCGGGCACGGTCGTCGTCCTCGACCGACTGCCCGTCACCGAGACCGGGGACGTCGACCTCGACGCCCTTCCCGTTCCCGAGGAACTGCGGCACTCCCCCGTCTACCACGCCCCGGCCACCCCGACCGAGAGGACGGTGTCGAAGGTGATCGCCCAGGTTCTCGGCATCGGTGGCGTCGGTGTCGACGACAACTTCTTCGAACTGGGTGGCACGTCCCTCGACGCGGCAAAAGTCGTCGCCCGAATCGATTCGGCGTGCGGGACCCGACTCGGGATCCGTTCCCTGTTCGAGGCGCCCACGGTGCGCGGACTCGCCGCCGTGCTCGACGCGAGCGAGGTGCACCCGGATCGACCCGCTCTGGGCCCCCGGGTCCATACCGAACCTGCACCGGTGTCGTTCGCGCAGCGGCGGATGTGGTTCGTCAACCAGTTCGACGTGACGTCGGCCGTCTACAACGTTCCGATGGTGGTCCGGCTGACGGGTCGCCTCGACGTCGCCGCGCTGCGCGCTGCGCTCCTCGACGTCCTCGTTCGGCACGAACCGTTGCGGACCCTCTATCCCTTGACCGACACCGGACCGGTGCAGGTCGTCGTCCCCGCCGAGAGCGTGTCGGTCGATCTGGCGCCGATTCCCGTGGCCGATGCAGCGCAGGTATCCGGCCCCATCGACGAAGTTGTCGCCGAGGGGTTCGACGTCACGGTCCGTCCGCCGGTTCGCGTCCGACTGTGGCAACTCGACGACCGCGACCACGTCCTGGCTGTCGTCGTGCACCACATCGTCGCCGACGGGGCATCGCTGGTCCCCCTGGCGCGCGACCTCTCCACCGCCTACACCGCGCGCCGCGCCGGCCGCGCTCCCGTGTGGGAGCCGTTGCCCGTGCAGTTCTCGGACTTCTCGGTGTGGCAGCGGGAGGTCCTCGGGTCCGTGACCAACCCGGCGTCGCCGGTGGCACGGCAACTCGACTTCTGGCGCACGGCGCTCGCGGATCTTCCCGAACGGTTGGAGTTGCCGCTGGATCGGCCGCGTCCCGCCACCGCGTCGTACCGGGCCGCAGCGGTGCCGTTCGTGATGCCCGAGACGACGTATCGCCGGCTCGTCGACTTCGCCGGTTCCCACCACACGACGACGTTCGTCGTGATCCACGCGGCCCTGGCCGTGTTGCTGTCCCGGCTCGCCGCCACCACGGACGTCGTCGTCGGGTCGCCGACCGCCGGCCGCGGCGAACAGGCGCTCGATCCCCTGGTCGGTATGTTCGTCGGCACTCTCGTTCTGCGCACGACCGTCGATCCGGCGTCACCGTTCGGTGCCGTCGTGGCGGCGGTGCGCGATGCCGATCTGGCGGCTTTCGCGCACGCCGACATTCCGTTCGAAACCCTCGTGGACGAACTTCACCCGCCACGTTCGGCGGCGAGTCATCCGTTGTTCCAGGTAATGCTGTCGTTCCAGAACATCGAGCCGCCACGCCTCGCGCTGCCCGGCCTCGAAGTGCATGTCGCGGAACTCGACCCCCGAGTGTCGCCGTTCGACCTGAATGTGGTGTTGCGTGAACAACCGGCCGAGGAAGGTTCGGTGACAGGTATCAGCGGGCAGATCGTCTATGCCACCGACCTGTTCGACGCCGGCACGATCAGCGCATTCTCCGGCCGGCTCCTTCGGGTGATCACCGCAGCAGTGACAGATCCCGAGGCGGTGGTAGGTGACATCGACATCCTCGACGACGCCGAGCGCGGGCTCGTCCTCGACCGGTGGAACGCCACGGCCCACGACCTTCCGGCCGCGACGATAGTGGACCTGTTCGAGGCACGGGTCGCGGCGGCACCCGATGCACCGGCCGTTCGCTGTGAGGATCGAATCCTCACTTACGCCGAACTCGACACCTGGTCGACCCGCCTGGCGCGCTCCTTCCTCGTCCGCGGGATCGGCGCCGAATCCATTGTGGCCCTCATGCTCCCGCGATCCTTCGAGATGCTCGCCGCGATGTACGCGGTGGTCAAGTCCGGTGCTGCGGTGCTCGCCCTCGATCCCGGCCACCCCACCGACCGCCTCGAATCACTGATCGACACCGCGTCGGCGGCTCTCGTCGTCACCACCGCCGACGCCGACCTACCCGCTCCGGCCGGGGTTCCGGTGGCGCGGTTCGACGACATCGACCGCGAGGCCCGAGACGCCGCACCGGTGACCGACGCGGACCGGGGCGCACCACTACACCCCGACAACCTGGCCTACGTGGTCTACACATCCGGCTCGACCGGCACACCCAAAGGGGTGGCGGTATCCCACGCGGCAATCGCGAACCAGCTGGCTTGGTCGCAGGCTCATCTGCCGCTACACGAGCGTGACCGCACCGTGCAGAAGGCGCCGATCGCCTTCGACGTCGCCATCTGGGAGTGTTTCGCGGCTCTCTGTTCAGGAAGCATCCTGGTCCTCCTGCGCCCGGATCGGCAGCTCGACCTCGACTATCTGTCCGGCCTCCTCGACGACACGCAGATCACAGTGGTGGAGTTCGTGCCCTCCCTACTCGACGTGTTCGTCAACGATCATCGGCACTCCTTCCCCACGTCCCTGCGCCGGGTCCTGACCGGGGGTGAGGCGATCAGTGCACGGACGGCGAGCAACGTGCTTGCGCAGGGTGTCCGCCTCGGCAACATGTATGGTCCCGCGGAGGCGGCCGTGACAGCGACGTACCACGACGTCGCAGCCGACCAACCTGCCCCCGCTGTGCCCATCGGGTCGCCGGTGTGGAATACACAGGTGTACGTCGTCGACGGCCGGCTGCACCCCGTCGTCCCCGGGGTGACCGGCGAAATGTATCTCGGCGGAGCTCAGTTGGCGCGGGGGTATCTCGGCAGGCCCGGGATCACGGCCGGTCGGTTCGTCGCGAATCCGTTCGGCGTCCCCGGCTCCCGCATGTACCGAACCGGAGACCTTGCCCGCTGGAACCCCGATGGACAGCTGGACTACCACGGCCGCACCGACTTCCAGGTTCAGCTGCACGGCTACCGCGTCGAGCCCGGCGAGGTCGAATCCGCCCTCCTGCGTCACCCCGGGATCTCGCAGGCCGTGGTAGTGCCGCGAGCCGATCGCAACGGCGCACACCATCTCGTCGGATACGTCGTCCCCGTCCCCGGCATCGACGTTGCAGAGGAGGAACTGCTCGACCACACGAGGTCACTTCTTCCCTCGCACATGGTTCCGTCCGCGGTGATCTCACTGTCCACCCTGCCGTTGACGCCCCACGGGAAGGTAGACCGGAACGCGCTCCCAGCCCTCGACTTCACGACCCGCGCCGCGGAATTCCGCTCGGCTGGAACAGCTGTCGAAGAGTCGTTGGTCGCCCTCGTCGGCGACGTGCTCGGCCTCGAGTCCGTAGGCGTCGACGACTCGTTCTTCGCGCTCGGTGGCGACAGCATCATGGCCATCCAGTTGGTGGCACGCGCGAAGACCGCCGGGCTGGCACTCACTCCGCGGGATGTGTTCGAGTACAGAACGATCGCCCGGCTCGCGCGCGCGATCTCCACACGGCCGGAGCCGAGCGCGGTCCTCTCCGAGCTTCCGGGCGGAGGGATCGGGTCGTTCCCGCTGCCACCGGCAGCGCGGTGGTTGCTCGAGCGCGGTGGCAACCTCGACACGTACTGCCAATCGGTCCTGCTCACCGCACCACCCGACCTGGACACCGACACCCTCACCGCCACCGTGCAGACAGTCCTCGACCACCACGACATGCTCCGAGCCCGACTCCGGCGCGGAACAACGGACGAAGACACGGTGTTGGAGGTCCTGGCCGCCGACCAGGCTCCACGGGTCGCGTCGCTGATCCGCCGGGTCGCACTCGATGATCCGGCCGACCTGAAGGGCCGGGCCGAGGTCGAGTCCCGTGCTGCCGCCGCACGTTTGGATCCCGAAAACGGGATCATGCTCCAACTCGTCTGGCTCGACCCCCGCACCCAACCCG
>NZ_JASHKW010000070.1:0-755 GCF_030056915.1 Rhodococcus sp. IEGM 1307
GAGGAGGTGCGGGTTCGGTTTGGTTTGTGGTCGGGGTGTCGGGTGTCGCATGTGGCGTCGCCGAGTTTTGATGCGTCGGTGTACGAGTGGTTGATGGCGTTTTCGGTGGGGGCGCGGTTGGTGGTGGCGCCGCCGGGGGTGTTCGGGGGTGCGGCGTTGGGGGAGTGGTTGGCGGTCAATGGGGTGACGCATTGTTTTGTGACGCCGTCGGTGTTGGCGACGGTGGAGGAGGGGGCGTTGGGGTCGGTGCGGGTGTTGGTGGTGGCGGGGGAGGTGTTGGGGCCGGAGTTGGTGGCGCGGTGGGCGCCGGGGCGGGAGTTGTTCGATGCGTATGGGCCGACGGAGGTGACGGTTCAGGCGACGGTGAGTGATGCGTTGGTGGCGGGGGGTGTGGTGACGGTGGGGGGTCCGGCGGTGGGGGTGGAGGTGGTGGTGCTGGATGGGTGGTTGCGGCCGGTGCCGGTGGGTGTGGTGGGGGAGTTGTATGTGGGGGGTGCGGGGTTGGCGCGGGGGTATTTGGGGCGGGCGGGGTTGACGGCGGGGTCGTTTGTGGCGGATCCGTTCGGGGGTGTGGGTTCGCGGTTGTATCGGACGGGGGATTTGGTGCGGTGGGATGGGTTGGGGTCGTTGGTGTTTGTGGGGCGGGCTGATTTTCAGGTGAAGGTGCGGGGGCAGCGGGTGGAGTTGGGGGAGGTGGAGTCGGTGTTGGGGCGGTGTCCGGGGGTGGCGGCTGCGGTGGTGGTGGTGGGTGAGGG
>NZ_JASHKW010000071.1:0-704 GCF_030056915.1 Rhodococcus sp. IEGM 1307
CGCAGGTACTGGGTGATGGTGATGATGTCGCAGCCGGCGTCGTGCAGGTCGTGCAACGCCTGGGTGACCTCGTCGGGGGTTTCGCCCATTCCCAGAATCAGGTTGGACTTGGTGACGAGTCCGTCCTCGCGGGCGGCGGTGATCACGTCGAGGCTGCGCTGGTAGCGGAACGCGGGCCGGATCCGCTTGAAGATGCGGGGGACGGTTTCGACGTTGTGGGCGAGGACCTCGGGGCGGGTGGCGAACACCTCGGCGAGTTGCTCGGGTTTGGCGTTGAAATCCGGGATCAGCAGTTCGACGCCGGTGCCGGGATTGAGCTGGTGGATCAGGCGCACGGTTTCGGCGTAGAGCCAGGCGCCGCCGTCGGGGAGGTCGTCGCGGGCGACGCCGGTGATGGTGGAGTAGCGCAGTCCCATCGCCTGGACGGATTCGGCGACGCGGCGGGGTTCGTCGCGGTCGAGGTCGTCGGGTTTGCCGGTGTCGATCTGGCAGAAGTCGCAGCGGCGGGTGCATTGCTGCCCGCCGATGAGGAAGGTCGCCTCGCGGTCTTCCCAGCATTCGTAGATGTTGGGGCAGCCGGCTTCTTCGCAGACGGTGTGCAAACCCTCGCGCTTGACGAGGCTCTCGAGCTCGGAGTATTCCGGGCCCATCTTCGCTCTCGTCTTGATCCAGTTCGGTTTGCGTTCGATCGGAGTCTCCGCATT
>NZ_JASHKW010000072.1:0-689 GCF_030056915.1 Rhodococcus sp. IEGM 1307
TGTCTGAGTTCAGGACATGCAGGACAGTTGATGTCTCAGGACATCGAGGACACTGACGACCCGTGCCCGTGACAATCGGGCATGGGTGGAAAAGGGTTTTCGATGAATCCGGACATCGTGGCCGCGGTCTCGGCGGTCGCAGGCGGGGCACGGGTGAACGTGTCCCGCCTGTGCCGAGAGCAGGGCATCTCCCGCAATACCTTCTACGTCCTGGTGGGCAGGTTCCGCACCGAGGGCGCCGCAGCGTTCACCACCCGCTCGACCCGACCACACCACAGCCCCACCAGTACCGGACCCGAGGTGCGTGAGGCCATCGTCCGTGCCCGCAAGGAACTCGACGACGAGGGCTTCGACAACGGCCCGATCTCGATCGTGTGGCGCCTCGAAGCCCAAGGCCTCGACCCGACCCCGTCGCGCTCGACGGTGTACCGGGTACTGAAAGAGTGTGGCCAGATCGTTCCTCAGCCACGCAAGAAACCCCGTTCACGCCGCAGTTTCGAGTACTCCACCCCCAACGGGTGCTGGCAGATCGACGGCCTCGAGCACTATCTCGCCGACGGCACCGTGGTGTGCATCCTGCAGATTCTCGACGACCACTCGCGTCTGGACGTGTGCTCGTATGCCGCCCGGGCCGAAACCTCCGCCGACGCGTGGGCGGCACTGCAACGGGCGATGGACGGGCACGGGGT
>NZ_JASHKW010000073.1:0-660 GCF_030056915.1 Rhodococcus sp. IEGM 1307
ATCCCCGTGGTGGGTGCGGTGGGTGGGTCGGGGTCGGTCGGTGGGGAGGGGGAGGGTGTCGGGGAGGTTGGTGAGTGTGGTGGTCCAGTAGGTGGTGTGGGTTTGGGTGGTGGGGGTGGGGTGCTGGGGTGTGCCGAGGAGTTGGTGTTGCCAGTGGGTGTAGTCGGTGTAGGTGAGGGGTAGGGGTGTGGTGTGGGGTGGTTGGTGGTGGGTGTGGGCGGTGTAGGCGGTGGTGAGGTCGTGGGTGAGTGGGGTGAGGGAGTGGCCGTCGGCGGCGATGTGGTGGAGGACGAGGGTGAGGGTGTGGTGGGTGGTGTCGAGTTGGTAGAGGTGGGTGTGGAGGGGGGTGTCGGTGGTGAGGTCGAAGGGTTGGGTGGTGTCGGTGTTGATGTGGTGGGGGAGTTGGGTTTCGGTGGTGGGGGTGGGTGTGAGTGGTGGGGTTGTGGGGTGGGGGTGGATGTGTTGGGTGGGGTGTCCGTGGTGGAGGGGGTAGGTGGTGTGGAGGGGTTGGTGGCGGTGGATGAGGTCGGTGAGGGCGTGGTGGAGGGCGGTGGTGTCGAGGTGGCCGGTGAGGTGGAGGGTGAGGGGGATGTTGTAGGTGGGGGTGGTGGTGTCGTATTGGTTGAGGAACCAGATGCGTTGCTGGGCTGGCGATAACGG
>NZ_JASHKW010000074.1:0-647 GCF_030056915.1 Rhodococcus sp. IEGM 1307
CCCCCGGCTGCGAACCTGCCTTCGGAGAGTGTTCCCCGCTGATTGTCGGCGAGCGTGTCGCGGTCGATGTGGCCGCGGCCCAGTCCTTCTGGGCGGTGCCCGACGTGGAAGCGGTCGCCGTCCTGGTCTTGGTGTGGGCAGGGGTAGATTGACAGGCCGTGGCGTTTTTCGTGATGGGTGCGTGCTGCGCGGGCATCCTTGCGTGTGAAGTAGGTGCGTTTGTCGCAGTGCGGGCAGGTCACCCAGCAGGAGGTGGGGCGGTGTACTCGAGTGGCCACTTTTTCGGTGCTCCTGTTCGACTTCGGATGCGGTCGGATCGTCAGACGGCGCGGGTGATCTGCAGGTTCAGCCAATCCGAGACCCACTGGATGGCGTTGCGGCCGGCGTTGTCGACGACCAGGTTCTGGTAGCTCTGGTGTGCACCGGAGGCGAAGAAGCTGGCCGCGGTCAGGCCCTCGCCGACAACCTGGGCGAGATCCTCGGCCCCCTGCGACTGCGCCATCGTCGACACCGACCCGGCGAGTCCTGCGAGGTCGAGGGTCTGCGCCTGCGTGGTGATCGCGTTGCCCACGGGATTGGTCTGCTTGCCGAGCAGCGCGGGGTCGGTCTTGCCGGCTGTGCCGGTGAGCATGTTCGCGGCCACCGAG
>NZ_JASHKW010000075.1:0-643 GCF_030056915.1 Rhodococcus sp. IEGM 1307
TCGGCGTCATCGGTGGCGGCGTGCGCGGCCACCGCGGCGGCGGCGATCCGCGCGGCCTCGGCCTCGGCTGCCCGGCGCAGCCCGTCCTCGGTGCGGTTGGCGTCCTTCGATGCGTTCGAGGCGATCTTCACCCCGTCCAACGCGATCGTCTCGAGTCGGCCCAGACCCAACCGTGCGGCCAGGATCAGGACCTGCGTGAACAGGGCCTCGCAGGCGGTGTGGTTGTCCTTGCGGAACCGTGAGATCGTCACGTGATCGGGGGTGTCGCCGGCGCAGATCACCCGGTAGGACACCACCTCCGAGCAGGCCCGCTCGATCTGCCGCGACGACCGCACCCCCCGCGACCACGCCCAGATCAGCAGGGTCACCAGCATGTCCGGGTCGTACCCGGCGCGCCCGGCACCCCCGGTGCGGCGAGAGCCGTGAAAAGCGCTGGTGTCGAGATGGGTGTCGACGATCTCGATCACCGTCCACACCGGATGCGTGGGCGGCACCCACTCCCGCATGTCCGGTGGCAACAAAAACTGCTGATCACGATTCACCGGTCGATACCCCTTGGCCACCAACACATTATCCAAGAAACATCAGGTCGGGGCGCCGCGGCACGCGGAGACCCCGACCCGGAAATTTGAAACAGCCCCCC
>NZ_JASHKW010000076.1:0-636 GCF_030056915.1 Rhodococcus sp. IEGM 1307
CGTACGACGACATCGTGGCACCGCCGGAGACCACCGAGATCGACTACGAGGCCGAGATGGCCCTCGTCATCGGCCGTCCCGGTCGGCGGATTCCGCGCGAGCAGGCCCACGAACACATCCTCGGCTACACCGTCGCCAACGATGTCTCGATGCGCGACTACCAGCGGAGAACCCATCAGTGGTTGCAGGGTAAGGCGTGGGACCGCTCCACCCCGATCGGTCCGTACCTTTCCACCCCGCAGGAGGTGCCGGGCATCGCCGATGCGTGCATCCGGACCGTTCTCGACGGGAACGTTCTCCAGGAAGCGGTCATCTCTCAACTGATCTTCGATATCCCACATCTCATCGAGACGATTTCGGAGTTCACGACACTGCTGCCCGGCGACGTCATCCTCACCGGCACACCCGGTGGCGTGGGGATGAAGCGCCAGCCGCCGGTCTTCCTCACGGACGGTGACCGCATCACGGTCGAAATCGAAGGCCTTGGTTCGCTCACCAACACCGTCCGCAACGAAAACACCGTCCGCAACGAACGCGTGTGACCTGAGGGTCGGCCGCCAACCGAGAAGGTGGCAGATTTTGACACACTTCGCCCGCAGTCAGCACCAATACCGTTAAGAGCAATCCGCAGATGCG
>NZ_JASHKW010000077.1:0-632 GCF_030056915.1 Rhodococcus sp. IEGM 1307
GAGGCCAAGACGTTCGGCATCTCGGGAGAGGCGTCCTTCGATTTCGGCGCCGCCTACGACCGCAGCCGCAAGGTCGCGGACGGGCGTGTCAAGGGCGTTCACTTCTTGATGAAGAAGAACAAGATCACCGAGTACGACGGCAAGGGGTCGTTCACCGACGCCAACACCCTCTCGGTCGAGCTGTCCAAGGGCGGGACGGAGACGGTGACGTTCGACAACGCCATCATCGCCACCGGTTCCACCACCAAGCTGCTGCCGGGCACCTCGCTCAGCGAGAACGTGGTCACCTACGAGGAGCAGATCCTCACCCGCGATCTCCCGGAGTCGATCCTCATCGTCGGTGCCGGCGCGATCGGCATGGAGTTCGGGTACGTCCTGAAGAACTACGGAGTGGACGTCACGATCGTCGAGTTCCTCGACCGTGCGCTGCCCAACGAGGACGCGGACGTCTCCAAGGAGATCGAGAAGCAGTACAAGAAGCTCGGCGTCACGATCAAGACCGGTGCCGCCGTCCAGAGCATCGACGACGACGGCAGCAAGGTCACCGTCTCGATCAAGAACAACAAGTCCGGCGACATCGAGACCGTCGTGGTCGACAAGGTGATGCAGTCGGTCGGATTCGCGCCCCGCGT
>NZ_JASHKW010000078.1:0-632 GCF_030056915.1 Rhodococcus sp. IEGM 1307
TCGGCCCACTCGCCCGGCGGGTCATCGTGCAGTTGCGCGAAAAGCGAAGACAAGTAGGTGTATTCGCCTGGGTGATGACCCGGCGTCGCCGTCACGGTGATGACGAACGGCGCCTTCTCAGGCGTCGCGGAGAGACGGTTGATGCGCCGCTGGTACTGGGTGCGCTGGGCCGTGAGGTGCCTGAATTGCTGTGCCTCGTCATTGATGATGAGGGAGAAGGAGTACTTCGGTTGGCCGTTGCGTCCGAGTAACTTCTTGAGCTGGTCCGGGGAGATGATCAGCCACCGATAGCCTCCGTCGCCGAACGCAGCGAGGGCGTCGCGCCACGCGGCGATGGTGATCTGGGCCGGCCGGTCCACGGTGATGAGTACGGTGTCGCCGCCCCCTAATTTCAGCGCAGCTTTCGCGCCGAGGATTGCGCTGCCGGTCTTGCCTACACCGGGCTCGTCGGCCAACAGGAATCCGCGCTTGCCGTGGTGAAAGGCCGTCGCGATCGCCTTCGCGGCGTCCACCTGTTCGGGCCGCGGTATCTTGTGGAAACCAGTAGCGCCCGGTTGCCGCACGCCGTTGAAGTCCTCTTCGACCCAGCGAGCGTACGAGTACGGTTTCGACGCGTAGACGGTGAGTTCGTC
>NZ_JASHKW010000079.1:0-624 GCF_030056915.1 Rhodococcus sp. IEGM 1307
ATCAGCCGATGCTGAAAGGCTGCCCGTAGAGGGTCGACTTGACGTAGTGGTTCCCCGGAATCTCGAGGACCGTGTACGCACGAGCCTGCGCATACCCGCCGCAACCCTGGAGTTCGATCTGCTGGTCGCGGTACTGAATCGCCGACACACCCGGCTTCAGGTCCGTCTTGGACTTGACCTTCGCGAACTTGACCTCACCGGCGCTGATCGGAATCGACAGCGAACCACCCAGGCCGAGCGAGTCGAGACCGAGATCGGCACTCAGACCACCCTCGAGACCGGTGATGTCGGCTTGGCAACCCACGATGTAACCGGTGGTCAGCGTCGCGCCTTCCTCCGGAACCTCGCCACCGAGCTCGGCGAACACGTCACCCGAAACCCACGCAACGCGGCCCGCACCATTGGCGGCCAGCGACGGCGAAACCAGAGCGCTCTCGGCGTTGCGGGCGATCTTGGCCGTGACGCTTCCCGCGTTGACGACCTTTTCGCCACCCGGCAGCGGCACGAAGGTGTCGGCGTTGGCCGCACCCGTGGACATCAGGCCGAGGACTACAGCCGCAGCGGCACCAAGGCCGGCAATGCGGGCTCCACGGCGCAGGCCGGTCTTTCGGTTCTCGCTCATTC